>NZ_CP011304.1:1228703-1535254 GCF_000981785.2 Microcystis aeruginosa NIES-2549 | reverse complement strand
CCTTGGCACCCCCGGTTATATGGCTTCAGAACAGGCTGCCGGGAGACCGGTTTTTTCTAGTGACCTTTACAGCCTAGGCTTAACGGCGATTTTTTTATTAACGGGAAAAACGCCGCAATATCTAGAAACTGACTCGCGCACGGGGGAAATTCTCTGGCGACAGGAGGCAGAAAATGTTAATCCTAATTTAGCTATGGTAATCGATCGAGCGATCCGTTTTCATCCCCGGGATCGGTTTGCTACTGCGAGGGAAATGTTAGCAGCTTTGGCAGAAATATCCCCCGATTTGTCCACCCAACCAACTATCGCGGTTTCTCCCCATAGTCCCCGATTAAAGTCCTCTACACCCCCAAAACCAACCGTCTCCCCCACTGTGGTTATTAAACCCAATTCTGGGGAAAAAAAGAATCCTTGGCTGTGGATTTTGCTGATTTTTGCGGTGACAATTGGGGCTTTTGCCCTAGGATATCGGGGATTTATGGCTATTTTTCCCAAAAATGAGCAAATTAAACCATCACCAACCCCCGAACCTTCTCCTATTCCTGAAATCATTCCTCCTCCCTCCCAAGATTTTCCCCCTATCCGACGACCTTCTCGTCAACGGACTCCCATTTATTCCCCGACTCCCACTCCATCCCCTACTCCCACCCCAGAGGTGATTCCTAGTCCAGAAGCGACTCCAGAATTAACTCCTAGTCCCACCCCAGAAGAAGTAATTCCTATTCCTGTTCCCCTTCCTGAAACGGAGCCGAGTCCTCAAGTTTCTCCCCTTCCTTCCCCTTCTCCTTCTCCTTCTCCTTCCCCTTCCCCTTCTCCTTCCCCTTCCCCTTCTCCTGTTCCAGAGGTGATTAATCCCCCGGTTAATGAGGATAAAATTGAACCGATCGCTCCTCCTGTTTTATCACCTTCTCCTCTTCCCACGGTGGAAAATAGTAATTAATCTAAAAATGCGGGTTTTTCTTTAAGCTCTAGCACGAAAAATTTGATTAGCAGTGAGGTTTAACTCTGGAAAAACCCCTGAAATAAGACGTTGATCCTGTTTAAATAAATTACCTTGATATTCTCCATCGATTAATTGATAGATAGAAATGGTGGGTTCTTTGGGGCTGCCGATATATCGGGCCGAACCTTTGGCTAAATAATCGATAATCCAATATTCGGCAATTCCTAATTGTTCGTAGTCGTCGAATTTTTTCAGATAATCATCTCGCCAATTGGAACTGACAATTTCAATAATTAATTTAGCTGATGTTGCCAGAGAAATTGAGGAAGCGGTTTCCCAATAGGGATCATTAACTAGATTTTCTCTGTCTAGGACAATAATATCGGGTAGATAACCTGTATGGGGTCGAAGGGGTTTTACTGCCGCAGTATTAGGGATAAAATAGGGCAATTGCTGCCGATTTATCTCTAAGAATAGGGTTCCAGAAACAAATCCGCCAATTTCTTCGTGTTTTCCGATCGGTCGCATCATGGCCGATAATTTTCCTGCGATTAATTCGTATTGTTGTCCATCATCGGGATATTGATTGATATAGTCATCAAAAGTCAACAATTGGGGGATAGTTTGGGTTGTGGTCATGGCAGTTAGAGGAATAAGAGAGATGATTTTTCTAGATTCTAACTCGATTAACGACGTTGCCACCAAGTCAATCCAGCTAGGGTAAATCCCCCTAAAGGCATCACCACCATCGCTATCCAAAAAATAGCGTTAGCTTGCAGGGGATTTAAATTGATTCTTCTATTTTCTGGTTCCTTGGCCCGGATAGATAAGGTGGCTGTTTCACCACTGGCTAACCACTGCACAGAATTTAAAAATATATCTCCATTTAACTGTTGTTCAAACAGTCCATCGCTGGCAAAGCTGGCATTACCAATCACGATTAATTTACCTTTTTTTCCCGTCAGGGCAACTCCTAAATCAAAGGGACCAGCTAAATCTTTTTCAGGGTTAAACTGGAGATTCTGATCATTTAAATCACTCTCAGCCCACATTTTATCATTAGTAATCATTAAAGATACGGCTTCAATTCCTTCCACGGGGACGGTAGCGATGGGACGAGCAAAGGGAAAGATAGAAATACCGTTAGCAAAATCGCGAGTAATGGGATGATTACCGTAATTGGTAATAATGGGACTAGCCGGACCTAAACCGATGATTTCCCCGGCACCGGAAGCATCAATAATAATCCGATTATCTAGTTTCACACCCCAAGAGGTTAATAAGGGTTCTAATCCGGTTTCGGTTTGGGGGTCAATCAGTAATAAAATTTTGCCCCCTTGCTCAAGATAGTTTTTTAAAGCGGTAACTTCTTGGGGAAATATTTTTCTTTTGGGACTGGCAATAATAATGACATCGGCATTATTGGGAATGGTGGAACGTTCCACTAGATTAAGTGGTTCTACTTGATAACCTTTTGCTTCTAAACTATTGACTGCTTGTCCTAAACCCCCTTGAGGTTCTTTGATGGCATTTTCTCCATGACCTTGCAGAAAGTAAGCGGTTAGAGTGCGATCGGTTTTAGCGGTTTCGATGGCGTTACTCAATTTCGCTTCGGTGAGACTTTCCTCTTCACTAATAGTTTTCAGGGGTTGTTTTTTTTCACCATACTGTAGATAGACTCTGGCTAGATTATCATTGGCTAGTTTTTTAAATTCCTGAGCGATATTGGGTTTTTTCTCTGGGTTAACTATTTCGTACTGAAATTGGGGGTTTTTGCGTTGATAATTGGCTAAAAGTTCCTCTTCGTTGCCACTGATTCCCTGGGTTGAAAAAATCCAGACTTTGACTGGTTTTGACAGATTGGTTAATAGTCTTTCGGTTTGGGGGGATAAACTAAAGATTTGGTTTTCGGTTAAATCAACTCGATAGGGATAACGGAGGGCGAGAAAGTTAATTAAACCGATAACACCGAGGACAATAATAGTAGTTATGAGGGTTTGAGTACCAGTGCGGGTACTTCTTTTTTGCCAAAAGTCTTTGGCAGTGATTACTAATAACAACAGCCACCCTAGAAACAGAATAGCCCCAGCAATTAATAACCCCAGAGAGAGGGATGACCATTGACCAGAAATTAACCCCACGGTTAGGCCGGCACTAGCCAGAAATAGGGCGGGTATATAGAGAAATTTACTGTATTTTTGCCAGGATATCATAGTTAGTTTCTTTGATAACGGTCCGCTTCGATCGATTGAGTAGTTAGGAAGATTCCCAGCAGAATATAACTGAGGAGGATGACTAAACTACTACTGTCAAAAATTCCCCGCACGAAATTGTTAAAGGGTTGATACCAAGATAGATGGGAGAGCAATTCTTTTAGGAAAAATCCGATCTGTTCTCCCACTTCTCCTCCGATGCGATCTCGAAAGAAGGTTTCGGCATTGTTAGCAATTACATCCAGTATCCAGATAAATAAGATGGTGATAAAGGTGATGATGTAAGCCAGGATAGAACTATTGGTGAGGGAAGAAATAAACATCCCGATGGCTAGGATGGCCGCTGCCAGTAAAATTAATCCTAGATGAGCCATTAAAATACTGGCTATATTTACCGGGGGAACTGCGCTACTAAAAACTACTATTTCGTAAATCCAGAGGGGGGTAATCATCACGGTAAAAAAGGCCAGCACTCCCAATAATTTACCGATGGCTATACTCCAATTGGTCAGGGGGGAAGTGGCTAAAAGTTCTAGGGTTCCCTGTTTTTTTTCCTCTGCGTATAATCCCATAGACAGGGCTGGCAAAATTACCAACAATAAAGAGGATAAAATAATGCCGATGAAAGTGGTCATAAATTCAGATACCGTATCTCTGGCTACCAGAAATCCCGATTGTTCCTGGATACTAATATCGAGAATAATGCCGTAGAGAAGGGAGTTAAAGAAAAATCCTGCTACTAACCAAAATATCCCCATAATGATATAGGCATTGGCGGCGGTAAAATAGCTTTGAAATTCCTTGCGAAAAATCGCCCAGATATTATTGATCATGCCTCTCCTCTTGCTGGTTACTTTCCCCGCTGCCGATTACTTCCAGAAAGATATCTTCTAGGGTTTTGCGGGTGCGACGCATTTCTAATAAGTTATAACCATTGTTGACAACTATTCTAGCAATTTCTGCCCCTAAGTTTGTTCCCACTTGACCAACAATTTTGAGCAGGTTATCGCCGACTTTTGCTGCTTGTTCGACTTGCGGCAGTTGTTGCAGGATTTCTAGCAGGGAATCCCTATCACCCTCGATCTCAATTTCATAACTGGAACTGGCAGGGGGGGCGGTAGTAATATTATTGGCCACGATGCGACCCCGATTAATAATTGTCGCTCGATCGCAGGTAATACTCACTTCTGGCAAAATATGAGTGGAGAGAATAATTGTATGTTCTCCCGCTAAACTTTTAATCAGATTTCTCACCTCGATAATCTGTTTCGGATCCAATCCTACTGTCGGTTCATCTAAAATAATTACTGGTGGATCGTGTATGATCGCTTGGGCAATTCCCACACGCTGTTTATAACCTTTGGATAACTTGCGGATAATAACTTTTCTTTTTTCTAGTAACTGACACTTGCTTAAAACTAAATCTACCCGCGCTTTTCTATCCCCCGATGAGATGCCTTTAATCCGCGCCACAAAATCAAGAAAACCTTCCACGGTCATCTCTGGATACAAGGGGGGATTTTCGGGAAGATAACCAATGCGACGACGCACTTCTAAGGATTGTTGATGCACATCGTATCCTGCTATCCTTGCTGTTCCCGTTGTGGCAGGAATATAACCAGATAAAATCCTCATAGTCGTGGTTTTTCCCGCTCCATTTGGTCCCAAAAAACCGAGAATTTCTCCTTTTTCTACGGTAAAATCCACGTCACTGATTGCCGCGGTAGAACCATAAATTTTACTCAGATGTTCGACTTCAATCATAAGCTTTATCAGTTATCAGTTATCAGTTATCAGATGGGAGTTTTCAGTCAATAGTGTTAAGTAACAAGTTTGGGGCTTTCTTTTGCCTCTTGCCTCTTGCCTACTGCTCACTGATAACTGATTTTTCCTAGACTATGATCCCGATTAATTTCTACCACTAGATCTGCTTGTTTGAGCAGGGGTGGCAGAAATAATTGCGGATGTAAACTTTTCCAAAAATACTTGACAAATTCCTCGATTTCTGATGGGGTCATACCTCCTTTTGTTTCGGCCGCCTGTCGCCATTGTAAACTGTAACGGTAGTCAAGGGGATAAAGAATCAGTAAGCGATCGATTTTTGACCAGAGGGGTAGATATTCTCGCAATCTTCGATTATTATCCCTGGCGAATTGTCGGTCTTCTTCGCTATTAATCGGATCGGGGGCATGATCAAAGACTGTTTCTTCTACTGGATTCATGCCCACAAACCAACCCTCGAAAAAAAGAATATCGACTCGCTCCACTTGTTCCGGTGCAATTCTATCTCCTTGTCCTCGATGCAGTGACTTGTCAAACCGCGGGATTAAAATCGGACTTTCTTGCTGACAAACCTGTTCTAAAACTTTAATTCCTAATGCTATATCATGAGTACCCGGTGGACCACGCCAGCGCAATCTTTTATCCTTTTGACGCAATTTTATTCGCTCATTATAGGTCTTATAAATATCATCTAAAGAGAGATTATTTACTTTTAAATCAAAATAGGCTAAAATAATCGACATTATGGATGTTAAGGTGGTCTTTCCCGTGCCTTGGGGAGCCAAAATGCCTTGAATCAACGGTTTTGCGTGGCTGCGTAGCTCTAGCGCCCAAGGAATCCACAAGCGCCAACAGCTGATCAAAATCTGATTTGGCTGATTTATCCCTAACTCCTGACATTTTTGCCAGACTCGCGGCCAGAGAATCGTTAATAGTTCCGCCCTTTCCTGTAGGATGAGAGGGTTAGTCTCCCTAAAATTTAAGGATTCGAGCGCTAGTAAATCTTCTAGAGCCGCCTGACTTAAGGGATTTTTGTCGATTAATCCCTGTAAAATCGTCAAAATCTTCATAGCTGTTATATCAGAATTAGCAAAAAACTGTCCCGATGATTCAGGAGTAATTCTCTGGGGTTAGCCACCCATACCAGCAGATTAATCCCGCTCAAGATTTTTTTGAGAGTGTTTTTTAGGGTTATTTGCCCAAAAATGAAGGGTTTGCAGGCAGGCACGGATTCCCATTATATATATAAGTATATGTCAAGTTCCGTTTTCAGTCAAGGGGTTTGGCTAAAAATCTCTAGCTTTGTCTCCAGTTTCTCAATCGGTTAGACTAAGAATTATTCACATTACTTAACAAAACGGCCGATGAATACAGCTGCTCTGACGATAAAGCAAAATTGGCAATGGCAAGGAAATTCTATACACTATGTGCAAGCGGGTACTAGAGTTGCGGGAAAACCCCCTTTACTATTAGTCCACGGTTTTGGCGCTTCCACCGACCATTGGCGAAAAAATGTGCAAGGTTTAGCCTCAGAATGGGAAGTATGGGCGATCGATCTGTTAGGATTCGGTAGATCAGCTAAACCGGATCTTGTCTATAGTGGCAATCTTTGGCAGCAACAATTAAACGATTTTATCAAGGAAGTTGTGGGCCAACCGACGGTTTTAGCGGGTAATTCTTTGGGGGGTTACGCTTCTCTCTGTGTAGCTGCTAATCATTGCGAGAATGTTCGGGGATTAATTCTCCTCAATAGCGCCGGTCCCTTTAGCGATACAGAAAGCAATCGTCAGCCTAATTTAGCACAAAAATTACTGCGATCGATCTTGCTGCAACCCTGGGCTAGTTATCTCTTATTTCTCTATACCCGTCAACCCAAAACTATCCGCAAAACCCTAGAGAAAGTATATCTCGATCGCAGTGCCATTACTGAGCAGTTAATAGAAGATATCCGTCGTCCTTCCCTGGATGCGGGAGCAGCCAAAGTTTTTGCTTCTGTGTTTAAATCTCCCCGGGGGGAAAATGTGGATATTCTCCTGCAAAAGTTAAGTTGTCCCCTGTTGATGTTATGGGGTGAGGGGGACCCTTGGATGAATACTAGGGAACGCGGGGCCAAATTCCGTCAATACTATCCTTCTCTGACAGAATATTATCTAACTGCCGGTCATTGTCCCCACGATGAAATTCCCACAGAGGTTAACCGGTTGATTAGTGATTGGGTGAAAAGCTTATAGGTAGTTAGGGACCGGTTATCAGGTTTTTATTTTTTTGACGCTTATCTAACCTGAAAAAAGAGGGTTTGCAGGCAGGCACGGATTCCCATTCTATATATAAGTATCTGTCAAGTGCGGGGATTTGTCAAGGATTTTTTTGAAAAAATCTGCCGGAATTTTAGGGGAGAAAATCGGAATCGAGGATTTGTTCGGGACTATAGGGGCAGCTTTCAGCAAAGATATCGGCCGGTAATTGGCTTTTTTGTCGGACTCGCTTCACTGCTTTAGGGTAAATAACGGCGATTCTGGTTAAAAAATAGTTATAGAGGGTTTTTGACTCCAATAAAAGTTCTAATTCCACCCGAAAGTTACCGATTTCGTCCTGCCATCCCCGCGCACATCTTTCTCGTTCCTCCGGCCAGTATTGGTAGAGAAGCAGATGAATGAGCAATTGTAGGAGATAACTATCTACTTTATGTCTCTGTTCATTCCCCAGCGCTTCGATTTCTTCTCCGAGATGTTCCCAATCTAATACATCTGTCTGTCTTTGTCGCAGTTGTTTGGCCGTTTCTTCTAACCAAGCAAGATAGTCTTGTTCGTATAGGTCTTTAGTTGTCATAACCTATCCTCTTTAGTGCTGGTCAGGTATTAGGTTTTTATTTTTTTGACGCTTATCTAACCTAAAAAAAGAGGGTTCGCAGGCAGGCACGGATTCCCATTCTATATATAAGTGTATGTCAAGTGCGAGGATTTGTCAAGGGTTTTTTATTGAGATTTTGTTAATCATCTCGAATACCGTGCATCATGGATTAGTAAACGCTCCGAAAGATTGGCAATATTCCAGTTTTCACCGTTAGGTTGAAGAAGGAATTTATGATCAGATGTGGGGAGCTTCAGAAAAGCTGATCTTTGATAGTGATATTGGTATGGAATAAAATGTAGAAGTGAAACCCCAAAAATTAAGGTAAGAAATAAAGGTAATGTTGGGTTTCGTTACCTCAACCCAACTTACAAGATCAGCGATCGCACTACAGGATCAGCGATCACCTTTATCGAGAAGAAATAGCTACCTGCACATTCGGAGAAAAATTCTCGATTTTTCGAGAAGCATTAAGAATTTCAATCCCGATTACATTACCTGCTTGATCATAGTCAAGAATAACCCCCGGACTGATTGCCTCACTTTCTTCTACGGGTGTGTCATGCCAGGTAATTGTTAAAACGTCAACTTCAGCATCATATTTAGCTTTCATTTGATAGCTGCCTATATTTTCTAAGTTTACTGGTAACATATAGTGTAACAATTTTTTGAGGCTCAACTAAGTCATTAATGTAAATTCTCAGAAGATAAGTTTTATTGTTAATGGCGACAAAAGTACCTTGATAAACTTTGAGTCCATCTTCTTCTAAAATTTGCTCAGGATTATTGAGGATGTCCTGCAATATTTTTAAAGAGATTTGGCGTTGAATAATTTTTTCTTCGGCATGGTGACTTAAAATAAAGTTCACGAGGATTTCGGAGTATTTTTGGTTCTTCGGTTTGTCTTATGCAATGGACGAGGTTATAAGGAATGAAACCTTTATAGAGACAGACATTGCCGCAATTTTTGTCAATTGTTGGCGATCTGGAGCGAACTAATCAATTAAATCTCTTGCCAGATAAGGATTGAGTCGATTTATGCCCCCCTATCGAACCATACCAAGTCCCGAAGAGCCACCTACAAGATCGCCCCTCCTCCTCATCAAAAAGCGATCGCCCTTTGCGTTCCTATCCCAAGCAATGGCAGTTTTAAAGTTTAATCCACAAGATGACAGCGAATAACAATCAATTTGGTGTGTTACATTTATAATATAGATATTTCAAGTAAAAATCATTTCACCAACAGATCATGCTTAATTCTATTGACGCATTATTTGACGGAAAGGTCTTTCATCCAGAGCAACCCGTTACATTGAAGGCTAATACTCGTGTCCGCATTATTGTTGATAACTTATCGGATGAAAATAATGAACTCACTTCTTTTTTAGAGACAGCAGAATCATTACAACTAGACGGCCCCTCAGATTGGTCAGAAAATCTAGATAAATATTTATATGGCGAAGAAAAAGAGCATGAACCCTGAGAAATTTCTCGATACAAGTTATGCGATCGCTTTATCTTCATCTACGGACGATTATCATCATAAAGCACTTGCCATTGCCCAACAATTAAAAACTTCAAAAACACCTTTAGTTACAACCAGAGCCATTATTTTAGAGATTGGCAATGCTTTATCTAAACAAAAATATCGCTCTAAGTCAATTAAATTATTGTCCTCATTAGAAAAGGACAGAACAGTGACAGTTATTCCCTTATCGGAAATTCTTTATCAAAAAGCTTTTCAACTATATTGTCAAAGAAACGATAAAAATTGGGGAATTGTTGACTGTATTTCTTTTATTGTAATGGAAGAGCGTAGAATAACGGAAGCATTAACAACGGATATTCATTTTCAGCAAGCTGGTTTTCGAGCTTTGTTGAGAGATTAATCTCAGGGCAGGCGATCGCACTTTCTCCTCCCCAAAAAGCAATCGCCCCTCCCCATCATCAAAAAACGATCGCCCTTTGCGTTCCTATCCCAAGCAATGGTAATTTTAACGTTTAATCAACAAGATGACAGCGATCGCACTTTCAAAAGCCAAAGGAATTGCGGTCTTAAAGTTTGGTAGGTTGGGTTGAGGCACGAAACCCAACGCCAGTTGCGTAAACACCAATCCAATAAATGTTATTCTAACTTGATGCAATACCGTAGAGCAAAAACACCTGGAGCTACTTATTTTTTTACAGTTGTGACATACAATCGTCACAAAATTTTGTGTTAACCTGAAAATGTGGATTTACTACGAAATGCTTTTAAATATGTTATGCGACAACATCATTTTAAGATTGATGCTATTGTCATTTTACCAGATCACATTCATGCTCTTTGGACATTGCCTGAAACAGATGCAGATTTTTCAACTCGTTGGCGATTAATTAAAAGTTATTTTAGCCGTCAATGTCATTCTCAATATCAGGGTAAAATTTCAACATCTCGACAACATAAAGGAGAAAAGGCTATTTGGCAACGTCGCTTTTGGGAGCATCAAGTTCGAGATGGTCGCCAAGGGCGCGCCTACGGCGATCGAGATTTTGTTAATCATCTCGAATACATCCATTACAATCCCGTGCATCATGGATTAGTAAATGCTCCGAAAGATTGGCAACACTCCAGTTTTCATCGTTATGTTGAAGAAGGAATTTATGATCAGATGTGGGGGGCTTCAGAAAGGCTGATCTTTGATAGTGATATTGGTATGGAATAAAATGTAGGTTGGGTTTCGTCGTATCAACCGACAAGATCAACTAAAATTTTTCAAAAATTCGGTGGGTTGGGTTAAGGAACGCAACCCAACAAATTAAAAGATAATGGTGTTAATTCGTTTTGGAAAGGGGATATTTTCTGTGTAGAAATGTTGGGTTTCCTTTCGTCAACCCAACCTACAAAATCGGCGATCGCACTGGTTGCTTGTCGAGGGCAATTTCAAATAAAAATTCAGGGGCAAAGTCTGCTCCGTTTGGCCATTCTATTGTCCGACTATTTACATATACTTTTTGAAATAAACTTTGATCTTTTAAGGGTTCAAAGATTTCTCCATACAATTCTTGTTCTAAATCTACAATCCCTTCTATTCCATTATTAAAGGTTAGCTTTAATTGATACTTATCCAGATATTCCACACAGATAACATGAAGAAATAGCTCCTTTTTAGGGAAGGGGATCGATTCTGTTAAGAGGTTTTCTTTGACGCGCATTTTCCCAGTTCTCCAATAGTTCAGATTGGTGTAGATCAAGCCACTCCCATATTAAATTTAGTCCTCTTTTGGGCATTTGACCACAAACTTCACCTGTGTGAATCATTATAACCGCTTCATAATCTTGATACTCGGCATGGATATGAGGCGGATTGTGATCGTTATAGTTCATGGTGATTTTTATTCCATAGAAGCTTGATAGAGTGGGCATGAGTAAGAATAGTAATAAAGGTTGCTTTCTAAAAGTTTGCCCCCTATTGTAAACGATCGCCCTTGGCGTTCCAGCAATGGTAATTTTAAAGTTTAATCAACAAAATAACAGCGATTACATTGAGCCTAGTCATAATGAAATTTACAACTAATAATAATTTTTGTCTCTGTTGGTTCCCCAATCCAATACATCTGTCTGTCTTTGTCGCAGTTGTTTGGCCGTTTCTTCTAACCAAGCAAGATAGTCTTGTTCGTATAAGTCTTTAGCGCTGGTCAGGTATTAGGTTTTTATTTTCTTGACGCTTATCTAACCTAAAAAAAGAGGGTTTGCAGGCAGGCACGGATTCCCATTCTATATATAAGTATCTGTCAAGGGCGGGGATTTGTCAAGGGTTTTGACAGTAGAAAGGGAGAAAACTTTTAACAATACACTTGCTCTAACATAGCGGTAGTGAGAGATTTTTGGCCGTGATAATAGAGACGACGATTGAGACAACCGATCGATTTAACATAGGTAGATAGGGTTCCCAGATCATGGGAAATAATTAAAATAGTCATCCACTCATTCAATTCTTGCAACAGGGAAAAAATACTAGCACGCATTTGGGGATCGACACTGGCAGTGGGTTCATCTAAAATCAAGAGACGGGGTTCTACCGCTAAAGCGCGAGCGATATAAACCCGTTGGCGCTGTCCTCCCGAAAGTTCAGCAATCGACCTTTTTTTCAACGCTAACATTCCCACACTATCTAAAGCTTTATCTACCCTTAACTCATCTTTTTTACTATAGCCTTGCCAGAGTTTTTTGCTGCTCAATCTCCCCATTTTCACCACCTCACCCACAGTGATGGGAAATGAGCGATCGCATTCGACAAACTGCGGCACATAACCGACTAATTCCCGACCTTTTTCGACACTTTGCCCCAAAATACTGACTTCTCCCCGCCAAGGTTTAATTAATCCCAGTAAAACCTTAAGGAGGGTAGTTTTTCCTCCTCCATTCGGGCCGATAATTCCCAGGAAATCTAATTCTTCAATGGTTAAATTAATATCTTCGAGGATCGGTTCCTGTTCGTAGCCGGCCCAGAGATTATTAATGGTAATGATCGTTGACATATACAATAGAGCAAAATTAACTTCTTGGTTAGGATAGGCAAAAGGCAATAGGCAATAGGCAAGAGGTAGTTAGATATGTGCAATTAATTGTGTCTAGCTACATATACAAGCAATTACTGATTTAAAACTGTGGCCATTTTTTGGGAAACTTGTCGCAGGTTTTCACTCCAATTTTCAGCAAAGGCACTGATAGGGATTACCTGTCCCCCAATTTCCCTAGCAATAGTTTCGGCACTTTTCTGACTAAATTCTGGTTGAGTAAAAATAACTTTAATATTCTCTTTTTTGGCCTGTTTGATTAGTTGACTTAACTGGGCAGCACTGGGTTCATTACCGTCGATTTCGATCGCGATCATCTCTAAACCGTAATCTTGGGCAAAATAGCCCCATTCGGGATGAAAGACCATAAATTTTTTGTTTTTGACCCCTGCCAAGTTTTGCCGAATTTCTTGATCTAATGCGTCTAATTCCTGACTGAATTTTTCCAAGTTGGCCCGATAGATAGCTTCCTGATCGGGATCGAGTTGTGCTAGGGTTTGATAAATAGTCTTTGCTTGTGCTTTGACTCGTTTTGGTGATAACCAAATATGGGGATCTAGGGTGTTTTTTCCAGCTTGATGTTTTTCTTCCTTGCTGTGATCATGATCGTGATCATGATCGTGATCATGTTCTGCTGTCAAAGGGATTTTATCTACTCCTTGACTGGTATCGACGATTAACATCTGTTGGTTAACACTGTTTAAGCGATCTTTCCAGGCATCTTCTAAGGATACACCGATTTTAAAGTAGGCTTGCGATTGGGCTGTGGTTTTTAATTGTTCGGGTTTTGGTTCATAGGTGTGGGGATCTGTGCCGGGTTGAATCATGGCATTAACACTGACTCTATCACCGCCGATGCGTTTGACGAAATATTCCTGCGGTACGATGCTCACTGTCACCTGTAAGGGTGTCTTTGCTTCCTCTTCCTTGACCGAGGAATCGCTACAAGCTGTTAAGCTGGCTATAGTCAGGGTTAAAGCGATCGCTGTTAACTGGAATTTTTTACCCATCGGATTAACTGAGTCTGATTATGATTCTCATCCTATCACAGTCGGTGAGAATCGTTATCATTCTGAAAATATTGTGGTATAGATGCACTGGTTTTGCTGCCATCGATCTTTTGCTGGCAATTAAAAAATTTTTTCTTGCCAAGCAACGCTTGACATGATATTATATAAATAATGGAAAATCCGTGCGCCTGCGACCCCCCTCTGGTCAAGTCAAATAAAGCCCCAAAAAATTAACCCCAAAAAGTAGTCGGTGAACTGATAACTGATACTCGTTAAGACTGCACCGGAGTGCTGGAGTTGGGAGAGAAAGCCTGAGCATTTGTACTAAAACTCCCAAGAGGCAGTTTAAATTCAGTAGAGCTTAACTAAAAACCGAGTGCCGAACACGAAAAAATGACTTTTGCCTCCGTTATTCGCAACATTGAAAAATCGCCATTAACTGCCGAACTTATCCAAAAACTGGAGAAAAACGGCAATTTAACCCTAACGGGCCTTGCCCGCTTACCGAAAGGATTAATAAGCACAGCTTTCGCCCGTTGTCAAGGAAAAAATCTTTTAATTATTTGTGCCAATCTGGAGGAAGCGGCACGTTGGGCGGCACAATTAGAAGCGATGACGTGGAAAGGTGTTTTCTTTTATCCCACCTCGGAAGCTTGCCCCTACGAGACATTTAATCGGGAATCCGAGATGATTTGGGGACAGATGCAGGTATTATCGTCCCTTCGACGTAGCTCAGGACAAGCACTAATCGGTCATCAAGAGGTCGGAATGGCGATCATTACCACCGAAAAGGCCCTGCAGCCCCATTTACCCCCTAGAGAGGTTTTCGAGCAGTATAGCGATAATTTTGCGGTAGGAAGGGTTATAGAAGCCAAAAACCTCGATCTAACCCTAGCTAGATTAGGATATGAACGGGTTTCACTGGTAGAAACCGAAGGACAATGGAGTCGTCGCGGCGATATCGTTGATATTTTCCCAGTTTCGGCAGAATTACCAGTCAGGTTAGAATTTTTCGGCGATGAATTGGAAAAATTGCGAGAATTTGACCCTGCCACCCAAAGATCCCTCGATTCTATCCCCAATCTGCTTCTTACTCCCACTAGCTTTGCGGCGATGATTGCCCCTTCTCTTCCCCCCACAGTGGCCGATTATCTGGGGGCCGAAGATCGAGAAAAATTAGCTAATGGCATTTATCCAGAGGGAATTGAGCGATTTTTAGGCTTGGCCTTCCCTCAAGCTGCCTCTTTATTGGATTATCTCCCCGAAAATACTCTTATTGCCTTTGATGAACTGGAAAGCTGTCAAGCTAGAAGCGATCGCTGGATAGAATATATTGGGGAACGCTGGCAAGAGATAGAACCAGCTTTACCGAAAATTCACCGTTCTTTTGGCGAATCTCTGCAAATATCGGTCAAATTTCCCCATCTCTACCTCTCAGAAATAGACGATCACCTCTGCGAAAATAGCCTTAATCTCTCCAGTCGTCGGATTCCCACCAGTCCGGGACAATTCGCCAAACTAGCGGAAATTTTACGGGGAAAAAGAGAGATTTATAGCGGTATTAAAGTAAATAAGTACGCTACATGGTTAATATCTGCCCAACCCTCCCGCACAGTCTCGTTATTACAGGAACACGACTGTCCGTCCCAATTTATCCCCAATCCCCTCGATTTTGGGGCGATCGAGCGCTTAATCATTCAAAACACCGCTACAGCCCTAAAATACTCAGGATTAGCTGAATTAGAAGGTTTTATCCTACCCACCTATCGCATAGTCGTCGTTACTGATCGAGAGTTCTTCGGACAACATCTTCTAAATACTGCTGGTTACGTCCGCAAACGTCGGCAAGCAGCCTCGGTACAGGTGGACGTGAACAAACTCCGTCCCCTCGACTTTGTAGTACATAAACACCATGGCATCGGACAGTTTATCAAACTAGAAAAGCAGGAAAGCACAATTAGCGGAATAGTGCAAGGTCGAGATTATCTAGTTATTAAATATGCCGATGGATTATTGCGGGTTCCTGCCGATTCTGTTGATAATCTCTCCCGTTATCGTCATACAGGTAATCAAGAGCCAGAATTACATAAAATCTCTGGCAAAGCGTGGGAAGCGACGAAAGCTCGCGTCAGGAAGTCGATTAAGAAGTTAGCGGTTGATTTAATCAATATTTACGCCCAACGCACCAAAAAATCGGGTTTTGCCTATCCGATGGATAATCCCTGGCAGCGGGAGTTAGAGGATTCTTTTCCCTACCAACCCACTGCTGATCAACTGAAAGCGATACAGGATGTGAAACGGGATTTAGAAAGCGATCGCCCGATGGATCGCTTAGTCTGTGGGGATGTGGGTTTTGGTAAGACAGAAGTGGCCATTCGTGCTATTTTTAAAGCTGTCACCACGGGTCATAAACAGGTGGCTTTATTAGCACCAACAACGATTTTAACCCAACAACATTATCACACCCTAAAAGAACGTTTTGCCCCCTATCCCATCAACGTGGGTTTATTAAATCGTTTTCGCACCAATTCCGAGAAAAAAGATATCGTCCAGCGCTTGAAAACGGGGGAATTGGATATAGTAGTGGGTACTCAGTTGTTATTGAGTAAAGCGGTGGAGTTTAAAGATTTAGGATTATTGGTAATTGATGAAGAACAGCGTTTTGGGGTCAATCAAAAGGAAAAAATTAAGGCTTTTAAAAGTAATATTGATGTGTTAACCTTGAGTGCGACACCGATTCCCCGGACTCTTTATATGTCCCTTTCTGGGGTGCGAGAAATGAGTTTAATTACCACACCCCCTCCCTCTCGTCGTCCCATCCAAACCCACCTTTCTAGTTATAATTCTGATGTGATTAGAACGGCAATTCGCAATGAATTGGATCGGGGGGGACAGGTTTTTTATGTAGTACCAAGAATCGAGGGAATTGAAGAAAAAGCGGCAGCAATTCAAGGGATGATTCCTGGTGCTAGAATTGCCATCGGCCATGGTCGTATGGATGAGTCCGAATTAGAGACCACCATGTTAGCTTTTAATAATGGGGAAGCGGATATCTTAGTCTGTACGACTATTGTGGAGTCGGGGTTAGATATTCCCAGAGTTAACACAATTATCATTGAAGATGCCCAAAAATTCGGTTTAGCGCAACTCTATCAACTGCGGGGACGGGTGGGGCGATCGGGAGTACAAGCGCACGCTTGGTTACTTTATCCAGCCAAGGCAGAACTAACAGAAACCGCTCGGGAAAGATTAAAGGCAATTCAAGAATTTACCCAGTTAGGATCGGGGTATCAATTAGCGACTAGGGATCTGGAAATTCGCGGTGCGGGTAACTTATTAGGTGCGGAACAATCGGGACAAATGGAAGCGATTGGTTTTGATCTATATATGGAAATGTTACAGGAAGCTTTGCGGGAAATTCAAGGTCAAGAAATTCCCCAAGTGGAGGATACCCAAATCGATCTGAAATTGACGGCATTTATTCCTAACGATTATATATCCGATCTGGAGCAGAAAATGGATGTCTATCGGTCGATCGCTACTGCCAATTCTCAGAAAGCTTTAGGACAAATTGCCGCGGATTTAGTGGATAGATACGGTGCAATTCCTGCACCGGTGGCACAATTATTTAAGGTAATCGAGTTAAAACATCTGGCTAAATCCCTCGGTTTTTCGCGAATTAAACCCGATGGAAAACAGCATATTATCCTAGAAACTCCTATGGAGGAACCAGCGTGGAAATTATTACAAGAACACCTACCCCAACATATACAATCACGCTTTGTTTATAGTCCCAAACAGGTGACGGTTAGGGGTTTAGGAACGGTAAAACCACCACAGCAGTTAGATAGTTTATTGGAGTGGTTAGCTAAGTGTAAAGATGGTTTACCGACGAGGAATTAGACTAAATCCTGTTTAAAAAGTATAGGAGACTGGGAATTATGAATTATCAATTATCAATTATGAAGTGGGGAGCAGGGGAGAAGATAATCACTAAAAGTAATCTCCTGTCTCAACCGGGAAATTACTTTTGCAAGACTACCTAAGTAGCTGGTTATAATTAAATTAAACATGGATTTTGCCTTTAATCCCCCCTTGATCCCCCCTTGATAAGGTAGGGTTGATTCATGAATCAACCCTACCCTTGATAACGGGGATATCTGATAATTTTTAACGCCTACCTACTCATAAGGTGCTTTGGGTACGGAGAGAGAGGGATTCGAACCCTCGTTAAAGTTACCCCTAAACAGCATTTCCAGTGCTGCGCCTTCAACCGCTCGGCCATCTCTCCAATTGAGGTCACGATCATCAATCCTACAGCAAATGCTGCCGATCTGTCAAATTATTTTTTGATGGGAAACGCTGTCACCTGTCTGGGGTCCCCACTGTAAGACTTTTCAAGCACATCCTAGATATTGATTTAAGATTGCTGCCGTAGCTAGACCGGTTTTTTGCCAACTAAACTCATCGGCCCGTTTTTTGCCTAGATGACTTAATTTTGAGTGTAATTGTCGATCTTGAGCGATAATTTTTAGGGCATCGGCTAGGGCCTCGACTCGATAGGGATCGATTAAAATTGCCGCTGTTGCCGTGACTTCGGGCAAAGATGACAAATTTGAGGTAATGACGGGTGTACCGCAGGCCATAGCCTCTAAAACGGGCAATCCAAAGCCTTCCCAGAGACTAGGGAAGACTAAAGCAGTGGCTTGACTGATAACTTTGGGTAGGTGATCGTAGGGGATATAATCGAGAAATTTAATGCGATCGCTGACTGCCAATTCTCGCGCTTGTTGTTGTAAATTGGGGGTATAACGGCGATCAAAGCTGCCGGCAATCCAAAGATGATAATCGCTTAAATCTGGGGGCAGTTGGGCAAAAGCGGCGATTAAACGCGGTAAATTTTTATAGGGATTGGGACGACCCAGATAGAGAAAATAGGGATGTTCTGGCTTATTATCTTCAGTAGGGCGAAAGTGATGATGATCGTAGGCTAGGGGAATAGAAGTAATTTTATCGGCGGGAATTTGATAATATTCAGTGATATCTTTGGCCGTTGCCTGAGAGTTGCAGATAATATGTTTTGCCTGTTGTAATACCTGCGGCACATAATAACGGAAATAGTGGGTTAAGGGGGAAGTAAGACTGGGAAACCGCAGGGGAATTAAATCGTGGACCATGACGACAAAGCGACAGTGAGAATTTATCGGTGCTTCTGGGAGGGGAGAAAAGAGTAAATTGGCGTTTAATTGTCGGTAAATTGACGATAACCGAAACTGAGTCCAGAGTAAGCGTTTTAAATGACCTTTCGCTCCTCGATCGGGGCTGAGACCTTTGGGGATAGAATAACAGTTAAAGTCGGGATAACTATTAGCTGTTAGTAGGGTTGGTTCTAAATTTTTTAGGTAGGGTAAGAGGTTAAGAATGTAGGTACTGATTCCCGTGGGTTGGGGAAAAAGTACCGAGAGATTAATTAATAACTTATGCTGTGTATTCACTAATTACCCTGTTGATATTTGCTGAGAATTTCTGAGATATATTGGTAGCCTTCCAGTCCAATAGATTTAATCAGGGAGGAACGTTCGTGACTGAAAGTCTGTTCAAAAGCTGCGATATTTTTGCCGCGAATAACCGTTAATAGACTAGCAGCTTGTCGCCATTCTGCTGCACCGATTTCGTGCAGCCAATACATTCCTAGAGAACCCATATAAATTGCCTGTTCAAAATTCTTGTCTTGATAGTAAGCTTCGCCTAAATAAGTTAGTAATAAACCTTGCAGATATAGATCTCCGTAGTATTTGGCCGATTCCAATCCTTGCAGGAGAATATTAATCGCATCTTGAGGTCTTTCCAGGATAATATAGGCTAGACCTAAACTGCTACAACAAAGGGATTTACTCTGCCAATCTTGGAGACTTTCGGCTAACTTTAATCCCTGCTGTAAATACTCGATCGAACTTGGAAAAATTTCGGGATCGTATCTCTCTAACTGTTGTGCTTCCTGTACCTGACTATAACCCAAATTAGCTAAAGCGTTAGCCTGTCCTAAACTATTACCCTGTTGACGACTTAAAATTAAGGCTCTCTGACTTAAATTAATCGCTTCTGTATAGTTTTTTTGGATAGCATTGAGACGGGATAAATGGTTTAAATTAGCTATTTCACAAGCAGAGTCCTGCTGTTGACGAGCAATTTCTAAAGCTTGTTGATGACATTCTCTAGCCTGTGGATAGTCGCCGCGAATGCGATTAGAATAGGCAATTAAAGTTAAAATTCTCGCCTTTTCTCCCGTACCTTCCACATAACGCAGAGGAATTGATAAATAATCTAATGCCTCCTTGAGATAACTGCCAGAAAAGGAGGCGAAAATTCCTCCGTATAAAGGAAAATAATCCCGTTGAGCAAAGGTTCTTAGAATTTGTAAAGCCATCTGAAAACAGCCCCGACTATAGAGGGAATTTTTACTAACTTGCTCGAAACTATTGGTTAAAAGTGACCAAATTAAAGCAAAGGTGAGAAAGGTAGAAATAGATAATTTGGCTCCCAATTTTTCGCTATAGATACGCTGATCAAAAAAGTTAATTAGTCCCCTTTGGATATATTGAAAAACAATGGCAGTTTCTACCCAATCGGCTAAAGTTAAATCCTGGGTGAGAGAATCAAAAGCTTGTTGATTAGCTAAACTTTCTAATACTCGTTTTAACCAGGAGGGATTAACTTTACTTGCCCAAATTTGCCAGGGAGTCACTCGCTCATTATCATTAGTAAAACCAAGATTGCGATTTTGTTCGTAGAGCCAACTGGTGAGATCATTCGATAAATTTAACCAAGTATTTAACCCCAGATTAATTCCCGTGGCAATTTGCCATAAATCCGCTTCTCCCCGCTGCTGAGCAACTGTCTGTAAATGCTTGGCTAACTGTTGTAATTGTTCTAGGGTTAAAGCATTATTTTGATTGGGATCAATTAAATTAACTAACGTCAGTAAACGATCCTCTCGATCGATTTTTACCAGATTATTGATCGCCGCTGCAGTGAGAGAATTTTGCTGATTGGTTTTTTGATATTTTTCCCATTCACTTTCGATCGTTTCCAGGGCCCGTAAAACCCTAGTCGCTTTAATTTTTGTTTCTAACTGTGAGCGAGTAAAGATTATTTTTTCGGTTAAACAACGCTCAAAAATTTCTCCTGTGCCATTTTTTACTCCCTCGGACAAAAGGTTATAAACCTGTGATTTAGCCCGAATTTTTCCTTCTAAAGTTAGATTGACAATGCGCTCAATTAGTGCCTTATAAGTTTCGTTGAAGTTATCTCTATTTTCTGTCATAGGGGGTTTTTTCAGTTATCAGTAAACAGTAAACAGTGAAAAGACAGTAGGAAAATTCTAAGCTGTACTGAATTTAAACTGCGTAGGGGAAATTTTAGGACAAATGCTCAAGCTCCCTCTCCCTGCTCCCAACTCTGGTGCAGTCTTAACGAGTAATTTAGATAGTCAGCAGCTGATTTAATGCTCCACACTTAAAACTTAAAACTTAAATCTGATAACTGATAACTGATCACTGATCACTGATTCAAGACTAACTGCCGTTGATCAAAGTAATTACCGTCACTTCGGGGGGACAAAAAAGACGACCGGGAAAATAGGTTCCTAAGCCGCGATTCACATATAATTGATTTTCCCCGACTCGATGAAATCCCTCGGACCATTGCCAGTATCGGACTACTCTGCTGAACTGTCGATGAAAGGGGACCCATGGACGATATGGTTCAGGCAGCGATCGCCTAAGTTCCTCTAAAACTATCGGTAGGGAACCCATACCGGGGATAGTCACTTGGCCTCCGTGGGTATGACCGGATAACTGCAAATCCACGCGCCAATCCTTTAAAATCATGGCTGTATCGGGATTGTGGGAAAGGACGAGTCTGGGTATATCGGGGGAGATTTGCTCGAGGATTTGCGGTAAAAATTCCCCGGACCAATAATCGGCCAATCCGACGATGGGAAAATTTTCGCCGTAGGGTGTGACGATTTCATTCCAGAGTACCCGAATTCCCACGCTAGTTAAGGCCGATCTGACCGTTTCCCTTGCGTTGGGAAGATAACTGTCATGATTTCCTAAACAAGCATAAATACCCCCTTGACTTTTGAGAGCTTTTATGCTCTCGACTAGGGCAAAAATTGGCCTGGGACTATAGGTAATAAAGTCCCCCGTCAGGAAGATGAGATCGGGTTTTTCCTGATTAGTAATGGCGATCGCTTCTTGCAGGACAGCTACAGGCAAATGCTGTTCATCGCAGTGCAAATCTGACCACTGCACCAACTTGATCCCTTGCAGGGCTGCCGGTAAGCTGGCAATTGCGATCGTTAATCTTTCTACCTGTAAGGATTCTAGCCAAAAGGGTCGCATCGGTGAGCCTTTGTCGGTGAGTAGTTACCAGTCTATCAATTCCCGATGGGGTTGTTGGGGGATGCTTCCGCAAACATCCCTCTCTTGACCATTAGCCTTGAAATTTATCGATAATTCTCTCCATAGCGGCCTCGACGTTGGCACGACTATTAAAAGCCGATAGCCGGAAATAACCCTCTCCGGCGGCCCCAAAGCCAGATCCAGGAGTCCCCACCACATTACAGGTATGTAGCAGTTTATCGAAGAAATCCCAACTCGATAGACCCTGGGGCGTTTTTACCCAAACGTAGGGCGCATTTACGCCGCCATGCACTTCTAAACCGGCGGCGGTTAATTTTTCTCGGATAATTGTTGCATTTTGTAAATAAAACTTGACAAGTTCTTCTACTTGTGCTTGTCCTTCTGGGGAATAAACCGCCTCGGCCCCCCGTTGGACAATGTAGGAAACGCCGTTAAATTTGGTCGATTGCCGACGATTCCACAGTTTCCAGAGTTGCACATCCGTCCCGTCGGCCGCTTTGGCCATCAGACTTTGGGGAACCACGGTTAAAGCGCAACGGGTCCCGGTAAAACCGGCATTTTTAGAAAAAGAGCGAAATTCGATCGCACATTGCCGCGCCCCCTCGATTTCATAGATGGAATGGGGTAAACTGGCATCGGTGATAAAGGCCTCGTAGGCTGCATCAAAAAAGATAATCGATCCGTTGGCCCTAGCATAATTAACCCAGGCTGTCAAGTGTTCTTTGGTAGCTGTGGCCCCGGTGGGATTGTTGGGAAAACAGAGATAGATTAAATCAACTTTTTCCGCCGGAATCTGGGCAGTAAAGTTATTTTCGGCGGTAATTGGCAGATAAATCAGACCCTCGTATTCGCCGCGGTCGTTGACCTCTCCCGTGTGTCCGGCCATAACGTTAGTATCAACGTAAACGGGATATACTGGGTCGGTAACGGCGATCGAGTTATTATCTCCAAAAATATCGAGAATATTGCCCGTATCGCACTTAGAACCGTCGGAAATAAAGATTTCATCGGCACTTATCTCACAACCGCGAGCCTGAAAATCATGGACGGCGATTTTCTCCCTTAACCAAGCATAACCCTGTTCGGGCCCGTAACCCTTAAAGCTAGAGCGATCGCCCATTTCCTCCACCGCTTTAATCATGGCCTCGCGACAAGCTAGGGGCAAAGGTTCGGTGACATCCCCAATCCCGAGACGGATAATGTTAGCATCGGGATTGGCTGCCGCAAAAGCTTGGACTCGTCGGGCAATTTCCGGGAAAAGATAACCCGCTTTTAGTTTTAAGTAATTACTGTTAATGGTTGCCATAATTATTCTCGTTTCAGTCGCAACCTTTAATTTTATAACAGTCAGTCGTCGGCCGTCAGTTTCGATCGCCCCCCTTCACGCAGTAGGATTGGGTGTGGCCTGTTGTCTTTCGATATACAATCAGAGAAAAACCTCTTAATAACTGACATTAGTATGGGTGAATCAAAACGTCGTCAATCGGCCCTGGGTGATAAGTATGGACAGGAAGAAAATATCCTGCCTTGGCTACCGATTACCAAAAGTCAAGCATCCCAAGCTTACAAGTTAACCACTAGGGGTGCCTGGATTGGTATAGGAGTTTTAGCCGGGGTTTGGCTAGTTATTCGTTTTGTCGGGCCGGCCTTCGGTTGGTGGAATGTCCAATAAGGGACTTGCGTGGGAATAATGTCCCAGGCAGAAAATCGCTCTGTAGAAGAATCAGACCGGCCAAAAGGCACATTATCAAAGCGCAAGTCCCCAACATCTCGAAGGCTCTCTCCCCCTACTTAGGGTGATCAGCAAACCTGAGCGCTCGGAGGGCGCAAGCTTTGCGCCCCTACAGTAACTGATTTTGTCCACAATGTAGGGGCGAACTGCGTTCGCCCAAAAGGTACATTATCAAAGCGCAAGTCCCTTACTGTTCACTGCTCACAGTAAAAAACTCCCCACCAGAAAATTAATTTTATTGGTTTGCCAAGATCTGGTCATCGATCGCCAAGTCTATTTCTTGCCGATCGCGACCGGAAGCGAGATAATCATTCTGGAAGGAGTCTGTTAAACCACTGACGAGATCATATTCAGGCTGCCAGTTTAACTCCCGGGTAGCTTTATTAATATCAGCGTAAAAATGTTGAACCCGCAGGGGGAAAGGTTTCTTTTTGCCGAAGTCAAATTTTTTGGGGTTATAGTTAACAATCTCGATTTCCTCGGCATTTTTCCCCATGGCTGCCGCGCAAGCTTTTGCTAAACCGTTAAAAGTTACATAGCGATCGCCTGAAATATTATACACTTGACCGATAGCCTGAGAATTACCCAATACTGCGGCCATGGCCTTAGCCAGATCGACAACGTGACCAAATTGGGTAAAATGTTCCCCATGACCAGGTATAGGAATAGGACGATTACGAACCAAACGGTCAAAAAACCAAGCTTCTAGGTCATTATAGTTGCCCGGTCCGTAGATATAAACCGGACGGATGGAAGTCCAGGGTAAACCCATCTCGCTTAAATAGTTTTCTGTCTCGTGTTTTCCCTTGTGGCGACTTTTGGGATCTAGTTTATCCCCTTCTTTATGGGGCATTTGGTCGGATTTTAGATAAACCCCCGCCGAGCTAACATAGACAAAATGCCCGATTCTGTCCCTAAAAATTTCGACGAGGGGCTGAGTATCACTTAATTCTCTGCCATTATTATCGAAAATTGCCTCAAAACTCTCATTTTTAAGCTTTTCTTTAAGTTGTAAGGGGTCAGTGCGATCGCCATGTATCTGTCGTACTCCGGCAACCGGAGCGGGTTTATTGCCACGATTGAATAATACTACCTCATGACCCTGTTCTACTAACACTTTAGTCAAAGAAACACCGATAAATCGGGTTCCACCCATAATTAAAATTTTCATAAGTCGCCATGGTCAATATCAAGGTTATATTATCCCTCGATCAGTGCAGTTTAAAAACTGTGCTTTTTAGGTTTGTGTCATCAATCCAGTCTTTTGGGGGGTTCTACCCCCCAAACCCCCGTTGGGGACGCAAGCGCCGTCCCCAAACCCCTCGCGCATTAGCTTTTCGGTGGGATGCTTACACGCGGCTGTTCATACATTTGTAGCAGTTTAAGAGTGACTGATAATTGCTGATTATCGGTATTTCCGAAAATGTGAGATGCACCCAAACCGAGCGACTTTTAATGCAAGTTTTAAGTAGGGTCTGCTGAAAAAGTTTGTTGGTGGGGGCAGGGTGTGGGGTGTGGGGTGTGGGGTGTAGGGTTTTACCAATTTTGAGGTAGTCAGTTACCTAATTTTCAGGGAAAAAGTACCTGAATTTTACCCCCGATCCCTCCAATGGTCAGCACTTTTTGCGGGGAAAAAAGTCTAAAACCCTTATCCAACAAGGTTTTTAGATTTATTCAGCAAGTTTTAAGTAAGTGCCAATTCAGACTTAAATTGTTGGCGAAGTTTCGGTAAAATGAAGGTAATTACTCAACAGAGAAGGTCAAAATTATGACTTTAGCAAAGGTAAAAAATCTTTATGATCAAGATTTTGCTTTGTGGATAGAGAAAACGGTTAAGCAATTAAAATCCGGATATCTATCTCAGGTTGATTTAGAGAATTTGATCGAGGAGGTGGAATCTTTGGGAAGACGAGACAAAAGGGAACTAAAAAACCGTTTAATTACATTATTTGAACAGGCTTTAAAACGGCGTTATCTTCCTTTGTCCGACTGTTATCGAGGTTGGGAAGTAACAATTAAACGCTTTCAATCCCAGTTAAAAGCTATCCTTAAAGATTCCCCTAGTTTATGCAGTTTTTGACCGATATTTGTGACAATTGTTATCAGGAAGCGGTGGAGAATATGCGAATTTAATATGATGCTAATTTTCCCGATATTTGTCCTTTTTCTAAGGATATTGATTGCTTATTAAATCATAAGTTTTGGCAGGATAAAAAAGATGCCAACCCCTAATCCTTGGGGGGAATTGCCATCACTTGATTATCGCCGAACACAAGCAATTTACCGCCCAATTTTTCGATATTTTCCCTAGCTAACTTGCGGGTTTCTTCGTTTTGGCTATTCAGCCAGACTAACATCCAGGCACCGACTCTAGGAGCGCGACTATCGGGATTAGTTTCTAAAAATTTTACTGTTCCCCTAGCGGATTTTTCGATAAATTTATTACCGGCAATTTTCGCCCAATCGGCAGCCATTTGATGCGATTTTTTCGCCGCAGGAATATCACCTAAAAATAATAGTTCATCCACTCCTTTATATAACCAAATAAAATAGGCATCGGTGACATCAGGAGTGAGTTTTGATAAACCTTTATTCATAATCTCAACGGTCCTTTCGGGTTTGCCAGCATTCAGGGAAGAAGGGACGGACATCATCAAATAGGCGCGGACAAATTTGGGGTCATTTTTAGTGACAATTTCCATAAAATCGGGACTTAAACCGTAACCAGTTTCCCGACGAGCATCCCCATCGCCATAATATTGAATAAACTGTAACATTGACCAATTGGCTAACATATTGTCAAAGCCAAAAGCTGGCATATTTTTTAATAACTCAACTTGAGCATTTTCTAGGCGAGATTCTTGACTATAATTTCTTTCTAATAACTTTTCTTTGGTCAAGGTTTTCACCTTTTCCTGTTGCATTTCGACAATGGCCATGATTAGTCCACCGATAACGGCAACTAAACCAAGAGTTTTAAGTAGGGATAGATTGAGCGATTTTTTTGCGCCTAGCATAGCTTTGAACGAAAGTCAATAACATTAACAAAAATAAAAGGTTTTTCGATTATTTTAGAGACTGTTCGTAAATGAATATTAAGCGGGAAACTGATCACTTTGATCAACCTCCCTATTGTTCAGAACATTACATTGGACCTCCCTGACTTGGCTGGTTAGTCCCTTGTGAATCATTATTAAACCCAATGCTATCGCTACTACAGGCGCCAGAGCCGTCGACAAAAACACTATCTTGTAAAGGAGTTATAGCCTCACAAATAAGGGTAAAAAAGCGCCCGTTTATCAGTCGGACTCCTCCTGCATAATTTTTAATATCATTACGAAATGGATCCAGTGCCTGCGCTCTATAGGAGGACCGAGTAGCATTGGTAGGAACGACATCGTAATCACTAAAACTATAATATCTAGCGTTGTTAATGCCACTAATGGGTAATTGAGTTAAGTTGGCAAAAGTAGGATTTTCGAGGCGATAAGCCACTTGGGCGCGATTGATTTGTCCCAGTATCGCCTGTGCTTCTGCTTGCCTACCTTTGGCGACTTGTTGTAATAGATTCGGTAAACCGACGGCGGTGAGAACCCCTAATACAATCACCACTACTAGCAATTCTACTAAAGTAAAACCCGTCGCTTTTTTACCCTGTGATTTAATTGCTAAAAAAAGAAGGTATTTCATGGTTATGCCCCGGCAACATTGCCTGTATTTTTCTGGTTGGGCGTTGAAGATTTCAGCTATCAGCTTCTTAAGGCAATAGGCAAGGGAATCCAAGAAAGAATCTGGCAATTCCCTTCCCTAAAAAGAAGGTCAGTACGTCATGGCTTTCAGCTTAACAAATTAGGTTTAAGATTCGGTCTTTGTCATTAAATGTGAGTTTTTATTTCACTGCTCACTGTTTACTGTTCACTGACTAAAATCCTATCCCCAAAGTAACCAAGAGCGCAGATTTTCCAAAACCCCCATACTTTTCTAGACTAGGATTAATTGACCCGACGAGCAGTAGTAGCATCACAAGCCGCGTCCGTACTAGCAGTACCAGCAGTAGTTAAAACACCTGCGGTTAGGGCAGCAGAAGTGGCGGGAGTGGCCTGTTCACAGATAACAGCAGTAAAAACTCCAGCGGTGGTTTGACTGACGGCAGAGCCGTATTCGAGAATATCGTTCACATAGTTTGCCGCAGGAGCCATATGTGCCTCGGCACCGTTAGCATCATTACTGACATTGCTAACACTTGTATAGTAGGTGAGGGTAAACTGAACGGGCAACTGAGATACAGTACCAAAGGTTGTGTTTTCCAAGCGGTAAACCTGTTGGGCGCGGTTAACGACACCGAGGTTGGTGCGAGCTTCCGCTTGTCTGCCTTTGGCCACCTGACCGAGGAGGTTGGGGAGAGCGATGGCGGCCAGTACACCGATGATGATAACGACCACTAGGAGTTCGATGAGGGTGAAACCTTTGTTACCGTTCTTTTTGTTAAGAGCTTGGATGAGTTTGAATTTAAAAGCGGAGTTCATGGCTGTATTCCTGATGGATGTTTTTTGTCTATAAACAATTTACCCACCTGTTTTAGAAAACCTATCACCCTGGCAAAAAATTTTTTTTGGGCAAGTGGGGTGATGGGGTGATAAGTGAAGTAGGCTAAGACGCATTTAAACCGCTTATTCTTAGATTAGCGGAATCTCCCCCAATGCCTTTACTATTGCCTCTTGCCTACTCTCAACAAGCAATTTAAATACTTAAGTAGGTAGGTGTTACAAGTTGTCAGACACCCCCCTTATTAAGGGTATATCCCCCCTGCCCCCCTTATTAAGGGTATATCCCCCCTGCCCCCCTTATTAAGGGTATATCCCCCCTGCCCCCCTTATTAAGGGTATATCCCCCCTGCCCCCCTTATTAAGGGTATATCCCCCCTGCCCCCCTTATTAAGGGTATATCCCCCCTGCCCCCCTTATTAAGGGGGGATCAAGGGGGGATTAAAGGCAAACTCCATTTTTTTAACAGCTTATAGCCTGTATTTTTCTAGTTGGGCGTTGGAGATTTCAGCTATCAGCTTCTCAAGGCAATAGGCAAGGGAATCCAAGAAAGAATCTGGCAATTCCCTTCCCTAAAAAGAAGGTCAGTACGTCATGGCTTTCAGCTTAACAAATTAGGTTTAAGATTCGGTCTTTGTCATTAAATGTGAGTTTTTATTTCACTGCTCACTGTTTACTGTTCACTGACTAAAATCCTATCCCCAAAGTAACCAAGAGCGCAGATTTTCCAAAACCCCCATACTTTTCTAGACTAGGATTACTGAACCGGACGAGCAGTAGTAGCATCACAAGCCGCGTCCGTACTAGCAGTACCAGCAGTAGTTAAAACACCTGCGGTTAGGGCAGTAGAAGTGGCGGGAGTGGCCTGTTCACAGATAACAGCAGTAAAAACTCCAGCGGTGGTTTGACTGACGGCAGAGCCGTATTCGAGAATATCGTTCACATAGTTTGCCGCAGGAGCCATATGTGCCTCGGCACCGTTAGCATCATTACTGACATTGCTAACACTTGTATAGTAGGTGAGGGTAAACTGAACGGGCAACTGAGATACAGTACCAAAGGTTGTGTTTTCCAAGCGGTAAACCTGTTGGGCGCGGTTAACGACACCGAGGTTGGTGCGAGCTTCCGCTTGTCTGCCTTTGGCCACCTGACCGAGGAGGTTGGGGAGAGCGATGGCGGCCAGTACACCGATGATGATAACGACAACTAGGAGTTCGATGAGGGTGAAACCTTTGTTACCGTTCTTTTTGTTGAGAGCTTGGATGAGTTTGAATTTGAAAGCGGAGTTCATGGCTGTATTCCTGATGGATGTTTTTCTGTCTATAAACAATTTACCCATCTGTTTTAGAAAACCTATCACCCTTGCAAAAAATTTTTACCTTGCTGAATTAGCGTACACTTTTACTAACTATGAGATGCCAACTGGACATCCTATCCAAAAGTTGCTTTGGGTCTAGGTTTTGAGTGCTATATTAGAGATCAAGAAAAGCTATCGTGAAACGACGGGGTTTTAAACCCAAATTTTCGATAATCAGATAGCTATCATCTCAAAAACTATCACCATGACGATCGATCCGCAACAACTCATCGAACTGGCTCTCAAATCGGGAGCAGTGGCAGCCGAAGTTTATCAATCTTCCTCCCTTTCCCATCCCGTTTTTTTTGAGGCTAATCGTCTCAAACAGCTAGAAAGTTCTGAATCTGTGGGAACTGCCTTAAGATTATGGCGCGAGGGTTGTCCGGGGTTAGCGGTGGGTTATGGTGATGTGGAACCGGAAATTTTAGTAGAAACGGCGTTAAATTTATCCTATCTCAATGCCCCGGAAGAAATCGAATTTTCGGCACCACGACGGGCAGTTTATGACCCGATTGGTCAGGATGTGGCGGTAGAATCTTTAATCGCGATGGGTAATCAAATGATTGGCCATATTCGCCAAGTTTATCCTGAGGTTATTTGTAGTGGTGAATGGGAATGTGAACGGGAAATCACCCGTTTGGTTAATTCCGAGGGTTTATATTGTCAATATACCGATACAGCTTTGAGTTATTATCTGGGGATTGAATGGGTACGGGGGGAGGATTTTCTGGCGGTTTATGATGGGGAATATACCCGCAGTACACCCCATCCCGAAACGGTAATTAAACAGTTATTGCAGCGACTACAATGGGCAGCCAATAATGTGGATAGTCCCACGGGAAAATTACCAATTTTATTGACCTCTAATGCAGTTACCCTCTTATGGGGTACGGTGGAGATGGCTTTAAATGGTAAACAGATCTTAGAACAGTCCTCGCCCTGGAGTGATAAAATTGGTCAATTGGTGATGTCAGAAAAGTTGACCCTATCCCAACAACCGGACCGAGAACCCTATAGTTGTCCCTTTGATGATGAGGGAACTCCTACCAAATTTTTATCTTTAATTGAGGGAGGTAGAGTTAAGGAATTCTATAGCGATCGTACCACGGCCAGATTGTTAAAAACTACTCCGACGGGAAACGGTTTTCGTCCCGGTTTAGGGGTTTATCCCATGCCGGATTTAGTTAATTTAATCGTGGCACCGGGAGAGGGAACTTTAGAGGATTTAATCTCGCAAATAGATGAGGGCCTAGTTATCGACCAAATTTTAGGTCATGGGGCCGATATTTCGGGCGATTTTTCTGTCAATATCGATCTGGGTTATCGCATAGAAAAGGGCAAAATCACCGGACGAGTTAAAGATACAATGGTAACGGGAAATGTTTATACCGCTTTGCAGAATTTAATCGCTCTGGGGGCCGATAATCAATGGAATGGTTCCTGTTATACTCCCTCGCTAATCGTTGATAGTTTATCAGTGGTAAGGTAAAAATGTGGCGTTGTCAAATTGAAAGATGCTCCTAATCAGATGGGAACTGAAATTACTAGGTGTAGGGCTAATTCATGAATTAGCCCTACAATAGGCGTTGTCAAATTGAAAGATGCTCCGAATCAGCACCGGAACTGAGATTAACTCAGCCTACTTTTTGGGGTTAATTTTTTGGGGCTTTATTTGACCTGAAAAGAGGGGGTTCGCAGGCAGGCACGGATTCCCATTATATAAGAAATTATCTGTCAAGTCGTGGGGTTTTGTCAAGCCTTTGAGGAAAAAAAATTTAACCGACACTCAAGGGGAGAAAATTGTCAGCAGAGATATTATTTAATCTCCCCTGTGAGTCGGTATTTTTTAGCTTGGCATTAACGCTTTAGTTGCCGAGGCACCAAGGCGATTCAATTGCCGATTAATTTGCCATCCGACGAGGGTTAAACCCAACCACTGACCGAAGATTGCCAAAGCGAAAGAGGGAAGTGTAGCGTATTTAGTAGCGGCAATGGGAAGAAAAGTAAAAAACCATAAAAGCGGAGATTGACTGGGATCAACCCGCAAGACAGCGAAACAGAGGAAAGGGAAAATAATCAAAATGCCGATGCTAGTGGCTGCCAGCAAAGCGCGTTTATTTGTGCCGGCTAACATCAATAATTGGGCGATAGCGGCATAGACTAAAATCATGTTCATTGCCAAGAGAAACCCGGCTGCAGTGGCTAGTTTATATTGATGGAGAGGGGCGATAAAAATAGCGGGAAGGATGAATAAAATGGCAATAGCGAGGTTAACAGCCATGGCTAGGGTAGAAGGACTTTTTTCGCCAAAGATTAAAGCTTTCCCCAGACTAATGCTCTTTTTTCCTTGTAGATGACGATAGCGAGTCCAATCTTGGAGAGTTTGACGGGGGGGAGTGAGGGCAAAAAGGATTAACAAGCCAAAAATCGCCACAAAAACGCTAAGAATCGCAAAATTATCGAAAATATAGCTCGGTTCCAGCGTTTGGAAAACAAAACCTAGGCTAATAGCGCTAAAACAGCCCATCATCCAATAACTTTGGGGTTTACTAACAAGAGTAGCGAGGGGATTATGGAAGCGACGCTGGATAATTCTGGTTAAACCGTAGGTACAGAGGGCGAAATTGAGCAAAATTAAGCTAATACCCATTATAACCGATTGCCAGAGAGATTGACCGTACCAACGCAGATCGAAGATTTGTGAGATTCCTAGATAGCGTACCGCATCGGGGGGGAGAAAGGTAGATTTAACTAGATAGGGAAGGAAAAAACTAGGATTAAAGAGAATTAACCAATCAAAGGGGGTACGGAAACCGCCATAGCCCGATAAAGTAATAATACTGCTATAAAACACAAAGATTAAGACTGCAGCACTGCCTAACCAGGGTTGAAATCCCCCTAACCATGGCGTGGCTAAAGCGAAACTAAGGGCAGCATGATAGAAAAAGGCACAACTAGCGATCAGAACCGCGTAGAAGGCTAAAATTAACGACAAGGGAATACCCGCTAATAAACCCGCCCCCAAGTGAAAGGGTAAAGCGAGAAGACAGACGAGATAGAGGAGAATGGGAACCCCGAAAATTTTGCCGATAAAAATCGTTTTGGCGGGTTGGGGACTCAGACGGATAAAATTAAGTGTACCCCGGCACTCTTCCCCGGAAAGATCCGCAATTAATTGATAGGTTCCCACCACTAAAAGAGCGAAAATACCGGTAATACTCAGAAAAGTGAAGACATCTAACCACCATAACCGGGAGATAATCATCCATTGACCATTTAAGTCTTGGATACAGTATTTAAGCCCACTATAGGGATCATAATCGTTGTTATGGGGGGGATTAGCGGTACAGTAACGATTAAATCCCGCCCCTACTGGCAAGAGATTTTGATAGTATAAATAAACTAATAATTGACCAACTAGGGAGATAACCGAGGCGATCGAGATATTTTTCGGGGTTAATCTTCCTTGCCATTCTCGCATAATTTGCGGGTTGGTTTCCGTAAGGCGATCGATTATTGTCGTTATCATATTTCTTTCCTCTCTACAGCCGTTATTAGGAGCTAATCCTAGATTAACCCAGTAACTTCTCGATCGGTTCGGGGAGAAAGAACTCGATCGAGATGCAGCTAAAATCTGGGTTCGGGAATCAAAAAGGGAAAAGTGCCGGACCCGGGAGCTTCTGTTTTACACTAGAATTTGGCCGCCTGAATCTAGATCTATGCCCACTGTGACCCTCAATTTTCCCCTGACTGCCGTTGTCGGCCAAGAAGCGATTAAATTAGCCCTACTTTTAGCCGCAGTGGATCCCGCCCTAGGGGGTGTGGTGATTGCCGGTCGTCGGGGAACCGCCAAATCAGTCATGGCGCGAGCGATACATTCCCTACTGCCACCGATCGAAATTATCGCAGGTAATGTCTTTAATTGTGATCCCAACCATCCCGATGAATGGGACGATCGCACTAAAGAAGAATATAGCAGTGGAGAGGTCGCCACGGAAGTTATCCGGGCCCCCTTCGTGCAGATTCCCCTAGGAGTCACCGAGGATCGTTTATTGGGTTCCGTCGATGTGGAAGAATCGGTGAAACAGGGGGAACCGGTCTTTCAACCCGGTTTATTAGCCAGCGCCCATCGGGGAATTCTCTACGTCGATGAAATTAATCTACTCGATGACCAAATTGCTAACCAATTACTAACGGTTTTAAGCGAAGGACGTAACCAAATCGAACGGGAAGGCATCAGTTTTCAACATCCCTGTAAACCGATCCTGATCGCTACTTATAACCCAGAAGAAGGGGATTTACGAACCCATTTATTAGATAGAATTGCCATTGCCCTTTCCGCCGATGGTGTCCTCAGTTTAGACCAACGAGTCACCGCCGTCAATCAGGCGATCGAGTATGCTGTGTCTCCCACCGCTTTTATCGCCCAATATGCCCAAGAAATCGATGATCTAAAAACCGAAATTATCCTAGCGAGGGAATGGTTAAAAGAGGTAAAAATTAAACCCGAACAAATTAGTTATCTAGTGGAGGAAGCGGTGCGCGGTAAGGTGGAAGGTCATCGCGCCGAGATTTTTGCCGTGAGAGTAGCCAAGGCCGCCGCCGCTTTAGAAGGTCGGGATTTAGTCAGTGCCGATGACTTAAAAAGAGCCGTCGAATTAGTTATTGTACCTCGATCGCTGATTACGCCACCACCCCCGGAACAGGAACAACAGCCACCGCCACCACCGCCACCACCGGAACCGCCCCAAGACGAAAACCAGCAGGAACAGGAAGAAAAAGAGGAGGAGAAAGAGGAGGAAAAAGAACCGGAACAGCCCGATAATTTGCCGGAAGAATTTGTTTTCGACCCGGAAGGGGTTTTACTGGATCCCAGTGTGCTGTATTTTGCCCAGATGGCCCAGCGTCAGGGGAAATCGGGGGCGCGTAACCTGATTTTCTCGGAAGATAGGGGACGTTATATTAAGCCGATGTTACCCCGGGGCAAGGTGAAAAGAGTCGCCGTCGATGCCACTCTCCGGGCGGCCGCCCCCTATCAAAAAGCCCGTCGCTTGAGGAATCCCGAACGTCATGTGATTATAGAAGAAGGGGATCTGCGCTCAAAACGGCTGGCCCGCAAGGCCGGTTCTTTAATTGTCTTTGTCGTTGATGCCTCCGGTTCCATGGCCCTGAATCGGATGCAGTCGGCCAAGGGTGCGGTTATGCGTCTGTTAACGGAAGCTTACGAAAATCGCGACCAGATTGCCCTGATTCCTTTCCGGGGTGAGCGAGCAGATGTACTATTGCCGCCAACCAAATCGATTACCCTAGCGAAAAAACGTCTAGAAACCCTGCCCTGTGGCGGCGGTTCCCCTTTGGCCCACGGTTTAACCCAAGCGGTTCATGTGGGGATGAATGCCCGTTTATCGGGGGATATCGGTCAAGTGGTGATTGTGGCGATTACCGACGGGAGAAGTAATATTCCTTTGGCGAAATCTCTAGGCGAACCGATTCCGGAGGGGGAAAAACCGGATATTAAGGCAGAACTGCTCGATATTGCCGCTAAAATTCGCTCTTTAGGCATTAAACTGCTGGTTATCGATACGGAGAAAAAATTCGTCTCCACTGGTTTTGCCAAAGAATTAGCCCTAAAAGCTGGGGGTAAATATTATCATCTACCCCGGGCCACGGAACAAGCGATCGCATCTATGGCGCGAGGGGCAATTGCGGGACTGTAGCTAGGGTTTACCAAAAAAGGGTTTCCTGGGGGCAGGGTGTGGGGTGTGGGGTGTAGGGAAAGAAACCTCTTTCATCTGTGGGGGTGAAAATTTTTTCATCGGGACTGCCTCCTGCCTTCGTTATTGACTCGAATTTTGCTGATTTTCTGTTTTTTTTCGGTCCAGTGTGACAGCATCTAGAAAAACTTAACAATAATCAGCAATAAGCGAGAGATATACTACAAACAAACATGAGCAAGTTTTAATTAAGATAACTATGAGCTTTCGATTTGACAAAATCTTGATGTCAGGGGTATTAGCGGCACTTTTGCTAGTAACTTCCTGTGCTAAAGCTCCCTCGCAATTTGACCAAGCCCAACAAGAAAGCACCGCTCGTGGGGCGGCGGCAGTGGTGAAAGAATCCACCTCTGGCGGCAGTTTTAATCAGTTTTTTCCACCTTCTGGGGGAGGATACGAGCGCGTCTATACCCAAGAGAAAAAAGGCTTTGCCGAGGCAAAACTGAAGCAAGATGGCAAAGTTGTGGCTATGTTAGCCATATCTGACATTAGCAATAATCCCGCCGCGGCCAATAAATTCCAAGACAGTCAAACCACGATTAAAGGTTTTCCCTCTGTGAAACAGGGTACAACCGCCACCGCCGTTTTAGTCAATAATCGCTATCAAGTCAAGGTTTTATCGCGGGAGCCGGATTTTACCGCCAGCGATCGCCAAGCTTGGTTAGCTAAGTTCGATTTAGATGGTTTAGCAAAATTAAAGTAAGGAGACATCCGTGAGTAAGCCAATTTTTGAACTGGTGGACGAATTACCGACTAATAATCTCACCGTCAAAGTTCTCAAAACCCTTGATTATGTAGTGCCGGGGCAATGGGATAATCTAGTCGGGTTTAAAAATACGATTATCAAAGTCACCGGCGAAACCGACGAAAGCATGATCCAACAGATTGGCGATCGAGCCGTTTGGTTGTTTAATGATAAATCCCAGGGCTATCAACGGGCGCTCTGGCTCTATCAAACCATCGACAGCGCCGATAATGCCCTAGCCGCCGCCTCTCTTGCTAATGCCGTCGGTGGTAAAATTCCCCTCATGGGCGGTTTAATCGAAAGATTAACCCCTGCTCCCGAAAAAGCGCAAACCATCGATCTAACCCTGAAATTAGTGACCGAATTAGTCGCTTTTTGTCAAATTAATGGCATTCCGGGGGATAGTATCAGGGATTTCGTCGCTTCCCTAGGAGATTATAGCGGCGAATCCTTGATGCGGATGGCGGCGTTAGTTTGTTTGGATGGTTTAATCCCTCTGGGGGGCAGTTTTATCCGCAAAGTGGAATCGAGCCTCAGCATTCTCAGGCCGGAAGAATTAGAATCTAACTCTACTTTCGCCAGTATTAAAGAATTGATTCCGGGGGGAAATACTGCCAGAAAATTAGACTTTATTGGTCAAAGTTTCGACTCGACTAAAGGTTGGATGAGTGGTTTTGTCAGCGAGCGCAGTTTGAGCCAGCAGGGATTATTGAGCAAAATTCAGGGATTTATCGACTTTTCTGCCGATAAATTGGTATATGTTGGGGCATTCCTCGATATGACGACTAATTACTATGAACATACTGGCATTCAAACCCTGGCTCGTCGTTTAATCGAAAGAGCCGTGGCGGAAATTTAACTGCAAGACTCTGAAACAACCGAAGAAAAAGCCCTAGAAAAATGGGAGGAGTTGACTGAAGCTACTGAGATCCTATCTCACCAGAAATGCTCCTCTTTTCCCCTCAGGATGTAGGTGTTTACTTTGGCTATCAAAAAGCAGCGCGTGAAATGACCGCACAAAATCGAGCGATCGAACAACCCCGATAAATTTTCCTGTCCCCAACCTGATATGATCGAAATTGGCGATCTTACGATTCAGACCAATGCAAAATTTTCCTATCTCTAAACCCCAATGATTTAGGGCTTTTTTTCTTGGGAATTTGTCGTTAAGGACAGCAGCACCAGCTTATTTTTTATCTTTAGCCCCGCCTATCTAACCGCTCATGTCTATGGAAGAAGCCTTGAAACTCCTAAAAGAATATGGATGTATTCAACTAAAAATTGCCCAATCCCCCGAAGAAGAAGAAGCTCTAAGACAGGCAATTTTATTAGTTAACCAAGGTTCGGAATCAATTAATTTAGGTATCTGTGCCGATAACAATGAAGAGGGATTTAAAGCCCTAAAAAGTTATCTACAAGCCCTAGGATACCCCCTACCTAATATTCTCCCAGAAGACCACCCAGAACAGCGAGCGGTGTATATTAAATACAATACCCAAAGACAAGCTTCCTATCTCGATTCCTACACGGGAACCTATCGCGGTGTCCTGATTTCTTGTCAATCAGAAAATGATCAATTAGTCGGTACTTATGGTCACTTTCCCCTCGATTTATTCTCTTAAGAGGGATAGTTTTGGGGTTATTGAAGCGATTAACAATCATCGGCACCCCCCTTATCAAGGGGGGATATATTGAAACCACTTACTTAACCAGCAAAAAGCTCCCCACTGCTGTCCACTGAATTCTTAACTTTTTACCTGAAAAAAATATGTATTTGTTAATTCCAGCAGCGGGAATGGGTAAACGGATGGGCAGCGATCGCAATAAGTTACTGCTCACCCTGCACGGAAAACCGCTCCTCGCTTGGACTTTACTGGCTGCCATGGAATCCAGGGCAATTATCTGGATTGGCATCATGGCACAACCGGAAGACTTTGAGGAGATCCGAGAGATTATCACCGCCATAAATGCCCTTAAACCCGTGCAAATCATCCAAGGCGGCGAAACCAGACAAAAATCAGTTTATAATGGCTTACAAGCCCTACCAGAGGGGGCTGAGACGGTTTTAATTCACGATGGGGCGCGATGTTTAGCCACCCCCGAATTATTTGATCGCTGTGCCGCCGCTTTAGCCACTTGTCAGGGTTTCATAGCGGCGGTTCCGGTGAAAGATACGATTAAAATTGTCGATAGCAAGGGTTGGATTGAGGATACACCTGATCGATCGCGGTTGTGGGCAGCCCAAACGCCCCAGGGTTTTCAGGTAAAATTATTAAAAGAATGTCACGAACAGGGCCGAAAATTAGCTTGGGAAGTCACCGACGATGCTGCCTTATTAGAAAAATGTGGTTTTCCCGTCAAAATTGTCGTCGGTGAAGAAACTAACTTAAAAATTACTACCCCCGGAGATCTGGCAATTGCCGAATATATTTTAAGTCAGCGTTTATAATTTTTCATCTACTTTAACGCCGTCCCGTTTAATAATACGAGCGGGAATACCCACCACCACACAATTAGGTGGAACATCCTTGACTACCACTGAATTTGCGCCCACGGTGACATTATCGCCGATGGTAATATTTCCTAAGACTTTAGCACCAGCGGTAATCCTGACATTGTTGCCAATTTTGGGGCGGCCGCTTTTATCTTTATAGCCAATTGTTACCTGTTGATTAATCCAACAGTTATCGCCCAAATCCGCCATAACAATCGTACTAAAACCGTGTTGAATAAATAATCCTTTGCCAATCGAACAGGAAGAATCTAGAAATAAGTAGGAACTTTCTCGATAGAAAAACCTAAGAATATACATTAAAAAACGGCTAAATGAACCACCTTGAAAAAGACGACAATAATATAAATTTCTAAATTCTTTTGCCTCCAGACACAGAGCTAATAATTGTAACCAATCTGATCTTTTTTCCCAGCCTAATAACTCTACCCAACGCCGCACATCACCTAAGATAAGTTCTCGATTATTAGCTACCTGAAAAGCAATGATTAAGGGTGAGAGCCAAAGAATACCCACATAGAAAAATAATTTTCGGAAGAAACTTTTCATCGTTGGTCTAAAATAAGTGACAATAGACTTGCTTTTTGTTGCTCTTGATTATAGTAGTATTGTAGCGAATAGTTCAACCTTCGCCCGTTTATTGGACTCCAACGATGTCAAATACCCTACAGTTCCTTCCCGAAGTATCCGTGATCGTGCCAATTTATAACGGAGAAAAAGATATACCCTCTCTCATTGATTGTTTAGCCAAACAGACCTATCCCCGTCAATTAGTTGAATATATTTTAGTTGATAATAATAGTGGCGATCGCACGGGAGAATTATTAGGAAAGGCAGCAGAAGAACACAGGGGACTGAACCTGATCATTTTAAGCGAAAATCATATACAAAGCTCCTACGCTGCTCGTAACAAAGGGATCAAAAGCGCTCGTTATCCTTTTCTGGCCTTCACCGATGCCGATTGTCGTCCCGCAGCGCAATGGTTGACAGAACTGGTTCAACCCTTTAAATATACTAGGATCGGTCTGGTAGCGGGTGAAATTGCCGCCTTAACTGGTTCCACTTGGTTGGAAAAGTATGCGGAACGTCGTCACTTTATGTCACCAAAATTTCTTTTAGAACATTCTTTTTGTCCCTACGGTCAAACTGCTAACCTCGCTATTCGTCGAGAAGCTTTTGAAAAAGTTGGTTTATTTCGTCCTTATTTAACTACCGGTGGTGATGCCGATATCTGTTGGCGGATTCAACAACAAACCGACTGGCAATTAACCTACGCACCGGAGGCAATTATTTACCATCGTCATCGTTCCACCTTAGAAGACTTAAGAAGTCAATTAAAACGTTATGGGCGATCAAATCGCTATCTTCATGAATTGTATGGTGTGGAATTGATGCGACCTTTAACCAATCAAGAGTTATTTTTTACTCTCGGTCGTTGGTTATTAAAAGAGCTACCAAAAAATACTCTCAAGTTATTGTTTGGTAAAGCTGATATAGTAGATTTATTGGCTACTCCCCTCGATTTAATTGGGTTTCAGTCCCGCAGCCAAGGACAAACCACGGCTAAATTACCCGAAAAAGCTAAAGAAATCGAATGGCTTTAATTCAGTTATCAGTTATCAGTTATCAGTTATCAGATGTAAGTTTTCAGTGATCAGTTATCAGTTATCAGACGTAAGTTTTCAGTTCACTGATTACTGTTTACTGTTTACTGTTTACTGATTAAGGTTTCCTCTATGGTTTCTCCCTGAGTGAAACATCGCGTAATATCCTTAATTTCTGATACATATCCCCCCTCATCATCAGGATAAATTGTTATTGGATATTTTAATCCCAAATAAAACTCTAATGATTCTGGCTTAGTTTTATTACTTGTACTCATATTTTTAGCTCTTTAAAGTTAGCCAATAGTATCAATATATTTTCAATCAATACTCAGAAAATATCAATATAGCGTTTCCTAAGCTAGTGAGGTACACCTATTTTTCTTCCCTTTTGCCTCTTGCCTTTTGCCTTTTGCCTAAAACCCATAACTTTTGTACCTCAGCAGACTGAAAAACGCTATAAGAGAATCAGCTTTAAACCTTGTCGGTCAACTATCCATTCCCCTCTTCTTGCGCTCCCCGCTGCAAAGTGGGGGACAAAATGAGGTAAGGTAAAAAAGCTGTGCCTATAACCGAGACCATGAGCGTTGAATGGCAATCCGTCAAAACCTACGAGGACATTCTTTACCATAAATGGGGGGGAATCGCCAAAATTACGATCAATCGACCCCATAAGCGTAATGCCTTCCGTCCGAAGACAGTTTTTGAGCTTTACGACGCTTTCTGTGATGCTCGCGAGGATGCCCGCATTGGGGTAGTATTGCTCACGGGTGCGGGTCCCCACAGCGATGGCAAATATGCTTTTTGTTCTGGCGGCGATCAGACGGTGCGCGGTCAGGCGGGTTATATTGGCGATGATGGCGTACCCCGGCTCAATGTGCTGGATTTACAGAAATTAATTCGCTCCATCCCCAAGGTAGTTATCGCGCTGGTGGCAGGTTATGCGGTCGGGGGCGGTCATGTTTTACACTTGGTTTGTGATTTAACCCTAGCGGCGGATAACGCCATTTTTGGCCAGACTGGTCCGAAAGTGGGCAGTTTTGACGGCGGTTTCGGCTCTAGTTATCTGGCCCGGGTAGTGGGTCAGAAAAAAGCTCGCGAGATTTGGTTTCTCTGTCGGCAGTATAACGCCCAACAAGCATTAGAAATGGGTTTGGTTAACCATGTCGTCCCGGTAGAGGAATTAGAGCAGGAAGGGGTTAAATGGTCCTTAGAAATTCTCGAAAAAAGTCCCTTGGCGATTCGCTGCCTAAAATCGGCTTTTAATGCTGATTGTGATGGTCAAGCGGGTTTACAGGAGTTAGCGGGTAATGCCACTTTACTCTACTATATGACCGCCGAAGGAGCCGAAGGTAAACAGGCTTTCCTCGAAAAGCGTCCCCCCGATTTTAGTCAATATCCTTGGCTGCCCTAATCAGTGAGCAGTGAACAGTAAACAGTAATCAGTGAAAAGAAAGCAGAAAACCGCCGTGTAATACTGCTCACTTAATACTCCCTACTCCTACTGATCACCGATCACTGATAAGCTATGCTAGTTTAGAGAGAGTAGTTAGGTTCGGTAGCAGCATTGGTTTCAAACAGAAGTGGTTTTTCCCTGATGGCCTTGACTGGGTTGTGTCCGATCTCCTTCTCGAAATGGCTGTGATATTGGGAGACAATCCATGACGATTTACGTTGGTAATCTGGTTTATGATGTCACGACAGATGACTTGAAAGAGGTATTCGCTGAATACGGCACGGTTAGTCGCGTTTACTTGCCCGTAGATCGGGAAACGGGTAAAATGCGCGGTTTTGGTTTTGTGGAAATGTCCTCCGATGAGGAAGAAGCAAAAGCGATCGAAACTCTTGACGGGGCCGAATGGATGGGACGACAGATGAAAGTCAACAAAGCTCGTCCCAAGGAAGACAATTTCGGTGGTGGTGGCGGTGGTGAGCGCAAAAACTTCGGGCGCCGCGAACGTTAAAGAGATTCTTGGAAAATTCCAGAAGCGGTTATTTCTGATAACCGCTTTCTTATCGATAATTAATCAATCTGCGTTTCTTTTCTAACATCCTAATGCCCATTTTAAATGGGTAACAGCTATGAATGATCAATCCATTGCTCTGACCTCGTCCTCGCTCGAGGATGAACCGCTCCACCGCACATCGGAGCTGCCGATCTGGTTCGATAATTTCGCCAATCTGGCACAGGCCTACGAGGGGAGGCTCAACGAATCCGACCCCGTAATAGAGCCTAACGATCTTCGTCTGCATCTATTAACCACATTGCTCGGCACGCCTCCGTCAGAGGCCTATTATCTCGTGCAGGGTTTAGCCCGGTGTCGGGAGGTAGAGGGCGATGTGTGCGAGTTCGGTGTGGCGCAGGGAGAAACCTCCGCGCTGATCGCCAATGAAATCGCTGGAACGGACAAGACCTTACATCTATTCGATTCCTTTGAAGGGTTGCCCGCCCCCTCGGAAAAAGATCGCTTGCTCCACGATATTTTCGATTTGGGGAATATGGAAGCCTATAGGGGAAAAATGCGATGCCGTGAGGGAATGGTTCTAGAGCGATTACGGAAGATTTCTTTTCCCGAACATCGCTATGTAATTCACAAAGGATTTTTCGATCGAATCCTCGAGCGAGCGGAAAATTTACCCGCGAGGGTTTCTTTCGCCTATGTGGATTTCGATCTGTACGAACCGATCAAACAGGTATTAGAGTTCCTCCACCCGATCACCTCCCCTGGGGCGGTTATCATCGTCGATGATTACGGTTTCTTTTCTTCGGGCGTGAAGACGGCCGTAGATGAATTTATTCAAGATAAAAATGATCGGGAAAAGGTCTACGAGTACATGATCCCGGATACTCGATACGGACATTTCATCGTTTTGACGAAAAAAGGCTAACAGACGCAAAGATATCCGTTCTTCTGTACCCCCTCCCGACGACCGGCTACTGACGACCGACTCCTGACCCCAGCCTAGGACTTTTTCAGCAAACCCTAGGTAGTTGGGGAATCTGCCACAACAAATCGATATTCCGACGCAACAAATGCACCAGCACCCCGTCATGGCCTTAAACCGCCGTTTTCCGTGACTCAAGGATAGGGTGGATAATTGTCCAGGCCAGGACGATAATTAAAGCCAAGATACCAAAACGAGCCATAGAGCTAACTAACTGGTGCAAGGGGAACAAACGGCCTAAAAAGAAAGATAATGTCACCATAATCGTCGCCCACACCGTCGCTCCACCCAGATTACAGAGGAAAAAACGACCGTAGGGCATTCGGGCAATTCCCGCCATGGGACCTGCAAAGATTCTTAACAGGGCGACGAAGCGACCGAAAAAGACCGCCCGGGGTGCATTTTTACTAAATTGATCCTTGGCTAATTCTAGTTTTTGGGGGGGAATCCGAAAGAATTTGCCAACTTTTAACAAAAACGGCCAACCCCCAGCGCGACCGAGCCAATAGCCAAAATTATCGCCTAAAACTGCTCCTGTAATTGCGCTGACTAAAACTAACCAATAGTTTAAATCACCGCTACCGGCAAGGAAGCCGCCGACAATGGTGATGGTTTCTCCCGGGATGGGAATCCCCATATTTTCGAGGGTGATGCCGATAAATACTGCCCAGTATCCGTATTGGTGGGCGATTTCTTCAATATTTTCTAGGGATAATAGCTCTAGGGACATGGAGCGCTTTCTTAACAAAGGTTTACGAATATTCTAAGATATTTTTACAGTATTTAACCGTGGCTGAACATGACTTTTCCCAGTATTGATTTATTAGCAATTCGTCAGGGTCAGATAAAAGATTTAGCGGGCATGAATTTGGCAGGGGCTGATTTAGCGGGTGCAGACCTAGCAGGGGCGAATTTACGCGCAAATTTGCGCGGTGCTGACCTGACAGGGGCAAATTTAAGGGGAGCAGATTTTCGTAATGCCGATTTACGCGGGGCAATTCTCCTCGATGCGATCGTGACTGGGGCAAGTTTGGCCGGTGCTTTTTTAGCCGGGGCGGTTTTTAATCATCTAGATCTGTCCGGGGCGGATTTTCGCGGTGTCGATGGCCGGGGAGTGAGTTTTGTCGGGGCGATTTTAACCCAAGCGGATTTTACTAGCGCTAATCTGTCCGGGGCAGATCTATCGGCCACCGATTTAGAGGAAGCAATTTTTTTCGGGGCGATTTTACGCGGAACAAATTTTACTGATGCCAATCTTCTTTGTGCTAGTTTAGCCTCGGCAGTAACCACGGGGGCAATTTTCGATCGAGCTTGTTTAGAGGGGACAGGATTAACCTAAATGGCTGATAAGACCTCTTGTAAAAATCAAAAATTGTTGTTAGGGTTGGGAGTCAGTAGCCAGTAGTCAGGAGTCAGGAGAATTAAGAATGAATAATAATCAGTTAAATGGTCTATTTATAGACTTTATGCCATTTAATCCTTATTTCTGCCGTTTTTGAACTCTGAAAAATTAATTATGTAAGAGGTTTATAAAATAAGATCAGTTTCTAATCAGTTGCTGTCACCTGCTCTAGGTTTAAAAATCTTGACCATTTCCCTGTTTATCTGCCTCCATAGCTCCAGCTATTCTGAACCATTTAACCCCTTTGCTGCCCTGGGTCTTTTTCTTGGCTAAATTTATCAAGTTTTTGCCATCCTCCACCAGAAAATTTAATTTAATTGTCGGGGTAATCAGTCCGGCTATTGAATAATTTTACCCGACCAATTAAGCAATTAACCTACTTCCTTCAGGGAACCTAGAAGAAAAGATTATGCACAAAAATGATAGGATCGATCGATACCTAGCTGCCATTAATCGCCATCGATGAGATCTTTACGCCAACTTTACCGCTATTTAAGTTTATTTTGCCTCTGTCTTCTTCTGACTGTGGGCTGTCAGTCCACTAATTCCAATTTACCCCAGGGGGATAGGGATCGCCTGATGATTGGGACAACCCTAAAACCACGCTCGATCGATCCTGCTGATAGTTATGAGTTAGCGGGACTTTTTATTATTTATAATCTCGGTGAAACTCTTTACACCTACGCCGAAGGAACCACTAATTTAAAGCCTCTCCTTGCCACGGAATTACCGCAAATTAGCCCCGATGGTTTGACTTATACTATCCCAGTACGTCGAGGAGTTATTTTTCATGATGGCACGGTTTTTAACGCGGAGGCGATGAAGTTTTCCCTAGAAAGATTTATCAAAAATGGTGGGGAACCTTCCTTTCTTCTCCGGGATACAATTGATAAAATCACCGCTACTAAAGAAGACGAAATTACTATTAAACTAACCAGACCTTTTGCCGCTTTTCCCGCTCTTTTAGCTTATCCCGGAGCCTGTGCGGTTTCACCCAAATTTTATCAAATTGGCGAGGGTAAATTTAAACCCGAAGAATTTATCGGCACAGGACATTATCGCTTAAAAGCAGTTACTAGCGATTCTTTTAGTTTAGAAGCCTTCGAGCGCTATTGGGGAGAACCAGCCAAAAATAAGGGAGTTAATGTGCAAATTTATCTCTCTAATCCTGCCAATTTATTTAACGGTTTTCAGACGGGTGCGGTGGATATTGCCTATCAATCTTTACTGGCTCCTCAAGTGAGAAAATTACGCACAGAAGCAGCCCAGGGAAAATGGCAAGCCATCGAATCTTCTGGGGCAGCAATTAACTTTATGAGCGTCAATCTCAAAAGTGAACCCACCAATAATATTTTAGTGCGACAAGCAATTGCTTCTCTAGTCGATCGAGATTTACTAAATGATCGCATTTTACAAGGTCAAGGCATCCCTCTTTTTAGTCTTATTCCTACTACTTTTTCCGAGTCACAACCGGTGTTTAAAGAGCGCTATGGCAATCATAACATAGAGCAAGCCAAACAATTACTAAAAACCGCCGGTTATAGTCCAGAAAACCCCGCAATTGTAGAAGTTTGGCATTCCTCGGGATCGATCACTTCCAGCAGCGTGGCGGCAGTGATGAAAGCCCTAGCAAAACGGGATTTAGATAATATGATTCAATTTGAACCTAATAGTATCCTAGGGGCGGCCTTTTTCCGTAATATTAGCCGGGGACTTTATACCACTGCTCTATCTAATTGGTATCCCGATTTTTTGGATGCAGATAACTATATTTATCCCTTTTTAGATTGTGCTAAAGGTTCTCCAGAAACTGGCTGCGAAGAAGGAGGATCACAAAGTCAAGGCTCATTTTTTTATAGTCAAGAAATGAATCAATTAATCGCCCAATCCCGTCAGGAAAGTAACCCAGCCAAAAGAAAGCAAATCTTTGGCAAAATTCAAGAAATTCTCGCCGATGAAGTTCCCTATATTCCCCTTTGGCAAACCAAAGAATATGCTTTTGCTCGCCATGGCATCACGGGAGTTATCATCAATCCCAGTCAAACTTTTCCCTTCTGGACAATTGCCAAAAAATCCCGATAATTAATTATCGAAAAAATCGGGTCTAAAACCTCGCCTTTTAAGGCGAAAAGTTTTTGGAGCGCGGCATAAATCCCCGTTACAAAAACGGCCGCCTGCCTTCGTTAAAATTTCTTGTCGTCGTGAGGTGAAGACAAGCTGTTCTGGCCTTGCCTCCTGTCTTACAATGGTTAAATATAGGTTGTGTAGATAAATCGCCATGAAACACACATTATCCGTATTAGTTGAAGATGAAGCGGGAGTTTTAACCCGTATTGCTGGATTATTCGCCCGTCGCGGCTTTAATATTGAAAGTCTAGCCGTCGGTCCTGCCGAACAAATGGGAGTTTCTCGGATTACGATGGTAGTACCGGGGGACGAGAACAGCATCGAACAGTTAACCAAACAACTTTACAAATTAATTAACGTCCTCAAGGTGCAGGATATCACCCAAACCCCTTGTGTGGAAAGGGAATTAATGCTGATTAAAGTTAATGCTACCGCCGAGCGCCGGGCCGAAGTGATCGAATTAGCGCAGGTATTCCGGGCCCGGATTGTGGATATTTCTGAGGAAACCCTGACCATCGAAGTGGTGGGGGATCCGGGTAAAATGGTGGCGATTATGCAAATGCTGAATAAATTTGGCATTCGCGAGGTGGCGCGTACCGGTAAAATTGCTCTGATTCGCGAGTCGGGAGTCAATACGGAATACCTGAAAGCTTTAGAGGCTAAAATGTCAATTTAGGGATATTGGGGATGAATTGGGGTTTTAGGGTGTTGGGATTTTAGTTGAAATTCCCCACTTCCCCACTTGCCTATTGCCTCTTGCCTCTTGCCTCCAGAAGCTGATAACTGATAAAAACTATGTCTAACCAGTCGCCGAAAACCCAAATTAGTCAACTTGTCACCGTTGCAGTGCAGAAATTGCAAGGAAAGGTGAATTTTCAGGCGGTAAATCTCAAAAAAGGGGCGAGAGTTCCTGAATTACGCCTTAAAAACGAGAATGGCACCGGGGAAAGCAAATATCCCCTCATTGGCGATCGCTATTTGTTAGGTCGTAGTTCCAGTTCCTGTGATATTACTATCCGTAATAGCGTGGTCAGTCAGATTCATTGTTCCCTACAGCGTGACCCGAAAAATCCCCATAATTTCCTGCTCACAGATGAAAACTCCACTAACGGGGTTTATATGGGTAAACGTCGTCTGAAAAGCGTTTCCCTGCGTCATGGTGATACTTTTACTCTGGCCCCCCCAGACTTAGCCAATTGTGTCACCATCTCCTATTATTGTCCCCCTCCCCTGTGGGCGCGACTTTTGCGCTATGGTTTCTATGGTGCGGGTGGTATTTTCGGTTTATTAGTTCTAGGGATTATCTGGGAAAGTCGTAGAGTTAATGTTTATCCACTCCCTTCCGGGGTGAGCGGTCCGGTGGTGGTTTATGCTAGGGATGGTCAAACTCCCCTCAATCCCATTCGACAGGAAACTCACCGAGAATTAGATAATCTGGGCGATTTTTCTCCCTATTTGCCCAAGGCGGTTGTCGCTTCCGAAGATAGTCGGTTTTACTGGCATTTTGGCATCGATCCTTTGGGGATTGTCCGGGCTGTTATGATTAATTGGCAAGGTCAAGGCATTCGTCAAGGGGCCAGTACCCTAACTCAACAGTTAGCGCGTAGTTTATTCCCCGAAGTCGGTCGCCAAAATACTGCCGATCGCAAACTCCGGGAGGCTGTGGTCGCCCTACAATTAGAAGCGGTGTATAGTAAGGATGAAATTCTCAAAACCTATCTCAATCGAGTTTATCTCGGTTTGGCCGGTTACGGTTTTGAAGATGCGGCCCGCTTTTATTTCGATAAATCCGCTAGAGATTTAGATATCTCGGAGGCTGCCACCCTTGTGGCTATGTTACCCGCCCCGAATTTATTTAATCCCATTCAAGATTACGACACTTCCGTACAATATCGTAATCGTGTCATCGATCGCATGGCCCAATTAGGCATGATTTCCCCAGAAGCGGCGGCCAGCGCCCGCAGATCCCGCATTGAAATCAGTCCCCAAGCCAAAAAATCCCTATCCAGTACGATTGCACCATATTTTTATAGTTACGTTTTCGAGGAATTACAGGACCTTTTAGGGGAAGAAGTGGCGAAAGAAGGCAATTTTATCGTTGAAACCAGTTTAGACCGCCGGCTGCAAGCGATCGCAGAAAAAAGCTTAAAAAATAATGTCTTAAACCAAGGACCCCGCTATCGATACTCCCAAGGAGCTTTAGTTACCCTAAACAGTCAAACCGGGGAAATTCTCGCTTTAGTCGGGGGAGTTGACTATCAAAAAAGCCAATTTAACCGCGCTATCCAAGCTAAACGTCAACCCGGTTCCACTTTTAAGGTATTTGCTTATGTTGCCGCCCTAGAAAAGGGAATATCGCCCTATAAAACCTATACCTGCGCGGGACTTTCTTGGCAAGGACAGGCCTATTCTCCCTGTGAACGCAGCAGCGGGGGGGTCAATATGTTTCAAGGTTTAGCGCAATCGGAAAATAGCGTCGCCCTTCGCATTGCTCGCGAGGCAGGATTAAGCAATGTGGTCAATGTAGCGGAACGTTTGGGGGTGAAATCACCTTTAAATCCTGTACCGGGGCTAATTTTAGGGCAAAGCGAGGTAAATGTCTTGGAAATGACTGGCGCTTATGGGGTTTTTGACCACGGTGGGCGCTGGAATCGTCCCCACGCCATTAAACGCATTCTCGACGCTTCCGACTGTGAAAATCTGGAGGATTTGAGTACCTGTCGGGTTATTTATGACTATGGCGAGGATAACGAGAGAAATCAGCAGGTAATCTCCCCTAAAACCGCCGAGACGATGAATAGCTTATTGCGGGGGGTGATAACTAATGGTACGGGAGGCGCTGCTAGTATTGGCATGGGAGAAGCGGGTAAAACGGGAACTACTAATAATTATGTGGATCTCTGGTTTATCGGTTATCTTCCCCGTCGCGACTGGGTGACAGGTATTTGGTTAGGGAATGATAATAATTCTCCCACTTCCGGCAGTAGTCAACAGGCAGCCCGGTTATGGGGCGATTATCACCGTCAGTTAATCACTACACAAAACTAATCCCAATGACTCTCAAGCTCAGACCCATTTTAACCGTCTATCCTTAAGATTGGTGGAAGAAACCACAGAGACACAGAGAACACAAAGATTGATCGCTCTTATACAAGTTAAACTTATCACACTAAATCCAGTTATTAAAGACTGATTATTTATTTCCGCTTTTGCCTATTGCCTCCTGCCTTTTGCCTGTCCTGATATGTAGCCTATACTCAAGGGATTTAGTATCACACAAAGAGTGAGAGAGCCGCTGAATCTCCCCCACTGCCCACTTCCCAGATAATAAGGGTATCCTAGCCCTAGCTAACACACCCGCAGAGATTATTTCCAGTGGCCTGATTTTACACCAAAAATACACAACTGCCCAACCCACCGCAGGGGATGGACAGGGATAGATTAGGCAATAACCGTAATCCTGGCTGCAGTTAGGGCCGGCGAACCGGTAAGGGTTGCGATTTGAACCGAAGCAGTGCCACCAACACCATCGACGTCAAACCATAAACCACCATTATTGGTGTTATAGATGAATCTCTGAGCTGCAGTAGCAGCGCTAGTAGCTCCCGAACCGGAGAGAAATTGTGCAGTAGGCAAAACAGTTCCTCCGGCAGAGCCAGTCAGTCCACCACCGAAACCACTGGCAGAAACTCGGATGGAATCCTGATTGCTGCCGGCGGCGATGGTAAAATCGGTGATGGTGTCAATGCCTTCGCTAGGACTATTGAAAATAAAACGGTCAGTACCAGTACCACCAGTGAGGGTATCGTTTCCACCCCCACCAGTGAGGGTATCGTTTCCACCCCCACCAACCAGGCTATCGTTTCCATTGTTACCAGTGAGGCCATCGCCTCCACCCCCACCAGTGATGGTGTCTGCATTAGCGGAGCCAGTGATATTGGCACCACTAATGCTAATGTTGACCGTCCATCCCGATGAACCGCCCGCTGCACTTAGGTCGAGGGAAACACCCCCCGTACTGATGGTTGCATTGCCGTTATTGCTAGTCAATGAAGACGCTGTCCATGGTGCCGTCAAGCTTGCAGTCACCGTTGCGCCGGCAGAAACAACCAACACATCGGGGCCGATACCAAGATCCGAAATTGTGTCGCTGCCTGAGGTGATTTGGAAGGTATCGCCTCCTTGGCCACCGTCCAGGGCATCGTTTCCGTCTCCACCGTCCAGGATATCGTCCCCATCGCCACCGAACAGGCTATCGTCCCCATTGCCACCGTCCAGGCTATCGTTCCCATCGCCACCGTCTAGGTTATCGTTCCCATCGCCACCGAACAGGCTATCGTCTCCTTGAGCACCCAACAGGTTATCGTCATTAGAGAGACCCGACAGGACATCGTTTCCATCCCCACCATCTAGGGTATCGTTTCCATTGCGACCAGTTAGGGTATCGTCTCCACCGCCACCTGAAATGCTATAGTGATCGCTGAGGACTAGTCCACTGGGGAGACCTATCGAAAATGTTCCGGTCTTGTTGGCTTTTGTGATTCTGGTAGTGTCGATTTGTAGTATATGAGTGGCGGTCGTATAAGGACTTGAAACATAGGTATCAGTACCTGCTGGCAGAAGAAACTCATAAGAAAAGGGTTGTCGGTACGCGGAAAGCGTTCCGTTAACATCATTGGTCGTTCCGTTGCGTAACCTCCAAAAGCCACCGCCCATGGCAGTGAGATTAAGTCCGGGTACAGCAGTCGACTGCACCATAGACACAGCGAGAAAAGGCTTGGCAGCCAATAAATTCTGAACGAAGAGATAGTCACCAACAGCGAGACTAAAACCAGTGGTGTAGGAAGTAGCAGTAGTGATAGTGGTGATGGAAGACATAGTTTTTCTTTAAATGGTATGTTTGCACTCGAAGATTTTGACAATCTTTCTCCCGACCATTATATACCAAGAAAAAAAAATGCAACCCCATTCTCTCGATTTGTCTCCGCAAATTATTGCTAATGTTCGTTATTTTACATTTGGTCAAATTTTTATCAATTTTGTGTGACATAAATCACACCAGAAATTAAAGTTAATGTCACCTTTGTGTGACATAAATCAGACCAGAAATTAAGGTTAATGTTACTGATAGCCAAAAAGCGAACTGAGCAATCAAGTTGTATTCAGAGGGCAAGGGAGCAATTAAGAGAGCGATAGCGATAATCTGGCTGACTGTTTTGCTTTTTCCCCACCAATTAGCCCCTTTTATGTCGCTATTTCCCGTTAAATTGGGATTAATGCGCCAACCAGCGATCGCTAATTCGCGGGCAAGAATCAAAAAGACTCCCCAAGCAGCAATTAAATCCATTTCAATGAGAGCCAAGAGGGGAGCAAGAACCAGCAATTTATCGACCAAAGGATCAAGAAATTTACCTAATTCGGTGATTTGATTCAATTTTCGCGCTAGATAACCATCGAGCCAATCGGTGCTGGCAGCAATCAGAAAGATAATTAAACTTAACCAGCGATCGATGTCTGTGCCTTGGTGCAACCAGTATAATATCAATGGCAGTCCCAAGAGTCGCGATAGGGTAATCGAGTTGGGTAGGTTCATTTTTCAGTGATCAGTGATCAGTAATCAGTAATCGGTAAATAGTGATCAGTAAACAGTAAACAGGTATAAAGATAAAGATAACTAACTAACTAATTAACTTAAAACTTACATCTGATAACTGATAACTCACACCTGATAACTGGTAACTGATAACTGATAACTGATATTTAGCTGGCTAACTTGAGATCGAAATTACTCTGTTTATTGCCTAATTGTCTGAGCCAAAGATAATTATAAGCTAAAGCCCCCCAGAAGGTGGGATAAACGGCATAATTAACGCCAAATTCTTGGCAAACTTCCGCTAAAATTGTGGCAATTTTAGGGTAGTGAACATGGCAAATTTTCGGGAAAAGATGGTGGACTACTTGATAATTTAATCCCCCTAAATACCAATTTAAAAAAGCATTTTTAGGAGCAAAATCCACGGTAGTTCGCACTTGAAAAATTGCCCATTCGTCTTCGATTTGGTTGGTTTCCGAGGGTTGAATAAATTCGGCAGGTTCCAAAACGTGAGCTAACATAAATACATGACAGGCAAGCAATCCATAGGTCATAAAAGCAATTAGAAAACCGAACGCTATTTCTAGGGTACTATAACCAACTAAGAGAGGAATGCCAATAAACCAAAAGAGATAGACAACTTTTCCGCTCAATAAAACGAATATATCGATCGGTTTAGGATTGGGAATTTTAATCTCGCAAAAACGATGACGAAAGAGGATGGAGCGCACATCGGAGAATGACCAATAGATAGGGATTATAGCGTAGAGAATCGGGATAAATAAATGTTGATAACGATGATACCATTTATGCTCGGCATGGGGAGTCATTCGCACCACACCATCGCCGTGAATTTCCACATCGTACCCTAAAACATTGGTGTAGGTGTGATGGAGATAATTATGACGAAAACGCCAGATATAACTGGAAGTACCGATGATATAATCGTAGGTCATGCCAAGGAGAGAGTTAACCCATTTTTTACTAGAATAGCCGCCATGGTTTGCATCATGACCAATGCTAAAACCGATTCCTGCTAATCCTCCCCCTAAAACCATGCAACCGATAATTTTTAGCCACCAGATATCTGGACCAAAAAGCACAAATAGCCAAGCGGCAATTACCCAAGTTAAAATCGTCATCGTCTTCAGGTACATGGCAAAATTATCTCTGGTGGGGATGCCGTTTTCGGTAAAATAAGCATCAACCCGTTTATTCAATTCCTTTCTAAAACCCTGATTTTCGGTAAAAGTTACTCGCATTCCTAATTTTTGTCCTAGAAGTTGATATGACGGCTATTTGTGGCAGCTCAGAGTGAATTTACGAGTCTTTTACTGGGTTGCTAAGGCTGTCTCACTATAACTGATAGTTTCTCATCAGTCCCTCATCTATTGTCAGAGAAAGAGGTGCGCTTGGCAAGGGAATCACTGAATTTATTTGCTACTCTTGCAAAAAATCCTCGGTTTTTACCTAATCAGATAGCAGATACCTGTAGCCGGTGATAGAGATGAGCGTTAGGTACTTTTATACTACTATTAAAGCCATGGAAGGCGATCGAGTTTTCTGGTGCGAAGTGCCACAATTAAGAAGATCGATCGAGGCGATCGCTGGAAAGGTTGCCAATGATGAAGCGGTATATCTCTATCTGTGGCAATGGTTACAGAATGAGCCTAATAACCAATTAGTCAAGTCTCATTGGATGGTTTTTTTACAATATCGCTCCTCTATAGTAACTCAAAGGGTCTATCAAAATGTTGGCCATCGGATCGATGCCGATTATGAAACCCTCTTCTACTATTTGCTGAATTTGCTTTCTGCGGCAATCATTAATAATCCTAGCAATTTTTACGGTAATTTTCAGGATAACAAGGCCAAACTGGGATTTTTTCGCTTAATCTTAGAAAAATGGACAGATAAAAAATTGAGAAATACTCTCTATAATTTCCTGCGAGGAGAGTATAAAACTATCGGCAGGACTAATCTCGGTATAGTCAGTCTTTTTAGTGCGAATAAAATTCAAAAAGTTTTACGAACATCAGGTATCTTTAACGAGAATTATCTGCTAATATTTAACTGTTTTCGAGAGGAAAAAAAAGCTTCTCTTAGATCATTGGATAAATGGCAATGGGAGGATTGGCAACAGGTAATTGATCGCCTACGGCAGTTACAACCGCAAGTTATTTTCACCGTGGAGGAAGTGCAAGCAAAACTCAATCAAATAGGGGAGATAATGCGTAATCATATCGATCCTTCTTACTCTAAATTTGAGCCTACTAATTATGAACATGATAGCAATTACTTTTGGGAAAATCTCCCCAGCAAAAAGCCAAGTAACGATTTACTACAACAAGAAATCCAGGAAGATATTAATAAGTTATTAATCACTCTTGAGGAGGAAGTTAAACAGATTGTATATTGTTACTATCATCAAAAAATGACGCAAGCACAGATCGCTAATCGATTGGGAGTTCATTCATCTACTATTAGTCGAGAAATAACCCAATTATGTAAAAAAATTTATCAGCTACTCTCTGCAAGGGAAGGCAAAGATTGTCCTAAGTTGTTAAATGAGATTAAATTAGAATCTCGGCAAAAACAAGAGATCGATGCTTATCTAGAATATTTTTGTCAGTCCTACTTAACTTAAATCTAATCTATTAGGAGATACCATGAAAGTCAACCTCGATATTTTGCAACAAATTAACCCGAAATCCCTTTGGCTAACTTTTTCGGAAACAGAGATTAAACAAGCTCGATCGATTCTCGGTCAATACTCTAATCAAACCGCCAAAAATCAGGCCTTGATTAATTACTTGGTGCAAATATGCTTAAGCAATTGGCTAAAAAATAATCTTGATTGTTCCCTTCAAATAATACCTGAGAACCATCAGTATCTTTGGGAGTTTATTAACGGGTTTACTTGGCAAATTCAAGATAAAAAAGTTACTATTATTCCCAGTCAAACTATTGACATTGAGGGATTGACAATAGAGCAAGAATGGGTTGATATTCCCGATTTAGCGGCGGATTTTTATCTAGGGGTGCAGGTAGATTTAGCAGAAAAATTCCTCAATATCTGGGGTTTTATATCCAGACAAGATGTTAAAAATCTCGCAGAATACGATCCAATTTACCATCAATATTATTTGGACAGTGAGCAAATGATTGATGATTTAGATATTCTTTGGCAGAGTTGTTTAGAGGGAGAGAGTGAAAAAGAAAAGCTGGAATATTTAGCAAATTTATCGCCAGTAACAGCAGAAAATTTAATTAAAAATTTAAGTCAAGTTTCACCCTATTCTCCGAGATTAGATATTAGTTTTCAGCAGTGGTTAGCCTTGTTGAATAATCAGCAATGGCGAGAAAAACTTTATCAGCAGCGTTTAGAGGTAATCCCCACTAAACTTAGTCAATGGTTGCAGGGAATTATTAGCGAAAAATGGCAAGAAATCCTTAACACCATCGACAGTTATCGTCCAATTAATCCGGGTTTTTTGTTGGCTGCCGAAAAAATCAGCAGTCGAGAATCTCCGACAGATATTCAGCGAGAAATTAGACAACTGTATGCTAGTCAAAAAGAGGTGGAATTTTCGGAACATTTAACCCCAGAGGAAGCTTTAGCAAAACTGCAACATCAAACCCAAGATGAAACTATTCGCTGGCAAGCGGCAGAATATCTCTGGAATATTGATCCTCATTATCCCAATGCTGCTATCCGTAAAATGCTCGATGTGGGTAGTCAATTAATGGGTTATAAAATTGCTTTAATGGTGGGAGTTTTATCGACCAGTGACCAGAGAATTGCTGTCTTAATTCGTGCCTATGCCATGGACAATTTTGCCAAGCTACCCCCCGGTTTATCTTTGCAAATTAGCGATGAAATAGGCCAATTAATCCCCGGTTTAGAAGCAATAGCAAGGGAGAAACCCTTAGATAGCTATCTACAGCTTTATTTTCTAGCTGATGCCGACGATCGCTTTAATGTTAACCTAAGTTTAGGGGACAGTAGCATTACCGAACAGTTTAGGATTTAATAGAGATAGCAGAAAATGTCAAGGGTAGAGACATGAGCAGAGTTGTGATTCTGAAAATTGGTGATGGCAGTTTTGAGACGGGATTTTCCGTCACTCTAGAAATTCGTGACAATCATCTCTTGATAGCACCTTTTGCGGAGGGTAGATTAGTCCCTAACCTTGACATTGCTGACGCTTTGCAAAATTATCGTCGAGCTTATTATCATTGGGTAGAAAGTCAACCCAGTTTAGGAATTACCGTTCCTCATAGTATGATCACCCATGCAGCGGTAGGTGATCCTAGAGACAACCTGAGACAAGCTACTCAAACTTTACAAGATAGCCTAAATGAATGGCTAAACTCTAGTTATCTGAGTTCGATACAAAATCATATCTTGTTCCATATAGGTACTAAGTCAGAAGTAAGATTTTTTATCCAAACTACCCACTTTGATTTACAACAAATTCCCTGGGAGTGTTGGAATTTTTTACACCAATGGTGTCCTGATGTGGAAATTGCTCTTACTATCCAGAGAAATCCCCCGATAATTAACCTGACTTCTCCGATTAATATTTTAGTAATTTTGGGTAATATTGACATCGAAAACGAGCATAATTCCCTGTGTTTATCCAGTTTGCAAACGGCACTAGGAAACCAAGATAAGGTTTCTATGCAAATATTAAGTCCCAGTTCAGACGTTCCTCCTTCAACGAAAAATATTCACAATGAGTTGATCAAAAATCAATGGGATATTGTAGTTTATTTAGGTCATAGTCAAACCAGTAGCGACGGTCACGATGGAGTTTTTATCATTGATAATGATACGGCTTTATCTCCTGCACATAACTTAAGAAATTCCCTAGAAATAGCTGTTAAAAAAGGCTTAAAACTTGTTATATGTAACTCCTGCGATGGGTTGGGTATTGGTCGTCAGTTGGCTAATATCGGAGTACCGCATATTATTGTTATGAAAGAACCCATCGCTGTGCGGGTTGCTTTGAGATTTCTAGAAGTTTTTCTTCCCAATTTTCTTGAACATAAATCCCTACAAGAATCCTTAACAATCGCTCGGCAAGAATTAAAATTACACGAATTTGAGGTGGATGCTGCTAGTTCTTCTTTGCTGCCTCGTTTGATAGAAAATCCTGAAGAACCACCGTTGATTTTACCTAAAAATAAAAGGTTATTACGTCTATCTAGTCGCTGGAAACAAGCTCTGTTATTTATTTTAAGTCTTCTGGTAACTTTATCAGTTTTATATTGGGGAGGAGTATTTTCCGATGATGCTAGTAAATACCCAGAAATTAGCTTAGGTGAAGAAATATTATTAAAGACAAACCGACAAGATAACATGATTGAACGGGGAAGACAAGCTTTTAAAAACAAAGAATATAAACAAGCAATTCAGCTTTTTAAAAAATCCCTTGATCGCTTGCCCAATAATCCAGAGATTCGCATCTATTATAATAACGCTCGTGCGGCCTATCAAGATAGAAATCCCTTAAAAATTGCCACCAGTGTTCCTATTGGTAATAATCCAGAAATTGCTCAAGAAATTTTACGAGGTATTGCTTTATTTCAACAGGAGTTAAACGATGAACAGGCCAAAAACCCCGATTTTCACTTTCTACAGGTAGTGGTCGCTAATGATAATAATAGTGGCGTAGATGCCAAAGATCGAGCCGAAAAATTTGTTAAAGATCCGTCAATCATAGCAGTGGTTGGTCATAATGCTTCTGCTGCTAGTGAAGCGGCCAAAGATATTTATGTACAAGGGAAAATTGTGGCCCTATCTCCCACCAGCTTTTCCTCGAAAATCTCTGGCAATGGCTATATATATAAAATGGTTCCCGATATGGAAACTTTTGCCACAACCTTAAGTGAATATATCCGCGAACAAACTGACAAGCTAATTATCCAAAACCCCACTAATTTAATTTGTTATGATAATCGCTCTGGGGATAATTATAACTTCGCTAAAAAATATAAAAACATTCTCCTCGGTCAGCGCTTTCAAAAAGTCATTAAAGATGCAGATTTTGACTGCAATATCGAGCCAAAAAATAATTTAGATGAACAGGAAATTTATCAAAAAATTGCTCAGTATCAAGTAAATATTCTCATGGTTGCTCCCTATGTTAATGATCTGAAAAGAGCCGTCAGTATCTTTAAGCAACGTCACGCACAACAGTTAAACTTAGTAACTTTAGGTTCACCCACTTTTCAAAGTTATCTCACCCTTGCAGAAGGTGAACAGGGGGTGGAAAATTTAGTTATCCCCGTGCCTTGGTATGATCTCAAACAAGATAATTATATCCACAGTTTTTGGCAAAATAAGATCAATGTTTGGCGCACTCCCATGGCCTACGATGCGACCAAAGTTATCCTCACCGCTTTGCGACAGTTATCCCAACAAGGACAAAAATTCGATCGAGAATCATTATATAAAGTTTTAAGAAACGATTTTTCTATTGAAGGAATGACTGGCACTGTTAGATTCGATGAGAATGGTATCCGCAACATGAATAATAATCCTGATGATCGCCGCTACTTGATTCTACAGGTCAAAAATGGTCGATTTGTCCCCCTCGCTCCCATTAAATCTGCCGGTCCACTCTAAACCTTCCTATCCTTGTCAAGACTTTTTACAAAAATTAACCTTATCCACTGCATTAAAGTTAGCCATCGCTCCTAATTAACAGGTAACACCTCTAGGAGACAAACGGCATGAAATTGTTAAAAAAATTAACCCCAAAAGCCTTGATTTTTTGGCTGATCGGTGATAAGGCAGGAAATTCTCTCGTTGCGATCTGGAATTGGTTGTGGGGTATTCCCATCGAATCCGGCGGCAAAATTGCCGTAGAATCGGCCAAAGAATCCCTAGAATCGATGCAAAAATCCCTAGCGGAATTAACAGAATCGGTGGCGCAAGTAGTAGCGGCCCAGCAATCGGCCCAAGCACAATACGAGGCAAAAAAACAGGAACACACAAACTACTTGCAACAGGCTGTCACCGCTCAAAAAAAAGGTCTTCAAGAAGCGGCAAGACTAGCTATGGTTAAGGTTCTCTCCCTAGAAAAAATTCTACCCGCTATGAAAGATCGGGTTGATAATGCCGAAAAAGTAGTCATTGCTGCTAAGGAAAAACTTCGCCAAGAGCAGGAAAAAATCGAGCATTATAAGTTAGAAATGAGCAACTTAAAAGCGATTAGTTCCATGAATGAGGCTTTAGGCAAAATAAACGAATTTGATAGTAGTCTCAACCTCAATAACTCCCGCGATCGCTTTGAGGATGCCAATGAAGCGATTAAAGACCGTTATCGAAAAGAAAACGCCTATAGTGAATTAAGCGAGAACTATAGCGAGAAATTAGCTCAAGAAATCGATTTCTTAAGCCTTGATGACGAAATTAACCGCCGTTTAGCCGAATTCAATTAGCAAAGTTAAGGAGTAAAGCGATGACAAAGACTGGCAAAAAAGCGGGTTTACCGCCAATTTCCTATGTTTTACTGGGGTTGATCGGTTGGTTTCTTTTTCCCCAAATATTGGCAATATTTGCCCCAAAAGCCGATAATAATCCCCGCATCAGTTACGGCAATCATCTCCTGATCAAAACTAATTCTAACACCACCAAAGAATCAGCGATCGCTGCCATTGCTCAAGGTGATCACCAAGAAGCAGAGCAACTCCTGCAAAAATCCCTCGCTCAACATCCCAACGATCCCGAAAGCGTAATTTATCTAAGCAACCTGCAAACTGGCTCAAATCCCTTCAAAATCGCCGTTATTGTGCCAGCAACAACTAATCCCAACGTCGCTCAGGAAATATTGCGAGGAGTCGCCAGCGCACAAACCCAGATCAATCAACAGGGAGGGATCAACGGCAGAAAACTGATGGTTATCGTGGTTAATGACGATAATCAGCCGCAGATATCGAAAGAGGTAGCCAGTGAATTAGTCAAAAATCCCGATATTATCGCTGTTATCGGTCATAATGCCTCCGATGCCAGTTTAGCCGCCGCTCCCATCTACGAAAAAGGCGGTTTGGTGATGATTTCTCCCACCTCCCTGGCTAATAATCTCTCCGGTGCGGGAAATTATATCTTTCGTCTGGTGGCTTCTAACGGCAAAATTACGGAAACCTTAGCAAATTACATAGTAAATACTGCTAAAGTCCAGAAAATTGCTTTTTGCTACGATTCTCAAGCTCCTGATAATATTTCCTTTAAAGATGAGTTGATGGCTAATGTGGCGAAAAAAGGCGGTCAAATTGTGCCGATTGTCTGCGATCTGAGTGTACCCAATTTTAAGGCCGATCAAGCCCTTAATCAGGCGATTTCTGGGGGTGCTAACGGCCTATTTGTCGTCGCTCATATTGATCGTCTCGATCCCGTTTTTGAGGTTATTCGCTCCAATCGTCAGCGTTTGCCTCTGTTTAGTAGTCCCACCCTCTACAATATTCGCACCCTCGAAGATGGCGGCAAAAACGCCCAAGGTTTAACCCTTGCCGCACCCTGGCACCCCTCGGTTAACCAGACTTTTGCCAATCTTATGCAGGAACAGTGGCGCGGTCCGGTTAGTTGGCGCACAGCCACCAGTTTTGACGCTACACGGGTGATTATTGCCGGTTTAAGGGAAAATACCCATCGTCAGGGCCTACAATCCCAGCTGCGCTCCGGCAATTTTCATCAAACAGGGGCCACCGGAAAAATTAGCTTTGATCCTAATACTGGCGATCGCATCGGTCAACCGGTCTTAATTCAAGTGCGATCAACTCCCTCCGGTGAGCAGTTTGTCGCTTTACCTTGAAAAGTCCCCAGTCCACAAAAGTTGGGAGAGTTGCCAACTCTCCCCCCCAAAAAATCTCAAAAATTACAATTATTTCAATGTTCAACCCTGAGCAAGAAATGAATGGCTAATATGTTAAAATATGCCTAGATATTTGTAAACTTTTTCCTTTGTATGGATATCGTTATTATCGAAGATGAAATTGAAATCGCCCATTTGATTCAGCAAACTTTAGAGAGGGAGTCCTTTACTTGTCATCTGGCTTATAATGGTAGGGTAGGACTAGAACTATTTTATCAAAAGCAGCCAGACTTAGTTATTTTAGATTTAATGTTACCCGAATTAGACGGACTAGAATTGTGTGCTAGAATCCGCCAAAAACCGGGGACAAAAGACCCCTATATTTTAATGTTAACCGCTAGAGGAGAAGAAATTGATCGCATTATCGGTCTATCTACGGGAGCCGATGATTATATGGTAAAACCCTTTAGTCCCCGGGAATTAACCGCTCGCGTAAGAGCCTTATTAAGACGTAGTTTAAGACACGATAGTCAACCCCAACAACTCCATCGCAGCCGTCATTTTCTGATCGACTTAGATCAACATTCTGCTGTTCGTAAATTGGAGGGAATGCCAGAGGAAACCCTCGATTTAACCACCTTAGAATTTAATCTACTCGCTACCTTTGTCAGTTATCCCAATCGCGTCTGGAGTCGCACCCAATTAATCGATAATCTCTGGGGAAATGATTTTTTTGGCGATGAAAGGGTAGTAGATACCCATATCCGACGCTTACGCAAAAAAGTAGAACCCGATCCTGCTAATCCTATCTTTATCAAAACTGTAGTCGGTGTCGGTTATAAATTTGAGGATGACAGTGTTTAAAACCGAAAAGTTGTCCGAATTACCCCCACCCAGATATTACCATTTTCACTAAAATTATTAGGGTCAAAAATAACGTAAAACCCCGGAGTTAGCAAAATATAGCGACTAATGGGATAGGAATATTCCACTTCTAAAATGTGAGAAGTATCTCGATCTGCTGTAAACACCTCCACATAACTCACCCTGGGTAACTGTCCACCAGCAATGGTAAAAGTTGCCCCTTCTTTAACAAAATCTCTAATAGAAAAATTGCCTTGCCATGTCCATAAATCCGCCGAAGAATCTATCCCTTGAGCGTAAGCTTTAGCGTAACCTATCCAACCACCTAAGCTAAAAGTATCATTAATATTCCAATGACTTTGTAAACCGACGCTATCACGGGTAGCAGCCCCTAAATTGTTAAACGGATCCCGGGTAATAGGACTGCCTGTACTTCCCGATAAATTCACCGAACCTTGAGTAAAATAAGCGTGAAGATAGGTGACAGCAAAATGTAAGTTAGGAACAGGTTTAACATTAAATTGTAGCCCTGTACTGTAATTACCATTAAACAAACCATTACCAGAATTAGGATTACTGACAGTATCTTGTTCTGCTAAATACAAAGCTGTCACCGCTAACTGAGATGAAAAATTATATCTCACTCCTAAACCCGCCCCTTCTGGACCGCGATAAACCAAAGGATTACGACGATTAAAACGAGATAAAGCACCTGTAGCACTACTTTCTAGGAAAGGATTAACCACATCAAAAACATCATCAAGGTCTAATCCTCTTGCTCCCATCCAGACTTTAACTCGATCAATATTGCTAATATAATATAAGTCGTCAAGAGCAATATTGTTATTATCGTAGAGAGAACCCGCATCAAAAGAAAGACGCGCCATATCGCTACCTGTTGCCCTAGCTAAATTCGGAATACTACTAGCTTGCAGACGCATTCGCAGTAAATCTTTGCCAGTAAAACTGGTATTTAAATTTAGTCTAACTCGATCGCTAAAAGTAGTTTGATTACCGATGGGACGATTTCTTAAACTCTCCTGTTGACTCGGTGATAAATTGGGAAAATTACTATCGACAGCAAAATCATCCGACCAAGCATTACTGAGAGCAAAAATAACTTCCCCTTGCAGTTTTGTAGTGATTGAAAAACTATGATCTTCGATAAAAGCTGTTCTCTGTTCTAAGTTATCAATTCTTGTGCCTAAAGTGGCTAATTCTGTCTGGAAATCTTGGGCAAGTTTTTTGATTGTTTCTAAATCCGCTTGGGTAATTTTAATTCCCTCTTGCAGCAATTTTTCCATACTATTGAGACAAGCATTTAAACCGACGGCAAACTCCCAACGAGTCAAAGCTTGAGCGCCCTTGAAAGTCCGGTCAGGATAACCTACAATACAACCATAACGCTCCACAAGGCTTCTTAATGCCTCATAGGCCCAAGCGGTGGGAGATACGTCCCGCAGTTGGTTAACGCTAGTCACCTGGGACATGGAACCCTGATCAACACTCCTATTAATCTGCTGACTATTTTGGGCGCGCTGAATGCGATCGAGTTGTTGTGGCGCCGCTGGATCAATTTTAAGTTGAGGCGTACTGGGCATGGTTTGAGCCACTGCACCGCCAGCAGCCGCCACAGAAGCACCTAATACTAAAGGAGTTACCTTTACTAAGTTCTTGAATAGTTTTGACATGGGGTCAATCCTCACACCTTATTTGATGGATTGAATGGAATATGGATACAAACAGACTATGTACTCAGCCTGAATTATAATCACATTCTATTCCAATTCCTTCCTGGGGAGCATCTCACCTTTGTAACTCCTAAATTAAGTTTTATGTCAAGCCCTGTGGGTGTTGACGATGGTTAATTCGTATCTTCGCCCCAGGGCTATCCATAAGTTCTGGCTCAACGGGTTTCTGATTTAGGCTATCAGATACCGCTTTTTTTCCTAGCTCACTACCTCAAATGTAGCAAGTCTAAAGCAGCAGGAAATGCCGTCACTCTAGGCATCTAGAGGACAGGACTAAGGTTATTACTAACCCGCACCTGTAGGGTTATAAAGTTATCAAGGTACTACATTTACCAAGCGGCTAATCCTCTAAACGTCTTACTGTCTAGTTTCTAGCCAACGAATCGCACCACACCCCAACCCTAATAAAAAATTCTCCCTAAAGCCATTTAAGCAGTCTTTAACCCTTATGTGCTAAAATTTTTGAAGATTTTGCCATTCATTTAGGTTCAATCAGGGATCACAGCCTTTTTAGGGAAATTTTATGACAAGTAACTACGGCGCGGAACAGATACAAGTTCTCGAAGGGTTAGAACCAGTCAGGAAGCGGCCGGGGATGTATATCGGTACGACTGGGCCGCGGGGACTACATCATTTAGTCTATGAAGTGGTGGACAACTCGATCGATGAGGCCCTAGCGGGTTACTGTACTCATATCGAAGTGGATATCAAGGCCGATGGTTCCGTCAGCGTCACCGACGATGGCCGGGGTATTCCCACCGATGTTCACCCCACCACGGGTAAATCCGCCCTCGAAACCGTCCTCACTATACTTCATGCCGGCGGTAAATTTGGCAGTGGTGGCTATAAAGTGTCGGGAGGGTTACACGGGGTCGGGATTTCCGTCGTTAATGCTCTTTCTGCATGGGTCGATGTGACAGTCTGGCGCGATCATAAAGTACATACCCAACGCTACGAAAGAGGTATCCCCGTCACAGAATTGGTCAGCAGTCCCAGTCAAGAGGAAAAAACGGGAACTAGGGTTAATTTCCTGCCAGATACCGAAATTTTTAGCCAAGGCATCGAATTTGATTACAGTACCCTCTCCGGACGTTTACGAGAACTAGCCTACTTAAATGCTGGTGTTAAAATCACCTTTAGCGATTACCGTCCCGAAGAACCCCACATCGAAACCTATTGTTATGAGGGGGGTATTAAAGAATACGTCGCCTATATGTGTCGGGAAAAAGAAACCCTGCACAAAGATATTATCTATGTATCGGGGGAAAAGAACGGAATTAATATCGAAGTGGCCTTTCAGTGGTGTATAGATGCCTATAGCGACAATATTCTCGGTTTTGCTAATAATATCCGCACCATTGACGGGGGAACTCACCTAGAGGGATTAAAGGCAGTTCTGACTCGTACTTTAAATAATGTCGCTCGTAAACGCAATAAAATTAAAGAAAACGAGCCTAATCTAGCGGGGGAAAACGTCCGTGAGGGTTTAACCGCCGTTATTTCCGTAAAAGTCCCCGAACCGGAATTCGAGGGACAAACCAAGACCAAATTAGGTAACACTGAAGTCCGGGGTATTGTTGATTCGCTGGTGGGGGAAACTCTCAACGAATACTTAGAACAAAATCCCCAAGTGGCCGACACGATTATCGAAAAAGCAGTACAAGCGTACAAGGCGGCGGAAGCGGCCCGTCGGGCCCGGGACTTAGTACGACGGAAATCGGTCTTGGAATCCTCACCTTTACCGGGTAAATTGGCTGATTGTAGCGAAAGAGACCCGGAAAAGTCAGAAATTTACATCGTTGAAGGGGACAGCGCCGGCGGCTGTTTTCATGGTGATACAGAAATCGCCCTTGTCGATGGACGCAACCTCAGTTTTAAACAGCTAGTGACCGAACAAGCCCAAGGAAAGGAACATTTTTGTTATACCATTCGTGACAATGGCACGATCGGGGTTGAACGAATTATTAATGCCCGCATCACCAAAAAAGACGCAGAAGTAATTAAAATTACTCTCGATCATGGTGAAGCGATTATTTGTACTCCTGACCATCTTTTCCTGTTAAGAGATGGTAGCTATAAACCTGCTGCGGCTTTAACTCCAGAAGATGCTTTAATGCCTTTGTATCGGAAATTGTCCGCTCTTCATGACCCCGGAATCACCATTAGCGGTTATGAAATGGTCTGGAATCCCGCTTCCGATTCTTGGTTGTTCACTCATGCGATCGCTGATTGGTATAATCGTTGGCAGGGAATTAACACAATCAAGAAAACTTACTATCAAAAAACCCTAGCGACCTTAAAGCAAATTGAGATCGATCGAGGTTATATTGATTTGGAAGCTTATCAAAAATATCGGCTTCAGACGCGGGATAAATCAATATTGCGATTTGATTCTTTCTGTGATCGCTACTTTGATGGTGATAAAAATAAAGCCTTAGAAGCGGTGGCTAATTACAATCATCGAGTTGTGGCGATCGAGCGATTAGAAACAAGATTCGATGTCTATGATATCGAGGTTCCTCATACCCATAACTTTGCCCTTGCTTCCGGCGTTTTCGTCCATAACAGTGCCAAACAGGGGCGCGATCGTCGTTTTCAAGCGATTCTACCTCTGCGGGGAAAAATCCTCAATATCGAAAAAACCGATGATGCCAAAATCTACAAAAATACGGAAATTCAATCCTTAATTACCGCCCTCGGTTTAGGAATTAAAGGAGAAGATTTCGACCCCTCACAATTGCGCTATCATCGCATTGTTTTAATGACTGACGCTGATGTGGATGGCGCACACATCCGAACTTTGTTGTTAACTTTCTTCTATCGTTATCAGAAGAATTTAATTGACCAAGGTTATGTATATATCGCCTGTCCTCCTCTCTATAAATTGGAACGCGGTAAAAATCATTCCTACTGCTATAGCGATCGAGAATTACAGCAAAAGATAGCGGAATTTCCCTCCAATGCTAACTACACAATCCAACGTTTTAAAGGGTTAGGAGAAATGATGCCCCAACAACTTTGGGATACTACTATGAATCCCGAAACTCGCACTTTAAAACGGGTGGAAATCGAAGACGCAGCCAAAGCTGAGGAATTATTTACCATTCTTATGGGCGATCGAGTTGCCCCCCGGCGAGAATTTATCGAAACCCACGGATCGCGTTTAAATCTTACGGATTTGGACATTTAAACGGTAACTTGGGGCTGTGTTAGTCTAGGCTAATACAGCCCCCGATAAAATCCCTAAATCCAGTTACGAAAGATTGATTATTCATTACCGATTCGACTGACTTGAAATATAGCTTACAAGCTTTTTTGCCCAACCCTAGTTAATCAGTCGCCAAGAATAAGTAAAAATTATAGCTTTATCAATAAAGAATTAAAATATTTAAATATTTTAGCCAATTAGTTAAATGTAACAATGAAGCTGCCATATCTAAGTTTTCCCAGAATTTGCCAAAATTTGGCTGTAAATCGGGATTGACTACATTTATTAATATTGTATGATCGTGGTATGCTGTGGGCTTAGTTTAAGCGTTAAACGTCAAATCAACGGAAAACCAAGACAATCAGGGGACTGTATCGATTCCCTTCCCCAAAAAAAGCCGCTAAAGGTGACATTTTTTTGTGAGGCAATTTTTGAAGTTTTGTAAAGGGTATTGACTTAAAGCCAGAATTGTGTAAGATGCAATGACTTAAAACTGTGTATCGAGAATTTTAGTACAAATGCTTGAACTTTCTCTCCTTGCTCCCAACTCCGGCACTCTGGTGCAGTCTTAACGAGTAATTTAGATAGTCAACAGCTGAGAGAGTTTTGCTGCTAATTAGCCTGATGACGAGAACTACCTGGGATCGATCGAAATGGGATTTAATAAAAATAAGGCCGCATGACTAGCCATTTCTTCTGATAAATAAATCTTTTTATATTTAATAATCCCCGTTTCTAGAAAAGAATCCCTTAAAATGGCTTTTGTCCCACTATTAAATTCCGCTTCGTAGAAAACTTCTTTAATTCCCGAAGAAATAATTAGTTTTAAACAGGAAATACAGGGTTCTAAGGTAACATAGATACTAGCTCCTTGGGTAGAAATACCGTGTTTGGCCGCTTGAGCGATCGCATTAGCTTCAGCATGAATTGCCCGAGAGGGAATTTCTCCAGATTCTCGACAGGTTCCCAAACCGGGATAACAAAAACCCTGGGCAGTACAATGAACCGTTCCCGATGGGGAACCATTGTAACCCGTGGCTAAAACCTGCCGATCTTTGACAATTACCGCACCGACGGGAAAAGCTAAACAGGTGGATCTGGTGGCGGCTAATTTAGCGATCATTAAAAAATATTCGTCCCAAGTCGGTCTTTTTTCTTCAGAGTTGATCACGGTTTTATACCAAGCTAGAAAAAGCGAAAAAGAGGGAGTTATCTCTGATAGCTTATCATTAGATGACCTCTAAACCAATTAAAGCACTGCCCTGACTACCGATCGCTTAGTCAATGTAGTCACCAGCCTCTTCTAACTGCTCACTGCTCACTGATTAATGCCTAGCATAAAAACGACAAAAAAATCGAAAGTTAATAATAATTTAAATAATTTGACGCTGGAGAATAATTGAGATTTTGGCCGATAGCTAAACCCTGACAACCAGAAAAATAACAGAAATTCTTAAGAAGCCAAAGGGGTTAAATCCCCAGAGAGAGCATTGTAGAATGAAGCGGTTAGTTATCTACTAGAAGATAGGACTTTTCCGTCCCAGCGAAACAATTCTCTTGAAATCTTTAACCCAAATTGCCAAGGAGACTGAGTTTTAATGTCTGTTAATTTTCTAGGATTTGGTTGGTTTCACCCTCTCCTGACCCCTTATCTCGCCCTCCATATACCCGACGGCTTTTTGAGTCCATCGGTGAGTCTATTTACTTGGATAATTGCCGTCGTCCTGATTAGCTTTTCTCTCAAAAAAGTGCGCGGTCACTACGCTGAACGGGCTGTACCTTTGATGGGAGTTTGTGCCGCCTTTATTTTTGCCGCCCAGATGATTAATTTTCCCATTCCGGGGGGAACCTCCGGACATTTGTTAGGGGGGACTCTGGCGGGGGTTTTACTCGGTCCCTGGGCGGGTTCTCTGGTGATGGCGGTGGTTTTTATTGTGCAAGCTTTATTTTTTCAAGATGGCGGTTTAACGGTTTTAGGGGCAAATATCGTCAATATGGGTCTGATCGGGACTTTTGGCGGTTATTATCTCTATCTGGGGATTAGAAAAGCCCTCGGTTTTCATAGTTGGCGCAGTATGGCGATCGCTGTTGCCGTCGCTGCTTGGACAAGTGTGGTGGTAGCCGCGTTGTTTTGCGCCCTGCAATTGGCTTTATCGGGGACTGTACCGCCTTTAGTCGCCCTTTTTGCCATGTTATCTTGGCATATCCTCATCGGTATCGGGGAAGCGGTGATTACCGTTTTCGCTGTCGGTTATATCTGGCGAACCCGTCCCGATCTCCTCTACGATCCGCCCCATTCCGTTAATACTTCTGTTTCCCCTTCCTAAGCTTCTCGTCAATAAAGCAATTAAGTCGATGAATATTCGCAGAAATAGCCAATTTTTTCTGATTGGCTTAGTATTATCCCTAATTATCGCCGTTTTTCTTTCTCCCTTTGCCAGTCCCGATCCCGACGGACTCGATCGAGTGGCGGAAGACTTGCAATTTAGCGAAAAAGAAGACCCTAACGCCCTCGGTGGTCAATTACCCTTCGCCCGAATTTTTGATGGTTATGCCCTCAAAGGTGTTCCCCAAGGTGTGGCCACTCCCCTCGCCGGTTTTCTGGGAACTCTTGCCACTTTCGGCATCGCTTGGGGTATCGGTAAATTAATCATTCCAAAATCCAAAAATCAGGAGTAAGGAATCAGGAGTCGGGAGTGGGGCATTTAGCTGAAATTTCCCCAAATCCCTAAACCCCTAAACCCCTAAATCCCCTTTCTAACTGATAACTGATCACTGATAATTGATCACTGAATAAATGCTACACATTGCCACTTTTTCTCGCGAAAATGAGCGCCAAAATTTTGGTTTTTGGCAGAAACTCGCGCCCCATACCCGGGTTTTAACCACTCTTTTGTTAGTTTTTGCCACAGCCTTAACGCCGAATGGTAGCTGGGAAACTTGGGCGATTTACGGATTAGGATTAATTATTTTAATTCTGATCAGTCGGGTGACTATTCCCATACTTTTACAAAGAGTAGCGATCGAATTTGTCTTTATCGGTGTGGTTTTATTAGGAACCCTTTTTCGCGATGGCGGGGAAATTCTTTGGTCTTGGGGATTTTTGCGGATAACTAGCGAGGGATTGCTAGTTTTAGGCAGTGTCGCCCTAAAAGCTTTTCTCTGTCTTTGTACGGTCAATATTCTGGTTTTAACGACAGCAATTCCCGACCTGTTGCAAGCATTAGTTACCCTGAAAACTCCCCCTTTATTGGTGGCAATTTTGGCTTCTATGTACCGTTATCTAGCTGTTTTGATCGCTGAATTTAATTCCATGCGAAGGGCAGCAATTGCGCGCAATTTAATGAGTAGTCCCCGATGGCAACGGTTGCTAGTGGGACATATAATCGGCGCTTTATTTATCCGTACCTACGAACGTGGCGATCGCATTTATCAAGCCATGTTATCGAGGGGTTACACCGGTTCCTTGCCTTCTGTACAGGTTCCCCAAAACAAGCTGAACGATTATCTAGCTATAATTGGCATAGTAATTCTGATCCTCTGGGGTCAAATGGTACATCTACTCAGGTAAAAGTCTCGTTTTTCATGCACCACAACCCGATTTTTATTGAAAACCTAGTTTATACCTATCCTGACGGTACAGAAGCGTTAAAGGGTATTAATTTAGCCATTGAAGCTACGGAAAAGGTGGCTTTGGTAGGGGCCAATGGATCGGGAAAATCCACCTTATTACTGCATTTTAACGGTATTCTCCCGCCGCAAACCGGTAGAATCACCATCGGTCCGTACCAAGTTAAACCGGAGAATTTAGAAAATATCCGCAATTTTGTCGGTTTAGTCTTCCAAAACCCCGACGATCAGCTATTTATGCCCACTGTCTGGGAAGATGTGACTTTTGGACCGATGAATCAGGGTATTCGGGGAGAGGATTTAAACCATCGCTGTCATCATGCTTTACACGCGGTGGGATTGGATTCCCAGCATTACGGCAAGAGAAACAGTCAGAATCTATCGGGGGGTGAAAAAAAACGCGTGGCTATTGCGGGGGTTTTAGCCATGTTGCCGCAGGTATTAGTTTTTGATGAACCTAGCGCCCAACTGGATCCCCGGTCCCGTCGGCAATTAATACAACTGTTGGCCACTTTACCCCAAACCCAGGTGATCGCCACCCATGATCTCGATCTGGCTTTAGAACTATGCGATCGCACGGTGGTGTTAAGTCGTGGTCAGGTGGTAGCAGCGGGAGAAACCGCTAAGATTTTAAGTAATCGGGAATTTTTGGAACAACACGACCTGGAAACACCCCTTTGTTATAGTCGTCCCTACTGTGCGATCGCTGATGCCCCCTCTACTGATGTCTGATGCACAATTTGGAGATTTATTATCGGTTTCTTGCATTATGAGAGAGGACAAAAGCGAGAAAGTCTGACATTCTTGAGATAGGTAGCACGAAAATCGAGGCCATTTCTCACGATGCAAGCTCTGCTAGAAAAAGCTCAGATAGCGTTGAATAAAAAGGACTGGGAGACAGTAAACGCCAGCATACAGCGACTTTTAAACCAAAAAGATGCGATTGAACCGATTATTAACGATGAAATCCTCGATTTAGCCCTAGAAGCCTTACAAAAATGCGATTTTCAACAGCGATGGGAGATAGCGAAACTATTTCCCAAAATCGGCAAATCAGCGATCGCTCCTTTAATTGCCCTGTTAGAATCCGAGGAACAAGATGGGGAAATGCGCTGGTTTCTGGCGAGAATTCTCAGTCAATTTGACGATCGAGCCTGTATTCTCGCTCTCAGTCAATTATTGCAAAGATCGGAGGAGGAGGAACTCAGCCAAATGGCTGCGGCCGCTTTAGCCAATATCGGCAGTTCTGCCATCTCTAGTTTAGGACAATTACTGTCCGACTCGAACAGGCGTTTTTTAGCCGTACAAGCTTTATCACAAATTCGCCGGCCAGAAATTATCGAACCTCTGTTAACCGTAGTTAAGGATCAATCTAGCATCATTCGAGCCATGGTGATCGAAGCTTTAAGCAGTTTTCACCATCCCCAGATTACTGCGATTATCTTCGATGCTTTACAGGATCCGGCCATCGATGTGCGACGGGAAGCAATTAAAGCTAGTAGTTACCTGGGGCCAAATTATCCCCAAGCAGATTTAGTTAACCATCTGCAACCGCTCTTATTCGATATCCACCTCGATATCTGTCAGGAAACGGCGATCGCTCTCGGTCGTATCGGCACAGCAACCTCAGCTAAAGCTTTAAATCCACTGCTGCAATCTTCCTTAACTCCCGATAGTTTAAAATTAACTGTAGTGCGAGCCTTGGGCTGGATCGAGGATGAGGAAGCTTTAAATTACCTAGAAAAGGCTTTATATAGCGAAAATGTCTTGATTTGTCGGGAAATTATCGCTATTCTCGGCCGGCAAACCTCCCAGAAATTACGCCGACAAGCAGGGGAAATTCTCGGTAATTTTTATCACTCCCATCCCGCGATCCTCGCTCATACGGCAGTTAAACAGTCTCTAGCGATCGCTTTAGGAGAATTAGATCGGGACAATAAAAGTATTTTGCTGACTTTAGCAGCCGATGGGGAGGCGATCGTCCGTCTCCATGCTCTCAGCGCCCTGAAAAAGCTAGATCATGGGAATATCTAGCTAATTTACCGCTGCACAGATGTGGTGAATTTGTCAGTGATCCGCATCCATTTCCCCAAGGATAGCGTTTAATTTCTCCTGCGCTTCTTGAGCAAATTGGGCATTAATGGAAAAATTGAGGCTCTCTTATTCTTTGTGTGATAAGTTTAACTTATATATTAGTGATCGATCTTTGTGTCCTTTGTGTCTCTGTGGTTCGTTCCACTCACTGCCCCAAGACTGTATCTTAGAATACATTTTAGCCACCAAACCTAAGAGAGCCATCTATCTGATTAGTTAAAGCTAAAACATATCTTTCTATTACTGATCACTTACTAATAAATGATTCTAGCTGATAACTGATTACTGATAACTGATCACTGATAACTGATCACTGATTTAAGGTCTTTGCAGGAAGATTAATTCTTCAACGGGGAGGAAATCATAGTATTGACCTTGATTGGCTAAAACTGCGATTAAATGGAGACGAGCATCGGGTTCAATGTGTAATCCTTCCCAGGGGACAGCAATTTCCAAACATTGATTAAAAGAAGCCTTGGCACTACTAGGAACTCGTTGCCAAGTAAAATACTCTTGAGCGACTTCTAACCAAGTAAATTCCGTGATTAAATTAACTCCTAGATGATGATGATAACCGTAATCGAGGGGCGATCGAGGGGGAATATCTGTTAGGGGAATTGGACTTTGCAGACGATGGACTTCGTCATAATACCAATATAAATGTACTTCTGCGGGAATTTCTTCTCCTAAGTTTGCCCCCGGTTTCCAATCGAAACGCAGATAAAAATTGAGGTGATCCCAACCGAAAAAGAGTCTTTGCACTAAGGAAGTCCGGTGCATTGTACCACTGGCGCCGCCAATTTCGATCCGTCCGGCTTTATCCCAATCCTGTTCGTCCCCAAAACCGTCGATAATGGGGTGAATGAAAGCCATCGGACGATTACTTTGTTTATCACCGTGTTCTTCCACCGGTTCGAGCAAATAGGAGGGAATTGGCTCATTTAAAGCTTGATAAAGAGTGATCAGGTGTTCGCGGAAAAGTTGATCAAAAATTGCGTCATGATTGGAAGAATGGCCATAACCAAACCACCAAAACCAATCGGAACCCTCCGCTGCATACAATGCTTCCCACGCGTCGGGGTTATTATCTTCCGTCGCTTCCGGGTGATTAGCGAGGGTTTGACGGGCTAAAATTAGATATTCCCAAGCTTTATTTTTAGCGGGATCGCCGATCCAAGTGGTAAAATTGGCATCGATCCAAGAGCCGCTATGAAGTTGATGGCTGGGGATTTTTGCATTAGCCGGAAAGCGATCGAGATATTCCGAGACGGTGACTAATTCGATCGCTTGGTGGTCGCTTAAAAGTTGATAAAGGTTCTCTAGGAAGGGTAAACCGTCTTGATGATAGTTTTCCCAACAGTTTTCGCCATCTAGCGCAATGGTAACTAACCAGGGTTTTTCTAGGGTCGTTGTTTCTGCGTTGGTTTTCAGTTGTTCGGCGATCGCTTCTAGGTGTTTAACTAAGTCTGTAGCGGCCTCGGTTGCTTTCATGCCACTATAGCTAAATCCGATCAGATCCGAGAGACGATGATCGCGGAAAACCATCGATAAATTGCCGTTGCTAGTTTCCAGACGGTAGGGACGATAAAGCAATTCTGGTTCGCTAATATTGCCTTTTTCGTCGCGATGAAAGTAATGTCCCAGGGACCAACCTAACACCCCCTCATCGGAACATAACCACTGAAAACCCTGTTTAGCGACAGCGGGGAGAATCGCAGGACTAACGGATTGTTCCGAGGGCCAAAGTCCTCGAGGATGTTTATCAAAGCGATCGATATAGATTTGCCAAGCTTTCTGGAGATGGCGCGAAATATCTTCAGGATAGCGGAAATATTGCCGAGGAAGGGTCATATTCGGCACTGCTACCCGGCCGGCTTCCGAGTTGGCCAGCAGGGGTAAAATCGGATGGGTGTAGGGACTGGTAATGATTTCTAGTTGTCCGGTTTCCTGCATTAACCGGTGTTGTGGCAAGATACGACGCAGAATTTGACGCTGTTTGGAGATAATTCGCTGGCGATCGCTTAAATTGAAATTTTTTCCCTGTTCTAACCAGGCTGCGATTTCCGGGTCACTGTGAAAGATAGGATCGATCCAAGCGAGGTTATGCCAAGCCAAGAGATCGCTATAATCTTGCAGATTCCAATGGCTAATACACCAACTATGACCGTTTTCTTGACGCTGTGCGTATAATTGGGCGTAACGGGGGTGCGGATCGATCAGGGTACGATGGTTAGCATCGAAAAAGTGTTCGAGGATAAAGTGTTTTTGTGCCAGGGTTAACTGCGCTTCTGGGGTGACGGTGAGGGCAAGATAGGGGTCTATAGCTAGTCCGTTGACGTAATCCTCTAATTGCAGGATTAAAGAGGGGACAAGATTAACAGTTTGGTGTAATTTGGGAAAACGTTCTAGAATTAGGATTAAATCGAGATAATCTTTCACCCCATGCAGTCGCACCCAGGGTAAACGATATTGTCCCGAAGCGTCACTGCTAGTTTGAGAGGATTTGTAGAGGGGTTGATGTTGATGCCAAATAAAAGCGACGTAGAGAGGATAGGCCATGATAATACCGAGAAAAAGTGCATATAACAAGCTTTTTGTCCGTTATTTGGATGATAATAGACAATAAAGCCCATTCTAGATTCTTAAAAGTTGATTTCGGTTACTACCATAATCCTATCAACTGGTTTTGAGGGGGTATCGTCTCTTTGTATTTGTTAAAGGATCGGCTCCTCTAGTGGTAATTATTTCCAGTTCAGCACTAGAATCCCTAATACTATTTTTCTTACTGATTACTGATTACTGATTACTGAAAATCCCCCATCACCCGATCGACAACATTTTTCAGGGTGATAGGATAAGCTGGAATTATCGAAACCGTAGAAATAATAGATAAAATGAGTAATCTCCTCTGGCCGCGTTTTCTCAAGAAAGCTTACCGTCAAGAACCAATAACCAGCTTTATCTTTACCGCAGCGGCAGTAGATGTCATCATCGGGGTTCTAGGACAAAGATGGACACTGCTATCTTTAGGGGCAACGATTATGGCGATCGCTGTTTTGTCCCGATGGCAACAGAGCCAAAAAAGCAAGGCAATCAACAAAGAAGAAGCAGCAAGATATTATTTACCGCCCCAATCAGGTCAAGTGGCTTTACCAACCCTGAAAAACGAAAAAAATCGACCTTCTTAGCTCAAAAATCTGACCTTGCTTGGCAGTCAATCCCCTCAAAGGCTAGAATCTATAGCACCGTTAATATTCAACTAAATTTATGAAATTCCGATTTATAGGTGGGGAGAAACTTGTCGGGGCAATTGTGGTCACTGTCTTAACCACGCTGACAATCGGAGAACATCAGCTTAGTCAGGCCCAAAGTCCCATTGCACCCCCTAAACCCGCAGCTGCAAGTGGCGAAAAAACCCCAGAAACTATCCTAGTAGAAGGTTTAGGCAGACTTACCCTCGCTAAAACCCTAGAAGGGCAACAATCCACCCCTAATGCTGTGATTTTCAGCCCCGATAACCAATTGGTTCTCTCTGGTGGTAGTGATAGCGATCCTCTCCTGAGAATTTGGTCAGTAAAAACAGGGGAAAAAGTTTCCCAAACTCGCGCCCAAAGGACCAGCGTCAAAGCTTTAGCCATTAGTCCCAACGAAAGATTATTAGTTAGTAGCGGTTTAGATGGTTCCATTAATTTTTGGAATCTGGTGGAAGGGAAGTATTTAGGAATTGCCCTCGAACACGGTAATACTGTCCTCGCCCTTACCGTTACTCCCGATGGTAAAACGTTAATTAGTGGTGGTTTGGAAGGAATTCGCCTCTGGACAGTGCAACCCCCCCGCCGTCCCCTCTATCGTTTAAATTGGGTGGGTAATTTTGTTTATTCCCTAGGGGTGAAATCCGATGGTGTCACCCTTGCCAGTGGTCATGAAAACGGTGAGGTAAATTTTTGGGACATCCGCGAGGGCAAATTTTTGTCGAAATTTGCCGCCCATCCCCAAGCGGTGAGCAAGCTTTTATACACTCCCGACGGTAAAAATTTAATTACGGGTAGTTTAGACCGCTCGATTAAAATCTGGGATACGAGCAATAATCAGTTATTATTTACTCTCATTGGTCATACGGCCCGAATTCGCTCCCTGGCACTCCATCCTAACGGACAAATTCTCGCTAGTGCCAGTAATGACGGTGTGCGTTTATGGGATGTGACGACGGGTAAACAGTTGGCCTGGTTTGATAATAATTCCGACTGGGTGGAATCCCTAGCTTTTAGTCCCGATGGGCAGTATTTGGCTAGTGGTAATTATGATTTTAAAATTCGCCTCTGGCAATTCGTCCGTTAGGCAAAAATTCCTTTATTTAGCCTTTAACCACTTCTAGAAAAGCCGATTTCGCCGCTGCCTGTTCCGCCGCTTTTTTGCTTCTGCCTGTTCCCACTCCTAATTTCTGCTCATTTAACCACACTTCCGCACAAAAACGTTCTTGATCTAAACCATTGATTTCTTTTACTAAATATTGCGGCAGTTTTTTGTATGTTGCTTGTGTCCACTCCTGCAAGGCATCCTTATAATTCTGTCGGGCCGGATCTCGACGAATTTCGGCCGCTTTTTCCCTTAGTGGTTCATCTAGCCAAGAACGCACTAAAATCATTGTCTGTGTACTAAGATATAATGCTCCCAAGACCGCCTCAAAAGCGTCTGCTAGTCGGGAAATTCGCCCCGCTTGATCGATACTCGTACTACTTGATACCAACAAATAACGCTCGAAACCGTAGCGATCCGCAAATTCCGCCAGAGTGCGATCGCTAACCATCATCGATCGCAGGGCGGCAAATTCTCCCACTAGCTCCTCTGGATAGGTTTCTAACAATACCTCCGCCGCTACGAGTCTTACCACAGAATCGCCTACAAATTCCAATTGTTCATAATTCTTATCACGCGAAACACTGGGATGAGTTAGAGCTAAATCTAATAAATCCCACCTGACGGGGACATCAGCCGATAAACCCAGCTTTTCCACTAGGGTTTTTAATTGTTTTTGGCGACGCGGATCACTTAAGGACATGGGAGCGGGAATTATAAATTATGAATTATGAATTATGAATTGGGGAGCTTTTTTTCAATGATCAGTAAACTGATAACTGATAACTGATAACTGATAACTGATAAAGGAGAGAGTCAGACATAAGCCGAATTCTGTATTTCCCAACGGCAGTAAAATCGCTTTTACCTTTGTTGGAATAGAGGTTATCTATCTGGGATAATTGTTACCAATTATCTCAAGCGGTTCCTAAGAACGGGACAGGAAAAAGACCAACCTTTGTCCCTCCACCTTGCTCCCCACCGGGGTTTACCGAGCCAGTACCTCTCGATACTGCTGGTGCGCTCTTACCGCACCTTTGCACCCTTACCCCCAATCAGTTATCAGTTATCAGTTATCAGTTATCAGTGGAAAGTTATCAGTGAAAAGTTATTAGTTATCAGTGAATTTACTTTCGTTACTGTTTACTGATCACTGTTTACTGGACGGCTACGCCGTGCCTTTGGCAACACTAAAAAAAGGAGGCGGTATTTTTCTGTGGCACTATCCTCACGCTCACGCGCACTGGACGTTATCCAGCAAGTGTGGTCTTTCGGGAGTTCGGACTTTCCTCGGAATCATTGATAAAATGATTCCGCAACCTCTAGACCAACTCTCTCCTATTCTCTAGTATGACTTACCAGAGACTCGATCGCTCATATATCCTAGTCAATAATCAGTGATCAGTAAACAGTAAACAGTGAAAAGACAGCAGGAAACTGCTATTTAGGGTTTGCGGCAAAAAGTTTTTCTTTCCCCCTGATCGCTCCCAGTCCGGTACTTTTTGATTGACAAAAAGTCTAAAAGTCTTACCCAACAAGGTTTTTAGATTTATTCAGCAGACCCTATTTAATACTGCTCACTTAAAACTCAAATCTGATAACTGATAACTGATAACTGATAACTGCTCAATGTCGATCGCTCTAAACGTTAACATCAAAGGTAATGGCTATCCGATCCTCTGTCTGCACGGTCATCCCGGTTCGGCAGCCAGTATGTCTGTATTTACCGATCATTTTTGCCAACGCTGGCAAACCCTGGCCCCGGATCTGCGCGGCTACGGTAAAAGTCGTTATCGCCTGGATTTTCAGCTAGAAGAACATCTAGAGGATTTAATCGAGCTGCTCGATCGCCAAAAAATCCAGCAATGTTTAATTCTCGGGTGGTCTTTGGGTGGTATAATCGCACTGGAATTAGTATTGCGGTATCCCGATCGCTTTGCCGGTTTAATTCTAGTGGCCTCGGCCGGACGGCCTTGGAGTAGTCATCCTCCCATCACCACCACAGATTTAGTTTTGACGGGGATAGCGGCAATTCTCAATCAGATCAAACCGGGATGGCGTTGGAATATTGATACTTTTGCCCGTCGTTCCCTGTTTCAGTACCTTTTTTCACAACATCAAGCGATTGCCTATCAATATCTCGCTCAAGATGCTGTTCCTGCCTACTTAGGCACTTCTCCAGCTGCTGATCGCGCTTTAAATCGGGCTTTAAAAAAAGGTTACAATTGTTTAAAATCTCTTGACAAAATCACGATTCCCTGCTTAGTTCTGGCGGGGGCAAATGATCGCCATATTACCAGTGCTTCTAGCCAAGAAACAGCCGAAAAACTAAAACTGTCTCAGTGGAAATGTTACCCAGATACGGCCCATTTGTTCCCCTGGGAAATCCAGGACTTAGTTTTAGGGGACATTGATCATTGGTTAGGGGAGCATTTTAGCGATAAACTGGCAGGGTGAAGTGAAAACTACTGCCGTGGTCAGGGACACTATCCACCCAAATTTGACCGTAGTGGGCGCGAATAATCTTACGACAGACCGATAAACCGATGCCATAACCTTCTTTACCCTCATCCCGTTTGAGACGCACATGACCCTCAAAAATATGCTCTTGTTTTTCTTCGGGAATGCCGGGACCGGTATCACTGATGCTCACTTGTACTTTTTGAGTAGTACGATGGAGAACAGAAAGGGTAATTGCGCCGCCGGCGGGGGTATACTTGATCCCATTCTCCAAGAGATTAATAATCACCTGTCGGATTAACTCCTCATCAGCATAGACGGGGGGCAAATCTTGGGGGATATCGCTTTGGAGAGTTAAAGTCTTTTCCTGAAAAGTATCGGTCAATTGAGACAAAATTTCCTGACAGAGGGATTGCAGATAAAATTTACTCTGTTGGAGAGTGAATTGCGCCGCCATGCTCTTAGAAGCTTGCAGAATATCCGTAATCAAACGGTTCATAATCCGGAACTGTTTGCGGGCCTGTTGGTGCAGTTGTTCTCGTAATTGCAGACTGCGCTCCGTATCTGGTTGATGATAGGCTAATTCGAGGGTTTCCACAGCGATGGAAGCGGCGGTGAGAGGACTGCGTAAATCGTGGGCTAACATAGCCAAAATTTGGTCTTTAAATTTCAACTGTTCTAATAATTCTTCCTTTTCCTGTTTGAGACGAAAAACCTCATCGGCGATGCGGATGAGTTCGCCCGAATGTTCCACCTCTTGAAGTTGTGCATCCTCAGCGTGATTATTTTTGACCTCCTCTTTAATCGCTTTTTGCCAACGTACCAACCATTTTTTAAACTGTTCCACCAGATTACTGCCCGCGAGGGTATGACGGGGACCAGGGGCGATTTTGACCAAGGCAGGGGTAGCTACAAGGCGAAAATGTTCGACTAAATGAGGTTCCTGGCGAATTTCGATGATCTGTAGGTCAATCGGGTAATCAGACCTTAAAGACTGGAGATAGGCCTGAATTTGACGGATAATTTCTTGAGAACTAGGACGGTCATCAACAAAGAGCAAAAGTTGAATCGAGAGAGGCGTTGTCGTCTCTCTCCCTAAAGCAGTCAGTGGCTCGTTAGATGGGAGCATCGGAAAATTAGTAAACCTAGGGATTGACGAGATCGATCGATCATCGATCGACTTTTATCATATTCTTTATTGTAGAAGCTTAAGATAGTATAAAATCTACTCAACCTAATCTTAAAGTTTTATTCCTTAATTCTAAGAAGAAATCCTATGGCTTTTGGCTATGTTGCCCTAGTTCTCCACGCTCATCTCCCCTTCGTCCGCCATCCCGAAAGCGATTACGTCCTCGAAGAAGAATGGTTATACGAGGCAATCACAGAAACCTACATCCCTCTGCTGCAAGTTTTTGAAGGTCTCAAGCGGGACGGTATCGATTTTAAAATGACCATGAGCATGACTCCGCCTTTGGTGTCAATGCTGCGGGATCCGTTACTGCAAGAGCGTTATGAAGAACACTTAGGTAAGTTAGAAGAATTAATTGCTAAAGAAATCGACCATAATCAACATAATGGACATATTCGCTACTTAGCCGAATATTACGCTGAATCCTTCCAAAGTATCCGACAAACTTGGGAAAAATACGATCGAGATCTGGTCAAAGCATTTAAACAATTCCTCGACAGTAATAACCTAGAAATTATCACCTGTGGTGCGACTCACGGTTATATGCCCCTGATGAAAATGTACCCACAAGCGGTCTGGGCGCAAATTGAGGTGGCCTGTCAACACTACGAGGAAAATTTCGGTCGTCGTCCCAAGGGCATTTGGTTGCCAGAATGTGCCTACTACGAAGGGGTAGAAAGAATGTTAGCCGATGCGGGCATTCGTTACTTCCTCGTCGATGGCCACGGTATTCTCTACGGTCGTCCTCGCCCCCGTTACGGCAGTTACGCGCCCATTTTCACGGAAACCGGGGTGGCTGCTTTCGGTCGTGACCACGAATCTTCCCAACAGGTCTGGTCTTCCCAGGTCGGTTATCCGGGGGATATAGTTTATCGGGAATTCTATAAAGATTTGGGCTGGGAAGCGGAATACGAATATATTAAGCCCTATATCATGCCCAACGGTCAACGCAAGAATATAGGCATCAAATACCATAAAATTACTAGCCGGGACGGTGGTTTATCGGAAAAAGGGCTTTATGACCCTTACTGGGCCAAAGAAAAAGCCGCCGAACACGCGGGCAATTTTATGTATAATCGCGAGCGGCAAGTGGAGAGTTTAGCGGGAATTATGGGCCGTCCTCCCCTGGTTGTTTCCCCCTACGATGCCGAGTTATTCGGTCACTGGTGGTATGAGGGACCCTGGTTTATCGATTTTCTGTTCCGCAAGTCCTGGTATGACCAAAATATCTACCAAATGACCCATTTAGCCGATTATCTCCGGGCTAACCCGACTCAGCAGGTCTGTCGTCCTTCCCAATCCAGTTGGGGTTATAAGGGTTTCCATGAATACTGGCTGAATGAAACTAACGCTTGGATCTATCCTCACCTACACAAAGGCACGGAACGGATGATTGAATTAAGTCATCACGAAGCGGAGGATGAATTGCAGGAACGGGCTTTAAATCAGGCGGCCCGGGAGTTATTATTAGCGCAATCTTCTGACTGGGCCTTTATTATGCGAACCGGTACAATGGTTCCCTATGCTGTCCGGCGCACTCGTTCCCACCTGCTGCGGTTAAATAAAATCTATGAAGATGTGAAATCGGAGAAGATTGACTCCGGTTGGTTGCAAAAAGTCGAGGAAATCGATAATATTTTCCCCAATATTGATTACCGTGTCTATCGACCTCTGTAATCTGGGTGAGTAGTATAGATAAAAAGGGGGTTAGTTAATACCCCCCCGATTTGATTTTTTAGAAAGTTAAATTTATGTGTCTTGGGCTAATTCTGAGGCTAATTTGGCCAAAATTTTGGGTTTAAGTTCATCAAGTTTCCGTTTTAACGTCCGCTTGCTAATTTGCGGGCTGCCCACTGGGGCTAATTGACTATCTCTCACCCATTGCTGCAAAATTTGGCATTGATTGGGAGGAATATTAGCGGTGATCACATTTTCACAGATATGGCCGCCTTCGAGGGAGAAAAATAAAATCCAGTATTGACCGGTTTCGCCGAGGGTTTTGGTCATTTTTTGACCCTGGGGGGTTTTTAAGTCCAAATAACAGGGCAACCAGCGGGGCCCCTGTTGACGATGATAGAGGACAGTAATCCAGAGAATCATCGGGTGGGGTGTGGGTAAAAAGAGGAATTGATTATAACGGACACTAGCAACCCGAACGGGGATATCTTCTCGATCCAACATTACCCATAAACTGGCAAAAACGCCGTCAGCAGCCTTGATACAGCGTGGGAAGACGATTTTTTGGCGCGGTTTATCCTCGGGCCAACTGGACTTGAGACAGATATCCTTGGTACTAGGGACAGCAACACTGGTTCGATCTAAATCATCAAGGGTTTTAGTTTTGGTGGTGTAATCGTCGATTTTTTGGACTATTTCACCGATACGATTCAATTTATTGGGTTGATTATTTTTGACTAGGGGTTCGAGTCGTTCGAGAAGTTGTAGTATATCTGTAACACTTTGCGGTCGATCGCTGGGTGCTTTGGCTAAACAGCGCAGGATTAACTGTTCTAATTCTGGCGGTAATTGCAAGCTAGGATTAAAGGCACGGGGTTCAGCGTAGTGGTGAACCTCATACCAACCGCCAAAGGAGGAATTATCGGGAAAAAGGGGTGTTTCTCCCGTGATCATCTCGTACATCACGATGCCGAAACTGTAGATATCGGAACGATGATCGAGTTCTTTACCTTCCATCTGTTCTGGGGAACAATAGGCTAAGGTTCCCATAAACGATTGGGTTTGGGATTCTCCCGATTGGATGAGTTTAGCGATGCCAAAATCGAGAATTTTCACCAATTCCCCTAATCCTGAGTCCTGAATCACGATAATATTACTAGGTTTGATGTCCCGGTGAATAATCGGACACATCTCGCCTTGGAAGATAATACCCTTATGGGCGCATTCGATGCCGAAACAAATCTGACGGGTGAGATTGAAAAAGCGCGGGAGGGGCAGCGGGTGATATTTGATGATTTCTCCTATGCTTTCCCCCTGCAAAAATTCCATGACGTAGAAGGGGACTTCCTTTTCATCTACACCATAATCACGAACTTTAACAATATGAATACTTTTTTCGCCTAAAAGTGCCGAAATAGTTGCCTCTCGCTCGAAACGCTCGCGCATTTTTTTGTTGAGGAGAGTTTGCGAGAGGAATTTCACGGCGACGGTTACGCCACCTAAGAGTTTATCTTCCGCTCGATATACTTGTCCCATGGCACCGCTACCGATCAACTCGACCAGTTGGTATCGATTGGCAAGTAGGCGCCGATGTCTAGATTCTGCCGACATAACTAGGCTACCGTTTTAATTATAGTGAGTCTGGTGGAGAGAGTTTTTTTTAAGAACCGCTGCAATTCCAGGGTGATCGAGAGGACTTAACCTTAGAATGCCCTTTTTTTAGGCTAAAAGCATGATTGTTAACATCTATTTTCAGGTATTTTTAGTCATTGCGCCTTGCATAATTAATTTTTGGGGGTCGAAAAACTGAAAAAACTAACTATAAAATAGCATAAAATCTCTAAATAGACAATTTGATTGATTATTATTCGTTCTTGATTCTCCTGACTTGAAAGAGGGTGTGGGGTGTAGGGTGTGGGGAAGGAAACCTCTTTCATCTGTGGGGGTGAAAATTTTTTCATCGGGACTGCCTAGGGACTCCTAAACCACCACTACAGGAAACTCCCTAACCCCCCTAAAACTTTTTTGCCGAAAGTGACCGATCTGCGTAATAATTCTTTAATAAAGATTTGTAAACTTGAAAATGATTATCCTTTCGCAGTGCTAGAGATTTAATGAGACGACTAATTGCGATCGAAAAAGCTCTGCTCATCGGTCATATTGTATCGATGGCTTTTGGACTAGCGGGATTGTTGCTAGTCTTGCCTCATCCCGAATTTGTGGCCAATTTACCGGATTTTGGCAAAACCGCCTTTGCTTGGTCAATGGCCGGGGGGGGTGTGGTGTATATGGTGTTAGGAATGGCAGCGGTGGCTGTTTATGCCTATCGGACTCTAGGAGTGTGGCACTGGTTAGGATTCATGGTTCCCGCTATCAGTTTATCCCTTTGTAGCGAACTATTAGGAACCAGTACCGGCTTTCCTTTCGGTCATTATCGTTATCTTTCGGGCTTAGGTTACAAAATTGCGGGTTTAGTACCCTTTACCATCCCCCTATCTTGGTTTTATCTCGGTTTTAGTGCCTATATCATCGCTCGCGTTGGTTTATCCACTCTTGCTATACCCCAATGGCTACAAAATCTAGGAGCGATCGCTATCGGGGCGGTATTATTAACTTCCTGGGATTTTGTCCTAGATCCGGCCATGAGTCAAACTACCATGCCCTTCTGGATTTGGGAACAACCGGGGGCCTTCTTTGGGATGCCCTATGAAAATTTTGCCGGTTGGTTCGGTACAGGCTGTGTTTTTATGACGGTAGCCACTTTAATCTGGCAAGTGCAACCGGTGAAACTGCCAAGTCAAGATTTAACCCTACCTTTTGTGATGTATTTGGGTAATTTTGGCTTTGCTACGGTCATGAGTATGGGTGCTGGTATTTATCCGCCGATTTTCCTAGGATTACTCACCGGTATTCTGCCTTTAATACTCCTCTATAATCGCGCCAAGACTGTTGCTTCCGGGCAAACAGTGGCAACCAGCGAAGTAACAACCCTAAAAATCCCCGTTGTTTCGGTGAGAGGAGCCAAATAAGTTGTTAACTGAGATAATTCTCGGTGCATTCTGCCTGGGGCTACTGCTGTCTCAGGCTGTTGCATTTTTTATCCTTCTTTCCCGTCTGCTAAAAGGGGCGCGTCGTCGTCCTCCCCTGACTCCCCAACCTGCCACCCCAGAAATGTTAGGGACAGTAAGCGTGATTGTGCCGACGTTAAACGAAGTGGCCAGGATTGACGGTTGTTTACGGGGATTGAGTCAACAGAGTTACGAAGTGCGAGAAATTCTGATTGTCGATAGCAATTCCCAAGATGGTACGCGGGAAAAAGTCAAGGAGATGGCGGCAAAAGACCCCCGCTTTCGCTTGAAAACCGATTATGCTTTGCCTCCCGATTGGGTAGGTCGTCCCTGGGCGTTACATAATGGTTTTTTGTTTAGTTCTCCTGAAAGTGACTGGATTTTGGGCATTGATGCCGATACCCAACCCCAAGCAAATTTAGTCGCCAGTTTAGTTAAAGCTGCGATCGCAGAAGGTTATGATTTAGTTTCCCTGTCGCCGCAATTTATCCTCTCCTATCCGGGAGAATGGTGGTTACAGCCGGCTTTATTGATGACTTTGCTCTATCGCTTTGATGCGGCCGGAGTGCGCGGGCAAGATCCCGAACGAGTCATGGCCAATGGTCAATGTTTTCTCTGCCGCCGGTCAGTTTTAGCGGCTTTAGACGGTTATAGCGGGGCAAAAGGTTCTTTTTGCGATGATGTCACCCTGGCCCGTCTAGCGGCAACGAAAGGCTATCGGGTGGGATTTCTCGATGGGGCGAAGTTGATTCGCGTGCGGATGTACGAAGGACTTAAGGAAACTTGGCGCGAATGGGGCAGATCCCTTGACCTCAAAGATGCCTCCTATCAGGGGCAATTATGGGGCGATTTAGCTTTATTAGCTCTTACTCAGGGATTACCGATAATTATCACTCCTTTACTGCTCACAGCTTTGATTTTTGGCTACAATTTCCTGAGTTTACAAATTGTTTTGACTTTAAACCTGCTGCTGTTATTGATTCGTTTTGCCCTTTTATTGGCTGTCTCTCCTAGTTACTATCGGGGCGAAAAAGTCAATCTATCTTCGGGATTATTTTGGCTATCTCCCCTCGCAGATCCGCTGGCAGTTATCCGCATTTTTATCTCTGCTTTTACCCGTCCCCAAAGTTGGCGCGGTCGATTGTATTAAAAATATGGCTCTCTTAGGTTTGGTGGGTAAAATGGATTCTAAGATACAGTCCTGTTGGCGAGGGAGTGGAAGGAACCACAAAGACACAGAGGACACAAAGATCGATCATATTGTAAGTTAAACTGATCACACAGAACCTAGAAGAGCCGATAAATTAGGCTTTTAGTCATCACCTAAAATCATGGCTTCGACTTCCTGTTTAGCTTTTTCTAGGTCGTCTTTGGCTTGTTGTTGGAGTTGTTTGGCTTGATTACGAATTGCCGTGATATGCTCACTAATTTCGATTTGTTTTTCAAGAGGAGGGAATGGAATAAGTATTTTTCCTAAAGCTATTTGATTGATTTCTGGAATAACACCTCCATTATTTTCCCTAAAAATCTCCAATTGACCGACTTTACTACGGAGAAATGCTTCAGCATATTCTGGAACAATAATGTTTATATCAAGCTCAACTTTAAAAATATGAGAACTTAAAATTGCATTTTGTATTTCTGGCTCTACTCTACTAATCAAGCCTAATGAACCTGAACGAGAAACTAAAAGACATCTTTCATTTAAAATTATCCTAGATGGAATTTCAGTGACATCAACATATCGAGGAGAGTTATTGTTAATATCATATTTTCCTAAATCTGTAACTCTTAAATAACGAAAACCTCTATTAGAATAATTTCTTATTTCTACACCATTCTGAATATCAGAAGATAAATCTCTTAATCTATTGATAGGGTATTTTCCATTTAAAACTGATTGTTTTAAGAGTTCAAAAATATTTTTATAGTAGTAAGAATCAAACCTATCGCCTGATACCTCGCTTAAATTACGGATAAAAACTCGGTTTTGAATAGTGTTTTCTTCGGGTTCGGGTAACTCAATCCCCAACTCGCCTAACAGATAATCATCAATACTTTCAAGTAATTGCTGTGCCTCTAATTCTTTTTGTTTTTTAGCCGCATAAGCATTCTCCATTGCTAAGATAATTTTATTTTGTTTAGAAATAGAAAAATTAGGTATGAGAAAAGAACCTACTTCCTCAAGATTTAAATTTGCTCTTGCAACTGGTCTTTTGATTCGATCAATTACTTTTTGACCGATTGGTGTAAGCAAAAAAGCTCTGACAAATTCTGGCTTGAGATTTTGTTTTAATCTAACAGCCGCAATCGCCTGATTAATATTAGAATCTCTTGCATCTTGATAGATTCCTACTTTTCCTATCGTAGCCCCAACAATAGCGATCAAGAGATCATTTTTTTTAAGTTGTGAACCTTTCATAATGCCATTATGAATATCTGGCTTTATATATAGTAATTCGGAAAAATTAATATTACCATTTTCTAAAAAGTCACCACTTCTTATAAAAGGTATCCCTACATTCATTTCACAATAAGCATCACCTCCACTTTTCGGAGTAATTCCAGAAAATATAGATAAACTTTGATGAGCTAATTTAGTACAACCTATTTTTTGTAATTTTATTTCATTCTCTATAAATTTTGGCTCGTAAAAATGTGGATCGAGTCTTCCTTCTAATCCTTGTAAATTAACCAGAAAAATTTTATCTTTATCCACATCAAGACTTAAAAAAAAACTATCTTTTGCTGACTCTATCGACTCAATAAACCGCGCAAGCTCCCGACCAATAAAATCTAACTCATTATTATTAGTCGGTTTACCCGTTGCATCATAACCAATATCTTCGGCAATTGCCATAAAAATCGGATAATCTTCGATTACCTTTTGCTTTTCCTCCGCATACTGATCACTCAAAGACTCCTTTAAAGCCTCAATTTGGTCATTATATTCCGCCGTGACCGACTTTTTCCACTCCTTATAAAGCTCCGAATCCGTCAACGCTTTACCGGACAAATTTTGAGCATTATCAAAACCTCGTAACTCCTTTAAATGCCGCTTCTTATTATTTTCAATCTTATCCAATAACTTTAAATAATCATTGCCTTGCTTAATTTGATCCTGTAAAGCCAGTTTAGCCTGTTGAATACTTTCCGTTACTGCTTGCGAATGCTTTTTCAAAAATAAAACCGAACTTTTAACCCCCGCTCCCGTTGCAGAAAAAGCCGTCTGAGGCATCGAAACCACCGCCACAATGCGATATTTTTCCTCGATTCCCTCCCTGACATACTGCAAACTTGAATTAGTCAAAATACCATCAGGAACCACCATCGCTAAATAGCCACCTTCCTTTAAAAAACGATGACATTGCTCAAGAAATAAAACTTCTGTACTTTGGCTGTCCCGCTCCGTTGTCCTACTTTTAGGATTTAACCAATCTACCGCCTTCATCGCAAAGCTATATTGGGATATATAAGCCTGTTCCGTTTGTTTAATAACCGAACCAAAAGGCGGATTAGTAATAACAAAATCAAAGCGATTATATGTAAAGCCTTTATTTTCTGTCCGTTTAATTAAATCTTCGCTATCGCGTAAACCATCCGCCGCAATTACATTGGTATGACCATCATCATGGATAATCATATTCATTTTGGCAACCCGAGCAATCTGTTCATTAATTTCAATGCCAAACAAATTACTCTGAGCAAAATTATGCCAATGCTGATAATGTTTGTTATATTCTTTCGGATCCGTTTGATAATTGGGATAGTATTCATCAGCTTCCCTACGAACCTTCTCTAACGCATGAAGCAGAAAACCACCGCTTCCACAAGATGTGTCTAAAACTAAAGAATTGTGCTTGATGGGTAGCACATCCACAATAAACTTAACAATTGGTCGAGGTGTAAAATACTGCCCAAAATCTCCGCGAAAAAATGACCCCATAAACGTCTCAAAAGCGCGACCCTTACTATCTAAGTCTGTTTCGCCTAAATTAATACTTTCCAAATAACCCACCACCGTCCGCAACTTCTCTGGACTTAAGCGAATATCATCCTTAAAAACTTCTGCATCTGCTCGACGACCTTCTTCATATAAAGCCTTAATGCGCTCACTTAATTGCTTATTTTCCCGTTGCTTTCTTTCCTCCTCTTTTTCATTAGCTTTAGGAGCAACACTAAAGATCTGAAAATCGTAGGGTTCCCCTACCTTGCGAGCTTTCTTTTCATCCCAAATTTTACAAAAAATTAGCTTATCTAACTCGTCAAAAGCTTCCGAGGGATTCAACTCTCCCCCTCCCCATAACGATTGATGAGCCTGCTTAAAACGACGGGTTAACTCATCCTCTGTAACTACTGTTAACTCAAATAACTTTTGTCCATTAGAAATACCACCACCTTTAGCATATTTAAAACGCGCTAATGTTTCCACTCCCGATTGTGGAATATCAGTGATAGTAATTCTTTCCTTTGGCTTTTCTGTTGGTACTTGATAATATTCATCTTTAATACCGGAAGTTATCCAAACATATTTCGCTCCTTCCGCCACCGCATAACTAAAACCCTGCTCTACTGCCTGAGTAAATTCTAATTCTGAAACCTCTTGTTTTTTACATTCAACAACGATATGAGGGGATTTATGCCCATCATCATTATAAACAATAATATCCGCTTCTTTGGTCGATGATCCCATTACTACGGGAACAAATAACCGAATCCGCTTTTGAGCATAACCATAGGTCAAAACTAACTTTAAAAAAGTCTCAGCCTGTACCTGTTCTTCAGGATTGCTATAATTGCGCTTTTTATTTTGATTAATATAGGTAATATATTTCTCCTCATCATCTAACTTAATTAAGCCTTTTTTTATTCCTTCTTGAATTAAACTCATAAGCGTCTGATGGCCGATTCATTGACTGAGATAAAAAAATTATAATATTAACAGGGTATTTCAGACAACCTACTGTTTAGCCGGTTAAAACCGAGGAATATAATTAAAAAGATGACGCATGACCACAAACTCCCAACAAATAACCCTGACGCTCCACCGTCCTCACCTGAGCTTGTCAACCCTTTTTAGACGAAAGACTCACCACCAACTGCGGAAAGGGGAGATAAATATCGGGTGTATTAGGTTCCCCTAACACACCCAGAAAAGATTTTAGGAAAAATTAACCGACCACACAGAGAATATCCGATGCGTGACTAGCGGTATTCACTTTGTCATCCATATAGCTAATTTTGCCTTCCGCATCGATGATATAGGTGACGCGCTTAGAATAGCCACCACCATCGACATCATAAGCTTTGGTGATAGCACCATCGGTATCTACGAGCAATTGGAAGGGTAAACTGTATTTTTCTTTAAATTGTGCATGGGAACCCTGGTCATCCCTGCTCACCCCGAAGACTACTATTTCCTTGTCTTGGTATTGTTCGTAGTTATCCCGGAAGCTTTGCGCTTGCTTGGTGCAGCCGGGGGTGTCATCTTTGGGATAGAAGTATAAAACTACGACTTTACCTTGAAAATCCGACAGGGAAACGGTTTTTCCAGTATCGTCGGTGGTGGTAAAGTTCGGTGCGATTGTTCCAACGGTTAAAGCCATAACTCCGATTCCTTTACAAAAGTTAATCTATATTGATCATAAGGGATGAGGGTCAAAAACAGGGAGAGGGGAGAAGAAGTCAGAGCATTTGTACTGAATTTCCTGATCAGTTTAAATACAGTACAACTGAGAAGACGAACAACAAACCTCTAGAATTTGTCCTAGGATAATATTTGTCAGCTAAGAGGGGGATAATATGGGGCCATTCTGGTTAAAAGTGAGAACTTTTGGGCAAAATATCTTAATTGGTTTAGTTTTAGTGCTATTAATCGGTTTTTATGACAGCATCAGCGCTAAATCTACCTCATTAATGATTGTTTATCCCCCCGATAATCATCAAACCACGGCCTCGAAAATCTTTTTTATTGGTTCTGCTCCTCCATCGGGTCAAGTTTTGCTTAATAATCAACCGATTCAACGCAGTGCTAAAGGATATTTTGCCCCTAGTTTTCCCCTACAAGTTGGCGAAAATAATTTCACTATTCGCTATCAAAACCAAACTATTAATCGTCAAATAATTCGTCTAGATACTCAGTCCGTTATTCCCCAAGAATTAGCTTTTGCTGATAACTCTCTCAGTCCTTCTGTCCATAGGACGAGGTTAGTGGGGGAATGGATTTGTTTTAGTGCGATTGCCACTCCCCAAGCTCAGGTTTCTGTGCAGTTAGGAGATAAAATCTTACCTCTTTTACCCCAAACTCAAACTACAAAACTGCCTAGTAATGCCGCAGTTTTAACTAATCTTAATCAAGCGAATTCCGAGGATAAAACTGGTTACTATCGAGGTTGTCAGCAGTTTAAGCAAGAGGCTAACTTAGGAAAACCTATTTTTACAGCACAATTAAATAATCGCTCGATTAGTCAACAAGGTCAAGGAGAAATTAACATTATTAGCGATCAAAATTTACCAGTGATTGAAATTATAGCGGTCCAAGGGGTAGCTCGCACGGGGCCGGGTAGTAATTATTCCCGTTTAACTCCTTTACCCCAAGGCACAAAAGCGAGAGTCACTGGGAAAGAAGGGGATTGGTTACGGTTAGATTATGGTGGTTGGATTTTAGAGCGAGAAACCCGTTTAATAGTTAATGAGGTCTTAGATAATGCTAATATTCGCGGTCTCTCTTCTCGAAGTATCAATCAAGCAACGGAAATTATTTTCCCCCTCTCCCATCCTGTACCCATCGCCGTGAGACAAGAGGATGATAAATTTATTTTGACTCTTTATAATACCATTGCCCAAACCGATACAATTTTTCTGGTGGATAATCCTTTAGTAAGACGTTTAGATTGGCGACAAATCAACCCGAATACGATAGAATACACTTTTAATCTTAACCAAAAACAACAGTGGGGTTATAGTCTTCGTTACCAGGGGACAAATTTAATCTTAACCCTGCGTCATCCCCCGGAAAACAGAGCTAATTTACAGGGCAAAGTTATTTTATTAGATCCAGGACATGGAGGTAAAGAAACCGGTGCTGTCGGTCCAACGGGTTACACGGAAAAAGAGATTAATTTGCTTATGTCTAAATTAATTAAACGGGAGTTAGAAAAATTGGGGGCAACAGTTTATTTAACCAGAGAAACGGACATCGAACTATCCCTACCGGCACGGGTAGAGATGATTAATAATCTACAACCAACCCTAGCACTATCGGTTCACTATAATGCTTTACCCGATGATGGAGATGCCTTAAATACCCAAGGAATTGGCATATTTTGGTATCATCCCCAGGCAGCGGATCTATCGGTTTTTCTCCACGATTATTTAACCAAAAATCTTAACCGTCCTTCCTATGGAGTATTTTGGAATAATTTGGCTTTAACTCGTCCCTATAGTAGTCCTTCATTGTTATTAGAGTTAGGATTTATGAGTAATCCTCAAGAATTTGAATGGATTACCGATACTCAGGCACAAAAACAATTAGCGCAGGTTTTAGCCGCCGGAATTAGCCAATGGTTTCAACAATCTGGGGTAATTGCTTCCAGTTAAAATTTAATGGCAATCGGAGGGAGATAAGCTTAAATCTTTATGAAAAACAAGCCCTAGCTGAAAAGCTGGTGATAGGATTTGCTGGAGTTTTTATCTTAATCTGAGTAAATTAAATCAAGTCGATGCAAAAAATGTTACCAGTGAACAGCGATCGGACAAAATAACTGATATATTAAAATATATGGTTGCCCAATCTCTAGCAGATATTCAAACAGCGATATCTTTGTGATAAAAATCTCTAGATGAGCAAACAAATGAAGATAGTTTACCTGAAAATTTGCCCACAGTTCACGCCCTTATAGATAACTTAATCGCTGCTCCCCTTATTAAGGGGGGATTAAGCTTAGGGTCGTTTCATTCTCTCAAATGTCATTCTCTCAAATTTTTATCTGGCAACGTTTTTAGTCGATTTCTCGGAATAAATATCTGAAAATTTTTCAAAACATCGCGCTTTGTAGGTTGATTCATGAATCAACCTACTATGAGAGCAAAAACCTGTACTCCCCTGCTCCCTAGCTTACCTCATAAGCGATTAAAGGTAGCAAAAAAAAGAATTAGATTCGGAGAATGAATCAGCCCTAGGATTAAGGGGGTATCTATCTTCAATTTAATTATAACCAGCTAGTTAGACCGATAAAACGCTTCTTAATTGAAATCAGTTGTCTCTCTTATTCTTTGTGTGATAAGTTTAACTTATATAGTAGCGATCTTTGTGTCCTTTGTGTCTGGAGTGGTTCGTTCCACTCACTCGCCCGCAAGACTGCATCTTAGAATACATTTTACCCACCAAAACCAGCTTAGAAAACGGGTTTCTTTGAGAAACCCGTTTTCTGGAATATGCTTATTTCCTCCCGACCGGGCCAGAGCGGGAATCAAAACTATAATTAGAATGATTAAACCCCAACTATAACCCCGCCTCGATAGCCGATAACCGATCGCTAAACATGGATCCATCTTTCGCCCTTACCCTGCAAATTGTCATCACTGTGGTGGCGGGGATTACAGCCCAAGTCATTGCCGAATACCTGAAAGTTCCCAGTATTGTCTTCCTGCTCATTTTTGGGATTGCTTTAGGGTCCGATGGTTGGGAAATTCTACACCCACAAAGTCTGGGAATTGGCTTAGAAGTCCTTGTTGCTCTCTCTGTGGCGATTATCCTATTTGAAGGCGGTTTAAGCCTGAGCGGACGGGAATTAGGGCGAGTTTCTGGCAGTTTACGCAATCTTGTCACCCTCGGTACTTCCATCACTCTCATTGGTGGCGGTATGGCGGCCCACTGGTTGGGGGAATTTCCCTGGCCGATCGCATTTCTTTACGCTTCTTTAGTGGTGGTAACTGGTCCGACAGTGATCGGGCCTTTGCTGAAGCAAGTAGCCGTAGATCGGCGGGTGGCGACGCTTTTGGAAGGAGAAGGGGTATTAATCGACCCTGTGGGCGCAATTTTAGCCGTAGTGGTGCTAAATACGATTATTGATAGTCATGCCCGCCCCATGGAAATCATCACCGGTTTAACCCTGCGTTTAGGCATCGGGGCGGCGATCGGCATTGCTGGAGGCGGATTGTTAAGTTTTATTATAAAAACTTGCAATTTTCTGACTTTTGAGTTAAAGAATCTCGTGGTTTTAGCCGGAGTCTGGGGATTATTTGGTTTATCACAATTTAGCCGCAGTGAATCGGGGTTAATGGCGGTAGTAATGGCGGGAATCGTGCTAAAAGCGGCGGCCGTTCCCGATGAGCGGTTATTAAGGCGTTTTAAAGGTCAATTAACCACTCTTTGCGTGTCGGTACTGTTTATTTTACTAGCGGCGGATCTTTCGATCGCCAGTGTCATCGCGTTGGGTTGGGGCAGCGTCCTGACGGTGTTAGTCTTGATGTTGGTGGTACGTCCCCTGAGTGTGGCTCTGTGTACCCTAAAAAGTGACCTAAATTGGCGACATAAGCTATTTATCGCTTGGGTTGCCCCTAGGGGAATCGTTTCCGCCTCTGTAGCTTCTTTATTTGCCATTTTACTCACCCGTGCCGGTATTAATGGCGGTGAAGCGATCAAAGCTTTAGTCTTTTTAACAATTTTAATGACCGTTTTTATTCAGGGATTAACGGCGCGTTGGGTGGCAAAAGGGCTAAAAATCACTTCTTCTGCGGCAACAGGGGCAGTAATCGTCGGTTGTAATCCCCTAGGTCGCTTAATCGGTTGTTTATTCCAAGAACAAGGGGAAACCGTGGTTTTAATCGATACGGATGCCGCAGCCTGTCAGCAAGCAAAAGAAGAGGGTTTGACGGTGCTGCAGAGTAGCGCACTTGATACAAAAATACTACAAGAAGCTGGCATCGAATCCATGGGGACTTTTCTAGTTTTGACTAATAATAGCGAGGTTAATCTGGTTTTAGCCCAAAGAGCCGGCGAGGAGTTTCATCCCCCCCGGGTGTTGGCTGCCTTTGCGGGAACCCCTAACCCAGATAAAAATAAGGTTAATCAGGTTTTTCTGCCTAGTTTTTCGGTCAAGGAATGGAATCAGTATTTAGACGATAATCAGATTAAATTGGGTAAAACTATCTTTAAGGCCGATGATTTGAGCGAACAACAGACCAGATTAACTAAATTAATCGAAAATGGCGAACTGCTGCCCCTACTATTGCGTCGTGATAATTCCCTACAGGTAGTAACAGAAGGGGAAGAATGGCGCACAGGAGACGAATTAATTTATATTCTGCGCGATTTACGCCCACAACTGCTTAAACGTCTTTCTGGCACTGTCAGAACCCGTTTATCTTTAGAAATCTTACCCGAAGTGGAAATCGCCACCAGTAGATAAGTAATAGGACAAAATTAACTTCTTGGTGAGGATAGGCACTCTGGCAACTTAACTTAGCTAAAAAAAACGGTACACTGATAACTGATAATTGATAAATGATCACTGCTTATGCCTCCCCGTTGGCCCCGTCAACCCGACCGCAAAAACGATCCCGCTTTCCGACGTTTAGATGATCGCATGAATTTCGCCGTTCATGTGGCGGGTTTTTTAGCGATTAATTCAGGGTTGTGGTTCTTTCATATCATTAAATTCTCCGATTGGACTTGGTTAAATCTGTTCACGGGAATTTGGGCTATCCTATTGGTGGGACATTTGATTTATATAGCGGCGATCGCTAACTACTCGGTAACATCCCATGGCTAACACAACTCAGGACATCGAAAATCTGGCGGCCCAAATCGGCGACAATATCTACATTGACGTGGCTAAATGGCATCTCTATCTCCGGGAGGCCCATTTACACAGCGTCGTTGCCGAAAAAGTCTTCCCTTTACTCGAAAACGACAGCTTAAGCGAGAATGCAGTCATGTCTATCCTGCGTGAGATAAAAGTCACCCTCGGAGGTGGTCATCTGCAAGTTTCTCTAGCGGATTTGTTACCCAGCAAATGTCAGATAGATTTAATCGATTTGCTGGAAGAATACCAAAAAAGTTGCTAAAATTCCCCAATAGTATGCCTGATAACTGGCAGACTAGGACTAACAGGCTAAAGTAGTTAGAAATAGTCCCCCAGAAGCAAACTATGGAAATAGGTGTTCCCAAAGAGATTAAAGATCAAGAGTTTCGCGTCGGTTTAAGTCCTAGTAGTGTGCGTGTACTCAATGATCGCGGTCACAGGGTATTTGTGGAAACGGCCGCCGGATTGGGTGCTGGATTCAGCGATGAGGATTACCAAAAAGCTGGGGCCAAAATTGTGGAAAAAGCGGCCCAAGTTTGGGATAAACCGCTAGTTGTCAAGGTAAAAGAGCCGCTTAAGGCAGAATACGGCTTTTTAAACAAGGAAGCTCTCCTATTCACCTATTTACACCTAGCGGCCGAGCGCTATTTAACGGAAGCATTAATCGAGTCGGGAACAACTGCGATCGCCTATGAAACGGTCGAGCTTGCCGATGGTCGTTTGCCTCTCTTAACTCCCATGAGTGTTATTGCCGGTCGTCTTTCGGTGCAATTTGGGGCCCGCTATCTGGAAAAACAACAGGGAGGTAGGGGAGTTTTACTGGGGGGTTTCCCCGGGGTGAGTCCTGGACAAGTGGTTATCCTTGGCGGTGGTGTGGTGGGTACGGAAGCGGCCAGAATTGCCATCGGTATGGGGGCAAAAGTAACTATTTTAGATATTAACGTCGAGCGCTTGGCCTATTTAGAGACTTTATTCGGTTCGCGGGTAGAATTGCTTTATAGCAGCTCGGCACAATTAGAAAATGTGGTTCCTAGGGCCGATTTATTGATTGGGGCAGTGCTAGTCTTAGGAAAACGAGCGCCGACGCTGGTTTATCGCTCTTTAGTCGCCAAAATGAACCCTGGTTCTGTAATTGTCGATGTGGCAGTGGACCAAGGCGGCTGCGTGGAAACCCTGCGGGCCACTTCCCACAGTCAACCGACTTACTTGGAGTCGGGAGTAGTACATTATGGAGTGCCTAATATGCCTGGAGCAGTACCCTGGACGGCAACCCAAGCTTTAAATAATAGTACCCTACCCTACGTTATTAAATTAGCCGACCATGGGTTAAAAGCCTTGGATCAAGATGTTTCCCTCGCTAAGGGGTTAAATGTCGCCAATCATCGCTTAATTCATCCAGCAGTGCGCGAAGTTTTTCCCGATTTGATTTGAGCAGTAATTTGAGGGCTGATGGTGGTATTTTTTAGGGGTTATGACTAAGAATTTATGGACAAGGGATGAGCTGCTGATCGCTCTCAATTTATACTATAAATTTCCCTATGGACAATTCCACACCAATAATCCTGTTATTATCGAAGTCGCTCAAAAGTTACAGCGAACACCATCGGCCCTGGTGATGAAATTATGTAATTTTGGTTCTCTCGATCCCAGGCATCAATTGCGAGGAGTACAGGGGTTAAAAGGTATCAGTAAAGCTGATCGACAAATCTGGCAGGAGTTCGAGGATAACTGGACAGAATTAGCCCTAGAAAGTGAGGAAAAATTACAAGTTCTTTTAGGAGTTATCAACGAACAGCAAGAGGATTTTACTAGACTTGATTTTTCGGAAAATATCAAAACAGAAAACGAGGCAATCAGAAAAGTTAGAATCGGACAAAACTTTTTTAGAAAGACAATTTTAGCCCTATATAACTATCGTTGCTGTATTACAGGAAATCCCATTCCTCTGTTACTAACAGCTAGTCATATATTACCCTGGAGTCAATTTCCCGAACAGCGTTTAAACCCTCATAATGGCCTGTGCCTAGCTCGTACTCATGATACTGCTTTCGATCGAGGTTTAATTAGTTTCGATGAGGATTTAAGATTAATTATTGGCCATGAGATCGAAAAAAAGGCTCAGGATCAAGGTAGCGAGACGTTAGCACTAAATTTTATCAACTATCGCGGTAAAACTTTAAATGTTCCCGCTCGCTTTTCACCAGATTTGGATTTTTTAAACTATCATCGCTATCATATATTTCAGGGTTAAAAGTACGATAATGTCAATTAAATTATCAATTGCATTACTTTGTTTATAATTGAGTTTGTATAAAACACTTTTGTAATTTAAGCTTGTGTATAAAGTTTTATGTATAGATTCAACATTTTTGGTCACTAAGCCACAGCAAATCGCGTATATTTGCGTACTTTAGGATAACGAAAACCCAGGACTATATCTTCTTTGGAAATACCTGCCTCCATCAAATCAGTAGCTATACCTTCCTCCGTTTCATCACATTGAATCCAGACTTTATCGACAACCAAGCTAAGGTGAATTGGCGTTGCATGGAGATACTTATTACCACTCCAACCGAAATCTAAAACTAGATAATGTCCTCGTTCATCATCAAATATAACCTGAGAAGTGTAGCCATCAGGTAAAGTAGTACGATAGTTAGCATGATTCTGGAGAACAGTCTTAATAATACCTTGATATTTTAATCGGGTATCCATTGCACGATTACCTCACTTTCATCATCAAAGACAATTAAAAGGGGAGAATTAATCCCCCCATCAATTTAGACAAAGAAACTATTGACCGCAATAGTGCCGAGCGCCGGTAAAGTACCCGTTAACCCGGTGAGATTAATCACCAAATCATTAGCACTTTGGAAACCCGCCGTACCGTCGTTGATAATTAGGTAAGTAGAAGAACTATTGTCCCGCACTAAAACAGCACTGTTAATTCCGAGAGCTTGATTTCCGGCTGTTGCCCCATTAGCATCGGTAAAGACGTTAGTAACCATGGTGTTAATATTGGTCGTGGTACTATCTGTTGCCCGGGTAAAAGCGACCGGGGCATTAATTGCCGCACCAGATTGACTAAGCAGGTCAATTTTATCAGTACCAATAGCAAAATCCGTAACTCGGTCTAGGGCTGTCGAGGTGGACTGACTAAACTGGAAGATGAAGATGTCTGTCCCCACCCCACCGGTTAAAGTATCGATTCCAGCAGCACCATTGAGGCTATCGTTACCTAAGTCACCAACTAGAATATCATTGTCCAGAGTACCGGTGAGAATATCATCGTTTGATGACCCGATAATCGGTTCTGGGACGTTAGCAGAAACCGCTAGAATACCTAGGGAGGGATTACCAATCTGATTATCACCATTAAAGTCTTGTTGGAAGTTGGTTTCTTGGGTGAATGCTTCCGATGAGTTTAATCCCCACCATCCGTTTGAAGATTGCCAATTCCAGTTACTATCTAAAGTCCACAAGTGGAGATGATTACTATCGTTATATTTCCATAAAATTTGATTGACTCCGTTGACGGTTTCTGCTGCTAAGGTTTGCCAACCAGGGTAGATATTTGTGGTAATCTGAGTCCCCCCATTTTTAATAGCAGTGGGGTTGTTATTGCCAATTTGTGCGTAGAGGTTATTAGTCGCGTCTTGGACTAATTTGGTGTTACCAAAGGTTTCGATTGGGGTGTAGGGTGAACCAATGATTCCATCACCGTTAAAGTCTTGTTGAAAGTTGGTTTCTTGAGTAAAAGCTTCCGATGAGTTTAATCCCCACCATCCGCTTGAAGATTGCCAATTCCAGTTACTATCTAAACTCCACAAGTGGAGATGATTACTATCGTTATATTTCCATAAAATTTGATTGACTCCGTTGACGGTTTCTGCTGCTAGAGTTTGCCAACCAGGGTAGATATTTGTGGTAATCTGAGTCCCTCCATTTTTAATAGCAGTGGGGTTATTATCGCCAATTTGAGCATAGAGGTTATTAGTCGCGTCTTGGACTAATTTGGTGTTACCAAAGGTTTCGATTGGGGTGTAGGGTGAACCAATGATTCCATCACCGTTAAAGTCTTGTTGGAAGTTGGTTTCTTGGGTGAATGCTTCTGGGGAGTTTAATCCCCACCATCCGGTGGAAGATTGCCAATTCCAGTTACTATCTAAAGTCCACAAGTGGAGATGATTACTATCGTTATATTTCCATAAAATTTGATTGACTCCGTTGACGGTTTCTGCTGCTAGAGTTTGCCAACCAGGGTAGATATTTGTGGTAATCTGAGTCCCTCCATTTTTAATAGCAGTGGGGTTATTATTGCCAATTTGGGTGTAAAGTTTGTTAGTTGTGTCTTGGACTAATTTGGTGTTACCAAAAGCTTCAATTGTGGTGTAGGGTGAACCAATGATTCCATCACCGTTAAAGTCTTGTTGGAAGTTGGTTTCTTGGGTAAAAGCTTCAGTTGAGTTTAATCCCCACCATCCGCTTGAAGATTGCCAATTCCAGTTACTATCTAAACTCCACAAGTGGAGATAATTACCATCGTTATATTTCCATAAAATTTGATTGACTCCGTTGACGGTTTCTGCTGCTAGAGTTTGCCAACCAGGGTAGATATTTGTGGTAATCTGAGTGGCACCATTTTTGATGGCGATGGGGTTATTATTGCCAATTTGTGCGTAGAGGTTATTAGTTGTGTCTTGGACTAATTTGGTGTTACCAAAAGCTTCGATTGGGGTGACACTGGTATCATCATTTTGAATGGCTCCAGTGGCAGTAGCAGTGGTAATGGTAGCGCCGTTGGTGGCATTGGAGAGGGTGACGGTAAAGTTTTCGTTCAGTTCTACCGTTGTATCTCCCTGAACGTCAACAGTAATTACCTTACTGGTTTCTCCCGGGGCAAAACTCACTACCCCACTGGGTAACACTCCTCCGACAAAATCGGCAGCGTTAGCGGGAAAAGTGCCAGTGCCGGTAACTGCCCAGTTGACGTTATTGCTTCCGGTGGTGTTATCCGCACGAGTGACGGTGAAGGTAAAGGCCTTGCTGCCACTGTTGCCCTCGGTTTGACTGGCACTGGTGGCAGAAATTGCTAGGGTAGTCCCTGTCGGCAACGCCACTAGGACGGGTTCAATGGCGATGGAGTATGCGATCGCCAGTTGGCCGGAGGGTTGACTAACTCGAAGTTGATAGACCTTACCGGGTTCTGGAGTCGGGGTGGTGAGTTGCAGGGAACCAGCGCCAGTTTGGGTAGCCAGGGGGGTATTGAGGTTACTGGGGTCAAACAGTTGGGCGGTGGCGGTAGCATTGCCAGCAATGTGAACAGTGACGGATAGGGGAACCAGTTGACTCACCTTGGGCAGGTTGAATTTAAACCAATCGGGAGTGGTGGAATCGACTTGTAAGCCGGTAAACCAGTTGTTTTGAATGATAGTGCCGAGATCGACCGCTTTGGCGGCGGTATTATTGCCCCTGGCCCAATCGTTGCTGTTTTGGACAGCACCGGGGGCGTTAATGGCGAGGGTGTAGTTGGGAATGGGTTGGCCGGTCGTCGTGGGACTGTTGACCAGTAATAGATATTCTTTATTGGCCGCTAATCCCGATAGGTTAAAGCTGGCTTGCCCGTTGCTGGCGGTGGCGGTTTTCAGCGCCGTGGTCCGGTTATCGGGGTCGAAGAGGGAAACCGCTAGGCTTTGGCCGCTTTGGGGGGTGAAGGAAACAGTGAGGGTGTTGCTGGTGGCACCGGCTTGGGAAAGGTTAAAGCGGTAATAGTCTTGATCGGCGGCGTTGGGAAGGCTGAGGTTCGTAAAGCGATGGCCGCTACCGGTTAAGGTGTTGAGGTTAAAGGCGCGGGCGGCCACGTCGTTGCCTTCGGCCCAATCCTGTAGGAGGGGGTTGCGGGTGCTACTGCCGCGGGTGGTAAAGGCGTTGAGGAAATTTGTCCAGCCGGTGGCGTTGAGGAATTGCGAGTTGCGGCCGAGGTAACCGGCATCGATCGCCCCGCTGTCGGGAAAATAGACCGAGAGACCCTGAACGTTGCGTTGGTCGGCGGTTTTATCCACCACTAGGTTACGCAGGGCGGTGAGGGCGTTATTGGCGGCGGTTTTGAGATTGGCGGGAAGATTGCTGTTGGCGCTGGTGGCGACGGCTTGGAGGAACTGACCTAAATCCCGGTAGTAGGGGGCGGGGTAGAAGCTGTTGGCGAAATCGCGGGCATCTTTGATCGCGTCCCAAGTGGCATTACTGGTGAGGGCGACGGCGGCGTCGGTAAAGGTTTTGACGCTGGTGACGAGGGTGTTGAGGGCAGAGGTGCTGGTGGCGGAGAGGGTATCCCAACCCCGACGGTCGCCTTGGTGTTGTTGTTGGTAGCTGGCGATGAGGCTATTGGCCAGATCGATGGCTTTGACTTCGCCGGGGTTATTGATCAGGGCGGCGAAGGCGGTGGTGTAGTCGTAGCCGGTGTCTTCGGCGGCTTCCTGAGAGGCGACAAAAATTTCGGCGTGGTTGCGTACCATATAGGCAACTTCCGCCATAGCCATTAAACAGGCATCAAAAGCCAACAGTTTGAGGGAGAAGCTGGGATCGGCGTTTTTGACGTTTTGGAGGGCGGTGTCGAGTTCGGTACTGTAGAGGCGATCGGCACCGGTATTGGCGGAGGTGCCTTCGTTATCGACGTTAAAGCCTCCGAGTTCGCCGTTGCCGTGGTTCCACAGGATCAGTCCGTAGTTATTGGCCGGGGCGGCGGATTTGGCGAGGTTGATAAATTCCGTCAGGGTAGCGGGATCGCCGGAGTTTTTCTCGTCTAGGAGGGTGAAGGGGGTGGCGACGCGCTCTAAATCGGTGTCGGGTTGGAGAATGGCCCAGCCGGCGGTTCCCCAAGCGGTTTGATTGGCGGTGGCGTAGGGTCGGTTGGCGGTTTGATCCCAGAAGACGGCGATTTTGACGTTACTGGGCAGGGAGGCGGCGGCCAGTTCCATCTCGTTGATGTCGTTGAAGGCGGATTCAGCGAGGTCACTGCCGGTCATATAGACGAAGATCGTCCATTCGTTTTTGGTGTTGGCGGCGTTGGTGGGCGCGTCGATGTAGAACTGGTAGTTGTTGGTGGCGTTGCTGTTGCCGATGACCCGCGCGTAGTAGGTGCCGGCGATTTCTCCGGCGAGGGAAAGGGTTTCTCGGTTATTGGTGGCGCTGGAGAGGTTGGCGGTTTTGTAGGGGGTGGTCAGGTTGCTGGCCCGATAGAGTTCTAGTTGTAGGTCGCCCTGGGCGTGTTCAAATTCGACGCTGAGGAAGTTGGCGGCGGTGCTGGTTTGGGTGGTGGTGAATTTAAACCAGTCGTTGTCTCCTTGATGGATGGTGAGTCCAGGGATACTACGGAGGTTACTGATGCGATCGAGGTCGGTGGCGGTGGCGGCGCTGTTGTTGGTTTCGAGGTAGTCGGAGAGGATGGGGGTTTGAGTGCCGTTGGGGGCGCTGAGGGTGAGGGTGTAGTTGGGGTTGGTGGCGTTTTGGTAGCCGAGGACTTGGACTTGATAAGTACCGGCGGCGAGGCCGTCGAGGCTAATTTCTTCGTAGTTTTCGGTGGTTTCGGATCGTCCCTGCACAGTGGTGCCGTCTTGGTTATAGAGGACGAGATCGAGGTCGCCGAGGGCGTGGTTGAAGTCGATGCGGAGGTTATGACCGGCTTTGCCGACGCTGGTGGTTTTGAATTGGAACCAGTCTCGATCGCTGGCGGTGTGGATGGAGAGGGCGCTGAGGGAGGTTACGCCTTCGACGGTTTTGAGGTCGTAGGGTTTGCTGGCGGTGTTGTCGGTGGTGGCTTCTGTCCAATCCCCGGCGGTGTCTAGAACAGGGGGAGCGTTAAAGACCACGTTATAGTTCGGGTTGGTCGCACCGTTAACGCCACTGACTCGTACTAGGTAATCCCCTTTGGCTAATCCGGCGAGGTTGATCTGTTGATTGCCACTGTTGCCCCCAGTGCGATCGACTAGGAAGGTTCGGTATTGGCTCTCGGTGGTATTGGTGTCGGTGTTAAAGACTTCAAAGAGTTCGAGTTGTAAGTTTCCTAAAGAGTTATCGAAGTTTAAACCGACATATTGTCCGTCTTGCCCTTGACCCGATAATGTGAATCTGAACCAGTCTTGATCAGTGGCGGTGTCGATGGAAAGATCGGGGATGCTTGTTAGATTTTGTCCTAAAGATTTTATTTTTATTTGATTCAGAGACTCTATATTTAGCCACCTAAGTATAGAAGCACGAGGATTATTAGTTCGGCTGGCCAGTTGAACGAGTATCCCCACTTCATCGCGGGAAAGTGTTACCGTTCGGGGGGAAGAGCTTTGTTGGGGTGTACGGCTACTTTGGGGAGAAGCTTGTACGGAGGATGTCCGTCTTTGTTCTACTCGTTTTTGATTTCGGGATAATCCTTCGTGATAATCTCTATCTGTAATCATTGCGGCAGTCCAAGCTGCTTCGCTATAAAAAGTTTGCGTCCTACCGGTGTAGGGACTCGTATAGGTGTATGTAGGGGTTGGAAATAGGTTTTTCCCACCGCTAACCGCCAAATCCCGCAACTGATAAGCATCCTTCGGGCCATTGGTCGCGCCTTCCAAAGCGTCGGCTACCAAGTCAGGAATCCCCTGCACCGTGAGGCTGTAGTTGGGATTGACGGCGCCGGACACTTTGACGTAGTAAGCGCCGGGGTCGAGGTTCGCAAGGGAAACCTGCTCCGAGTTTTTATCGGTATTGGACTCCCTTAATTTAGTCCCCGATGCGTTAAAGAGTTCGAGGCGCAGATCCCCCTCTTGGTGATTAAAATCAAGGTTGACAAACTGATTAGCGGCGGTGCGTTGCTTGACCTGTACCTTAAACCAATCCTCATCCGTCGTGGTGTGAATCGAGAGGCCGCTGAGGGCCACACTACCGTCAATATTCCGCAGATCATAGGCCAGCGTTAGGGTATTGTTCGGCTGACTACGCTTATCCAGCCAATCCGCCTCCGGGGTTTGGGGCGCGTTGATCGAGAGGGAATACTCCGGATTCGTCACCGAACCGGTGGCCCCGTAAACCCGCACCACATAGGTTCCCGCCGCTAACCCAGCCAAAGACACCGACTCCCGATCGCCCTGGGTGTCAGAGGTTAACACCGGCGTGGATTGACCTTCCCGGTAGAGTTGCAACTGAAGATTCCCCAACTGGTGATCGAAGGCGATGCTCACCTCCTGACCCGCAAGACCCGTACCAATGGTCGTAAACTTAAACCAATCCTCATCGCCGCCCTGATGGATGGATAGCCCCGAAAACAGACGAGACCCGTCAATTGTCTGAAGATCCGTCGCCGTGGCGCGGGTATTATTCGCCTCCGCCCAATCCGCCTTACTGACACTAGGATCGGGCGCGTTGAGGGAAAGCTGATAACTGGGATTAATCGCGCCGTTATAACCCGTCACCTTCACCAGATAAGTTCCCGCCCCTAGGGGTTGATTACTGGTGTTAACCAAATTCAAGCGCTCAAAATTATTGGTGGTTTCCGACTTGCCTAACAGAGTCGTGCCATTGGCAGCGTAAAGCTCAAGCTCCAAATCCCCCAGGGTATGGTCAAAGTCAATTTGTAGATAATCCGTGGCGCTGGCCGTCGCCAAAGTCGTGAACTTAAACCAATCCACATCCGTCGCCGTGTGAATCGAGAACGGCTCCCACGTTTGTAAACCCTGCACCGTCCTCAGATCCCGCGCCGTCGCCGCCGTGTTATTGGCCGCCAGCCGATCCGCCCAATCCCCCGCCGCATTCACCGGGGCGCTGATGGCCACACTATATTCTGAATTTGTCGCCCCGCCATAGCCATAGACCTTGAGGAAATAGACCTCCGCGTTGCGGCCATTGAGGGAAATGCTCTCCGTGTTCCCTACTCCCTGGGAAGAATCCAGAAGGGTCGTCCCATCAGAAGCGTAAAGCTCAATGTCCAAATCCCCCTGCTGGTGGTTGAAAGTAATACCCGCCGCGTCAGATACCCCGCCCTTAGCGTCAATCTCGAAGCGGAACCAGTCCGTGTCGTTGGCGGTAATCGATAAATTGTCCCGATTAAACTGACGGTCAAGCTTGCCCAAGTTGGTCGCCCGACTGATCGCGTTGTTATTATCGGAGCCTTCCCCCCAGTCCGCCGTTACCCCAGCAAAGGGCGCGTCCACTGTCAAGGTATAGCTCGGATTGACCTCCCCATTGTGACCATAAACCCGCAAATAATAAGTCCCGGCACTCAATCCCTTTAAGTCCACCGAATGGGCGTTGGCGACCCCCTCCGAGGTTTTGAGTAGGGTGTTAGAGCTATTGTAAAGCTGTAGATCTAGATCCCCCAGGGTGTGGTCAAAACTAATGGCCGCATAATGTCCCTGCTGACCGGCGCCGGCGATCGTGAACTTAAACCAATCCACATCACTACCGTTGTGAATCGAGAGAAACTCCTCGGGATCAGTCCCCAAGGTGACCACCTGCCGCCCCTGTTGGGAGGGCGCAATTTGATTATTCAGGTTATAGGCCGTCGAAAAACTATTATTCGACTCAAAGCTATCCGCCCCGTTGGCTAAAGGTGCGCTAATGGTGAGGTCGTAGTTGGGGTTAGTGGCGTTGTTATAACCCAACACCCGCACAAAGTAATCGCCGCTAGTCTGCCCCTCCAGGGAAATACGCTCGCTATTAGACGTTCCTGCCGAACTGAGGATACGGGTACCGCTACTGTTATAAAGCTCTAGGTCAACATCCCCCAAACTGTGATCGAAGGTAACGCTGACAAAATCATTAGCCGTTCCCCGACTCGGTAAATTGAACTTAAACCAATCATTATCACCGGCGGTAATAGACAGATTTTGCCAGGTTTTGAGGGGAGACGTGCGGAGATTGCTTAAATCCTTCGCCACTGCCCGCGTATTATTGGCTTCAAAAATATCATCCCCAGGGGTATTGACGACTAGGGAATAATTGGGATTGACGGCACTATTAAAACCTAACACCCGCACAAAATAAGTACCCGTTCCCCGGCCCGCTAGACTGATAGACTCAAAATTACGGGTTCCCTTGGATTCCCCAATTTTGTTACCGGCGCTGTTGTAAAGCTCAATATCCAAATCCCCTTGGATATTATCCAGCGCAATGCCGACAAAATGCCCCTCGACACCGGTTTGCTTGAGGTCAAAACTAAACCAATCCTCATCGCTGGCCGTGTGGATGGAAAGATTATTCCACTCTTTGTAGCCGCTCTCAGAACTCCAACCAAAATTCTTTAAGGCCTTAGCGGCGCTTCGGGTGTTATTGCTTTCAAAGCTGTCGCTCTGAATCCCCGAAGTCGTTCCGGGCGCGTTGATAATTAAATCATATTCATTCGTTTGCCCAAGCCAACTGTAAACCGCCGCTCGGTAGGTACCTTGGGGCAGTCCCCAGAGGGATATATACTCCCCGTCGGTGTTATTGGCCTCGTAGGTAATCAGACGACCTTGGTTATCATAGAGGGCTAAATCTAAATTCCCCTGGGTGTTATTAAAATCAATGGCGATGTAATGATTATTGTTAGTCTGCCCTGTAATCGTAAAAGAAAACCAATCCTGATCCGTGGGGGTATGGATAGACAGATCATTTTCCCGCTTAAAGCCCGCAACGGTTCCCAAGGACGTTGGCGTTGTTCCAAAATTATTAGACCTCTCCAAAAATTTATAAGTCAGTCACAGCAAGGAAGAGAGGCAGATTAGACCAAGAGTCAAAATTAGCTCTCAAAACCGATTAATCAGGGTTTGAAGAGACAAAATCCAATTTTGACGGAAAACTATGGCTAATTATAACGTCAATTACTTCCCCTGATTGCTCCCCTTCTATTACTTCTAAAATTAGCGCACTAATTCTCAACCTTACTAAGCCACAAACGGTCAGTAAAACCGATTTATATCGACTTTTATTTAATCTAAATCTTTCTTGAACTACTTTAAATACTTTGACAACTCGAATTAAATGCTCAACAAAAATTCGCCGAGATGATAAAACTTTATTTTCTTTAATTTGATTCTCGGTTAATTCTCCATTCTTAGGTTTTTTATCAGGAGTTCTGATTTGATTTTCTCCTAGGTAAGCTTTATCTCCAATAAAAGTTTGTTGAGAATCGAATTTGCTTAAAGTTTGCCGACAGATTTTTATGTCGCTCGTCGGACCAGGTTGACCAATAACTACATCAACAATATCTTCAGCTTTTGGCAAGACAATAAATTGACTTTTTAAAGTATGTCTTTTTTGCTTTCCCGAATAATATATTTTTTGTTCTTGATAATCGGTCGGCCTCTCCACGGGCTGTTCTGCGCTATCGACAATCAACTCATAATCCCTTAATTGTTCAATTATTATTTCCTCTTCTTGGCACTTCTTTATTTGTTCTAACAAACTTGGCGGTAACTCTCCTTCAAAAAGTTTTTGCCAATAGGTAAAGATATTATGAGCCGTTGATTCACTCACTTGAAATATTAGTCCTAAGATTTGAAAGCTTAGATGATGTCTTAAATAAACCAACATTAGAACAATTTGTTCCTCTTCTGATAATTTAGGAGGTGTTCCGCTTCCTGGTTGATTAATCCTAATTTTGGTTTTTTCGATTTCTGATTGGTTTTTCCGATGTATAAGTTTTCCAAGTGCCATCAGTTGTTCTAGTTGTTGGTAGTCAATTCCTAATAGTCTTTTAGTTTGTTTCGGATATTTTTGAATGTATTCCCAAGTGTAGTTTTTCATGGCTTTTTTGAGTTACTATTTGTTTTATTATATCCTATATATTGTGATTTAATTAAATTATGGAGAGGTCTATTAGAATTGCCACTGGTTTCTAGGCGATCACCTGTAGTCGTAAAAGCCACTGGCAGATTAAATTCCAGTAAATAACCAGGACTGGTCTGCCCAGCATAACTCCCCAACTGGACAACGTAGGTCCCCGCCGGTAAACCGCCTAGGGGAACATAGTTGTAGCCAGACCCTTCTCCCAGAGCATAGAACAGAAAGTTACCGGCGCTGTCAAAGAAATTAAGATCAATAATCCCCTGAGCGCCATTAAAGAAAGCGGCGATATAGTGTTCATCGGTGGAGGTTCCCGCCGTGGTAAAGCGGAAAAAGTCGGTATCTGTAGAACTGTGAATGGTCAGATTTTGCAGGGCGCTTAATCCGCTCAGGGTTCCGAGATTTCTTGCCGTCGCGAGGGTGTTATTGGATTCGTATCCATCTTGAGGAATACTCGGTGCTGTGACTGTAAACGTGCGAGAATATGTGTTATTCGACTCGTCACTCTCAAAAACCGCATTGGTAGAGTCAACCTGTAAGGTCAGGGTATAGTTGCCCGGTGCTAGAGGGCCAAGAGCGAAGTCGGTGAAGTAGTCAAAGTCGCCAGCGCTAAACGCAAGGTTATTCCAAGAAGCAATCTGGGTTCCATTCAGAAGTAAACGGCTCCAAAAGCCCGATACCGTACTGCCACTGCCGATATTCTGCCAAGCGCCGTCGATATAGAGAGTATTAGTCGAGGTGATCTGGGTGGCTTGGGTCGAGTTCCCCGGCGTCGTGGAAATAATCAACTCCAACGGTACAGGCCACAAATCCGACTGGGGCGCATTAATCTCTAGTCGGTAGCCAGCCGAGCCTGGCCAACCAATGTTAGCACCGTAATAGTTATAAACAACAGCAGAATAGGTTCCAGCAGGAAGATCTGCAAGGGAAATGCCCTCTAAATTATAATTTGAGCCATAATCGTCTGCGCGAACTAAAAGCTGGCCGGTAGAGTGATTATAAAGGTCTAGTACCAGATCAACGTTCGTTGCGGTAGAGGACACTTGGACGTAATGATTACTATTTCCCTGACCGGTGGTCGAAAAAATCCAGATATCGCCGGAGTCTGATGTCGTGACGGAATCATCTCGATAGCCATATCCTTGCCTTAAACCCAGATTAGTTGTCGCCTGCTCTACTGCGACCAACTGCTCATCAATGGTAATGACCGCCCAATCATCCTCTGTCTGTAGGCGACGCAATTCCCCACTGCCAATCTCAACACCCCGCACCAGCGCCGAAAACAACTCACCCTCATCCCCGGTTGTATCCTGAGCGTTAACCACCAAATCCAAATAATGCCCAATCTCCTCTAACAACACCGCCCGCAAGCGCCCCGCATCCCCATTAACCACCGACTCCGACAGATAGATCTTGCCTGTCTGGGCCGAAAAAGCCCCTACCGCGCCGTCTAAAATCCCATCCGCTAGGATTTCAACTTCCGGCAGATTTCCGGGGGACGTTAACGCACGGAACCGTCGTGGCGTAATCTCCGTGCCAAAAACTAGCTTAAACTTTTCCGCAAAGAGAGGATCAGCGGCAAAATCCCCTAGGGATTGGAGAACATCAGCAACAGCAGAGCGTAAGGCGGGGGAGTAGGTATCCATGGCAGAAACGTATTAAACCTTGCTACAAGACAAATATAGTCATCTCAATTAAGATTGAGAATATCAATCTCAGAGTTCATAAGGATTGGCGTTGTCAGATCAGAATATGAAAGATGCAATGCAATCCTTGCTATCAAAGTGATTTCAGTTCCCAGCTGATTCTGATCATCTTTCAATTTGACAACGCCGTAGAATATGATTAATCTTCGCCCAATTCTGTAACTGTTGGCGATAATCGTAAATATTTGTTAAATTAAGTTGACAATTCCCTAAATATAAGCATCCCGGCGCACCATGGGAAACCAGGTGAATGGTGGTAATCTGGGGATTTCGTTGTAAAAAAGCGGATATTTGTTCGATTCCGTCTTGATTGGGAGTGAGAATAACGGTGGCGACTTCTGAAATTACTCCAGCTTGGAGACTTTGATAATCGCTAACACCAGCATCGAGGAAAACTACGGTAGCGGTTAAACGCTGATTTCTCGCACTATCCACCTGATTAGCTTGAACAAAGCCATCAGATTGAGCAAAATTGAACAAAACATCGTCAACAGCAGAAAGGCTCGGCAAAAGGGTAGAAGTCATGACACTGACTGCAAAAGATTAATGCGACTATTTTGTGCAAAGAATCCCGAATTTTTCAAGGGGGATATAACAAAAATTAACATTTATACAAGAAACCGGGTTTCTTACTTAAAGGAGAAACCCATTTTCTCAGTTATTGCGAAGATGCGATCGCTAACGTCAAAGCGAGGCAGTTATTTGCTTAATTTTAGAGGTTTGCTGGCCAATTAGCATTTTTTGTGATAGATTGTAACCATAGTAACTTTTTATACTTAATTGTCAGTAATAATCATGAATGCTACAGCAATACGTCAACAAATAATTGAATCATTAGCTAATCTTTCTGGCGAACAATTATTGCAAATTAGAGAGTTAATCGAGCAAAATTTTTTGCCTCAAATTAAACCTAAATCAGAAGAAGAAAGACAACAGTTAATTAAATCATTACAAGGTAAATATGCTCATGCACCCACCAGTAGTGAAGATTTTGCCCAACAAAAACAAGCAGAAATTGATTGGGAGGAGCGTAATAGATGAATATCATTTTAGATGCTTGTGCTGTAATTGCTTTTGTTCGTAATGAAACAGGAGCGGATCTTGTCAGAGAAACCATCACTAATCAAAATAATAACAAAATGATTCATGTTGTTAATCTTTGCGAAGTTTACTATAATTTTTATCGCGATATAGGAGAATCAGAAACAGAAAAACTAATTCAAGAATTAAGTGATATTAACATAAAAACTCGCTTTGATTTAAGTAGCAAGTTTTGGCGACAAGTAAGCCAATATAAGGCACTAATTAAGCGCATTTCTTTAGCTGATTGTTTTGCTTTGACTTTAGCCAATCAAGAAAAAGGAATTTTACTTACTTCTGACCGAAAAGAATTTGAACCGATTATTCCTCTTAATATTTGTCAGATTAATTTTATTCGTTAATAAGTCCAGAAACCGGGTTTCTCGAAGAAACCCGGTTTCTAAATAGGTTCTCAAAGAAACCCGTTTTCTAGATATTGATTTTAGCCAAAGACTGCTTAAATTCTGCGAGAGAATTAGCAGTAGCTGCTAATTTTAGTAGCTCTTCTAAGATAGTCGAGTTAGTCATTTTGCCGATTATCTCTTCAATTTCTGAAGAAATTTGTCCAAACCGCACAGTTAAAACTGTTTTTATGTCATCGCGGCTTTTTTCTAACGCTCCAATTTCCTTACCGCGTTCTATTCCTCGTAACTCCATATTACTCATTAAAGGCATGGTTCTTTCCTCCTCAAATTGTTTGATTTTACTCTCTAAACTTGACTGTAATTCAGGGGATAAAGTCATCATATTGTCGATGATTTCAAACAGTTTACTAAGTAAGGTAGGTATTACCCACACTACTTATTTATGATGATACTAAAAGACTTCCTACACTCCTCAAAAGAATTTACTATAAGTGCGGCTTTTAACATCTCTTCTAAAACCGAAATAACTGAAGCATCATTGAGACATTGTCCAATATCTCCAGGAATATCGCCTAGTCGGTTTTCCAAAACTTTTTTCACAAAATCACGAGCATTTTCTAACGCTCCAATTTCCTTGCCAATTTCCTTGCCAATTTCTTTACCGCGTTCGATTCCTCGTAACTCCATATTACTCATTAAAGGCATGGTTCTTTCCTCCTCAAATTGTTTGATTTTACTTTCTAAACTTGACTGCAATTCAGTGGATAAAGTCATCATATTGTCGATGATTTCAAACAGTTTAATTATCTGTTCTCTCTCGAACTCCTTTTCATACAATCCCCTGATTAACTTCCACTTCCACTGTTCCCGTTGTGGCAGCTTCCCAGTAGTCGCTTTTGTTTTCAGGTGTGCCATGACTATTATAGCAAAGGGATTGCTACTTGTTTCTAGTTCTGACCAGTTTTCCTCATAGTCCAGTAATTTAACCGTTGGGAATTTGAGGCTGACTTCACAACCAGCGATAGTATAATTATAGGAATCTGGTCGCCAATTTACTCGTTCATCTCCTAATATAGCGAGACTGATAACCGGTTTCTGATACAAATCAAAGGCCCGATAGTTATAAATATACATCCTCTGAGGGAAATTTTCTTCGTACTGGCTTTGAATTTCAATATGAATCAAAATCCAGACTTCTTCACCCCTGAGTAACCAAACTTTATAGAGTTTGTCTGCGAAACGTTTTTTTGTCTTAGCTGAAGCGGTAATACGTTTCAGTTCTTTTTCTAGGGATTCGGGAATTTTTGTCCAATCAATTACTTGGTGAACTTCGGGAAAAAAGAAGCATAAAAACGCTTCAAAATACTCGCTTAATGCTTCTTTCCAGGGTTCATCATAATTGGCGGTTGGTTGGTTCATTTGAGTTGTCCGCTTACTCTTAGGGGTGAAGCGCGATAGCGTAACGCACCGATTTAATAATAGAGGTGGTGGTGGTAATCTGGGGATTTTGTTGTAAAAAAGCGGATATTTGTTCGATTCCGTCTTCGTTGGGAGAGAGAATAACAGTGGCGACTTCTGGAATTACCCCAGCTTGGAGACTTTGATAATCGCTAACACCAGCATCGAGGAAAACTACGGTAGCGGTTAAACGCTGATTTCTCACACTATTCACCTGATTAGCTTGACTCAAGCCATCAGATTGAGCAAAATTGAACAAAACATCGTCAACAGCAGGAAAAATCGGCAACAGGGTAGAAGTCATGACATTGACCGCAAAGGATGACTTCGACTATTTTGTGCAAAGAATCCCGAATTTTTCAAGGGGGATATAACAAAAATTAACAGAAAACGGGTTTCTCAAAGAAACCCGTTTTCTAAGAAACCCGTTTTCTCAGTTATTGCGAAGATGCGATCGCTAACGTCAAAGCGAGGCAGTTATTTGCTTAATTTTAGAGGTTTGCTGGCCAATTAGCATTTTTTGTGATAGATTGTAACCATAGTAACTTTTTATACTTAATTGTCAGTAATAATCATGAATGCTACAGCAATACGTCAACAAATAATTGAATCATTAGCTAATCTTTCTGGCGAACAATTATTGCAAATTAGAGAGTTAATCGAGCAAAATTTTTTGCCTCAAATTAAACCTAAATCAGAAGAAGAAAGACAACAGTTAATTAAATCATTACAAGGTAAATATGCTCATGCACCCACCAGTAGTGAAGATTTTGCCCAACAAAAACAAGCAGAAATTGATTGGGAGGAGCGTAATAGATGAATATCATTTTAGATGCTTGTGCTGTAATTGCTTTTGTTCGTAATGAAACAGGAGCGGATCTTGTCAGAGAAACCATCACTAATCAAAATAATAACAAAATGATTCATGTTGTTAATCTTTGCGAAGTTTACTATAATTTTTATCGCGATATAGGAGAATCAGAAACAGAAAAACTAATTCAAGAATTAAGTGATATTAACATAAAAACTCGCTTTGATTTAAGTAGCAAGTTTTGGCGACAAGTAAGCCAATATAAGGCACTAATTAAGCGCATTTCTTTAGCTGATTGTTTTGCTTTGACTTTAGCCAATCAAGAAAAAGGAATTTTACTTACTTCTGACCGAAAAGAATTTGAACCGATTATTCCTCTTAATATTTGTCAGATTAATTTTATTCGTTAATAAGTCCAGAAACCGGGTTTCTCGAAGAAACCCGGTTTCTAAATAGGTTCTCAAAGAAACCCGTTTTCTAGATATTGATTTTAGCCAAAGACTGCTGAAATTCTGCGAGAGAATTAGCGGTAGCTGCTAATTTTAGTAGCTCTTCTAAGATAGTAGGGTTAGTCATTTTGCCGATTATCTCTTCAATTTCTGAAGAAATCTCTCCAAACCGCACAGTTAAAACTGTTTTTATGTCATCGCGGCTTTTTTCTAGCACCCCAATTTCCTTGCCAATTTCCTTGCCAATTTCTTTACCGCGTTCGATTCCTCGTAACTCCATATTACTCATTAAAGGCATGGTTCTTTCCTCCTCAAATTGTTTGATTTTACTTTCTAAACTTGACTGCAATTCAGTGGATAAAGTCATCATATTGTCGATGATTTCAAACAGTTTAATTATCTGTTCTCTCTCGAACTCCTTTTCATATAATCCCCTGATTAACTTCCACTTCCACTGTTCCCGTTGTGGCAGCTTCCCAGTAGTCGCTTTTGTTTTCAGGTGTGCCATGACTATTATAGCAAAGGGATTGCTACTTGTTTCTAGTTCTGACCAGTTTTCCTCATAGTCCAGTAATTTAACCGTTGGGAATTTGAGGCTGACTTCACAACCAGCGATAGTATAATTATAGGAATCTGGTCGCCAATTTACTCGTTCATCTCCTAATATAGCGAGACTGATAACCGGTTTCTGATACAAATCAAAGGCCCGATAGTTATAAATATACATCCTCTGAGGGAAATTTTCTTCGTACTGGCTTTGAATTTCAATATGAATCAAAATCCAGACTTCTTGTCCCTCAAGTAGCCAAGCCTTATAAAGTTTGTCAGCAAAACGTTTTTTTGTCTTTGCTGAAGCGGTAATCCGTTTGAGTTCTTTTTCTAGGGATTCGGGAGTTTTTGTCCAATCAATTAGTTGGTGAACTTCGGGAAAAAAGAAGTATAAAAACGCTTCAAAATACTCGCTTAATGCTTCTTTCCAGGGTTCATCATAATTGGCGGTTGTTTGGTTCATGGCAAGTCGCTACCAATTGGAAAGTTAGGCACTCATCTAAATCTATTATTCCCCATAAATATCATCAATGCTACTTGTCGTCACAAAACTTCCCATTAGAGCAACCTACATCTACATCTTTGTTCTAACATTTATTGGTAAAACTATATAATGCCGTCAGACTGCCGGGGGAGGAGCTACCTAAACCGGGGAAGATATCCTTAACTAAAAAAGGAGTTGACATGATTTTTTCCTGAATTAAAGAGTAAAAATTAAACAATTAAGTGGGTGGGTGGAATTAAATATAAGATGAACGTAGGTTGGGTTGAAGCATGAAACCCAACGCCTGCTCATGTTACGCTACCGCTAACCCATCCTACAAATAATTGTGCCTCCCTACTTAAGTCGCCAAAGAAGGCACCATCCAGACGGATTGAGAGCCATCGAGGTCGGTATCTGGTCCAATTAGCGCCGGGTTGCGGTAGCCCGGTAGGACGGAGACGGCAAAAACCTCCTCCACGCCGCTATTGAACCAAAAAGTTGCCACCAGTTGACTGGTAGCCAGGTTGACAATAGCCAACCCGCACCGCAATTGATTACGCCGCTCATCCAGGGGTAAACCGCCAAAAACCGCCGTTTCCCGTACTTGGGACAACCCGACAAAGGCGTGACCTTCCCAACAGTCCAAACCCCGGGTAAAACCGGGCAATTCGGCGATGATTTCCGTGCTGCCAGTTTGGGGATGCCAACGGTTCAAGGTTCCATAACCGGAATTGAGAAAATAGAGATTACCCTGGTAAAGACGGGGAGAATGGGGCATAGCTAAACCCCGCAGAATCACCTCTCCCCTCGGCACATCAATCAAGCATCCCCCTTGGGCCTTATTCTCTCGCCAGAGGCTTTCCTCGTTGGTTTCCCCCAATGCCGTCACATAGGCGGGAGTGCCGCTATTTTCAGCCATAGCCAAGCCATTGAGGTGGCAGCGGTCCCCGGGGACCAACTCGGTAATAAAGGGCGGTTTCCACTGGGGGAGAAAACTCCAATTTCCTTCGATGGTTGCCAGACAGTTAAATAGGGTATTGACCACCCAAAGGCGATTACTGCCAAAGGCCAAATCATGACCCATAATCAGACCGGTGAGGTGAGAGGAACGAGCTAAAAAAGCGATATCCTGTTCCCCTTCTGGTTTAATCTGGGGGGCAATCTCTCGATTAGCGGGTAAATTCCAAATTGCCTGACGAGCGCCCACAGCAATTCCGGTAGCGGTTCGGGTTAAACCCATTGCTTGGTCAAAATGGGCGAAACTCACCCGCATTTGTCCTTGATAAGTGCCAATGCTGGCCACTCGTCCCGCTTGGTAGGTGGAAATCAACACTGAGAGGTCAAGCTGGTTGAGTAATTCCGGCAGATTGAGGCTGTACTCATAATTGACCGGCACTGCTTGGCGCTGAGTTGGACTCGCTGCTGGCTCTTGGGTATCTGAAAACTGGTTAGTCTTGGGCGGCAAGCTGTCCATAGAGTTTTTTTGCATAGATTAGCATCGATTCTGATAATTGATTATTGTTTATGGTTGATTATGGTTTCAGTTGGTATTAATGGGGCTTATTATAAATAAACTAATCAATATTATTTATAAAGTTTTCTTAACTTTTTTTGTATCAAATTTACTTGACCGGGAGCCTTAAATATTTATGATTGAGTTTGTATAAAACACTTTTGCAATTATGGAATTTTAGCAGTGACGATATCTAGCCAAGAATTTAGCTTAAGCTTATTCTTTTGGATATAAACTTGATTCTAGAAAAACTATTGGTAATCAGAAAATGCTGACTTCATCGCCTCCCAATCTCTCACAACTTGCCCTTTTATTTCTCAAAATCGGCCTTATCGGTTTTGGTGGTCCGGCTGCCCATATCGCTTTAATGGAGGAAGAAGTGGTTAAGCGTCGCGGTTGGATGACTAAGGAGCGATTTCTCGATTTGGTGGGGGCAACTAATCTGATTCCTGGTCCTAATTCCACGGAAATGGCTATTCATATCGGTTATATTTTTGGTGGTTTAGCGGGTTTAATAATCACGGGGGTTTGTTTTATTACTCCTGCGGTGTTAATTACGGGTTTTCTAGCTTGGATTTATACTACCTACGGGACTTTACCGGATGTGGCTCCGATTTTTGCGGGGATTAAACCGGTAGTAATTGCGGTGATTTTTCAGGCACTCTGGCGCTTAGGCAAAAAGGCACTGAAAACCCGTCAATTACTCTTCATCGGATTGGGAGTTATCGGATTATTAATCTTAGGGTTAAATGAAGTTATCGCTTTACTGTTAGGCGGAATTATCGGAATGTTTATCCTAAAAAAATTCGCTACTTTTCCCCTGATTGTGGCAGGAATAGGCGGTGCGACGGCGGTTGCTAATCCTAGCAACATCCCACCAACATTAACAGGATTAGGGCTATTTTTCCTCAAGGTGGGTAGTGTTTTATTTGGTAGTGGTTATGTGTTAGTTGCCTTTTTAGAGGGGGATTTAGTGCAGGGGAGAGGATGGTTAACCCAGCAACAATTATTAGATGCTATTGCTGTGGGTCAATTTACCCCCGGTCCAGTGTTATCCACAGCCACTTTTATCGGTTATCAAATATTAGGAGTATCGGGGGCAATTGTGGCGACTCTAGCGATTTTTTTTCCTTCTTTTATCTTTGTTTTATTACTTAATCCTCTTATTCCTAAACTGAGAGAGTCCGCTTGGGCGGGTGCTTTTTTAGATGCAATTAATGCTAGTGCTGTGGCTTTAATGGTAGCAGTTATTTTTAATTTAGCTCTAGCTACTTGGTTACAACCCTACGGGAATTTACCTTTTAATTTATTGGCTATCATTTTATCTCTTGTCTCCGCTATTCTTTTACTACGTTTTCAGGTTAATTCTACTTGGTTAATTCTGGCTGGTGCGCTTATTGGTTTGCTATTGAAATAATTAGGTTAGGGGGAAATAAGTCAATGGTTCTAATTAAATATAAGATAGATTTTGCCTTTGATCACCCCTTGATCCCTAGGGTTGATTCAAGGTAGGGTTGATTTAAGGTAGGGTTGATTTAAGGTAGGGTTGATTTAAGGTAGGGTTGATTCAAGGTAGGGTTGATTCATGAATCAACCCTACCCTTGATACCCGCTTAATAAGGGGGGTGCTGATTCGTTAAACTGAGCTTTTCTACCCAGTTATAAATCTGATCACGATTTAGTCGATAGCTGAGGGGATGGGCGATTAATCGAGCGCTACTAGCAAATAATTCGGCAATTTCTACTAAACCATTTTCGCGTAAAGTTCGACCGGTGGAAACTAGGTCAACTATCGCTTCTGACATCCCCGTAATCGGGCCTAATTCTACGGAACCATAGAGAGGTATAATCTCGACGGGAATATCTAAACGACGAAAATAATCCTTAGCACAATTGACAAATTTTGAGGCGACTTTACCGTGATGGGGAATGTCTAGAGGACTTTGATAGGGACTATCAGCAGGGACAGCTACCGACATCCGACAATAACCAAATTTTAGGTCAATTAAATTAGCCACATCGGGAGATTTTTCCAATAAAACATCATAACCGGCGATGCCTAATTGTGCCTGACCGTATTCTACATAAACTGGTACATCTGTGGCTCTGACTAATAACGCTTTCGCTTGGTTAGTGGGGTCGGTAATCTGTAGTTGGCGATTTTTTGAGTCAAGAAAGGCACTAAAATCTAAGCCAATTTTCTGAAATATTTGGATACTTTCGTTTAGTAAAGCACCCTTCGGTAAGGCAATTGTTAGCATAGAGGGAATTATGAATTGGGGTGTGGGGTGTGGGGTGTGGGGTATGGGGTGTGGGGTGTGGGGTGTGGGGGAGAAAAAAGCTGATGGCTGATGGCTGAAAGCTAAAATGATAACTGATAACTATCCATCTTTTTAGGTGGGAGAATTGCCAGATTCTTTCTTTTGCCTTTTGCCTGTTGCCTCTTGCCTTGAGAAGCTGATAACCGAGATGGCAGCAAGTTCTCTAATGACCACATCAGCTAATTGTAAATCTTGATGGGTTTCTGGTTGCCAACTAATTGCGATCGCAGCTGCTGATTTTGCCTGTTTAGCCATTTCCCAATCGGCCCTAGTGTCCCCCACCATCAGGGTTTTGTCCACTGCGGTCCCCAAAGCTTGACAGGTTTCTTGCAATAATAAGGGATCTGGTTTACTTAAACCTCGATCGCAGCCTCGGGCAATTTTGATATAATTTAATAGGTGATTTTCCTTGACAAATTGCTCAACTCGTGCTGTGGTATCGGAGGAAAGAATCGCCAATTGTAAACCGGCCGCGTGCAGATAACGAATTACTTCTAAACATTGGGGATAGAGGGGATTTAAGCGGGGGGGAACCTTTTCATCGGCCGCTTGGAAGGATGCTTTTGCGATCGCCATTGCCGTTAACCAATCCCGGCCGGTGGAAGCAATACAACCGGCAGCGGCGATATGATTATCTCTGCGGCTGCCCACTGCCATTAAACCGGCAGGATTGAGACTATTTGCCCCAATACCGAAAGTTTTAGTTAATAAAGACTCTAAACCAGGGATTCGCGATTCAATGGCTTGTATCCGGGCTATAGCTCGATCGTACCAGAAAGCTCGCGAATCCTCTAGCGTACCGTCCTTATCAAAAACAATCCCTTGAATATCTCTAAATTCTCGATTACCACAGCGAATTATCGGCAAATAAACCCCCTTATTTTTATTGAATGTCATCCGTCAGCTAAGAGGCATTTTAACCGCCTATTATTAGATTAGCTGAATCTTCCTCACCCCCTCTTACCCTGGGGTCGTTTGATTCTCTCTTATGTCATTCTCTCAAATCCTTATCTGGTAACGTTTTTAGTCGATTTCTCGGAAATATATAGCTGAAAATTTGTCAAAACATAGTGCTTTGTAGGTTGATTCATGAATCAACCTACTCAACAAGCAATTTAAATGCGCGGGCAGCCCACTGCATTTTACTCCTCAAAGGCGGCCTTTTGCTGACGGACTAAATCGACACCGCGGGAAGTTCCCAGACGGGTGGCTCCGGCCCGGATAAGAGCGAGCGCTTGTTCTAGGGTGCGAATTCCGCCGGATGCTTTAATTCCTACCCGGCCTTTGCTAATTTCCTTGAGAAACTTGACATCGCTAACCGTTGCACCGCCAAACCAGCCGGTACTGGTTTTTAGATAACTCACTCCTGCATCCATGCAAATTTCTGCCGCTAAACGTTTCTCGGTGTCCGTTAGTTGCGAGGTTTCCAGAATCGCTTTTACCGTCTGGCCGGTTTCCTGACAAATACTAGCAATTTCTTGGAATAATTGCTCAGATTTCCCATCTTTTAGCCAACCGAGATTAATAACCACATCTAACTCCTTAGCGCCATTATCTACAGCTTCTAAAGCCTCATAACGTTTAACTGCGGAGGTAGTGGCCCCTGCGGGAAAACCAATCACGGTAGAAACTAAAGTTTTTTTGCCGTGGAGTAACTGCACAGCTTGCTTAACGGCGGCGGGATAAACGCAGACGGTGGGAAAATGATATTGATCAGCCTGTTGACAGTAAGCCTCTAATTGTTCACTGGTGGCGGTGGGGATGAGGAGAGAATGGTCGATATATTGTGCTAAATCTAGATCAGAATCGGTGATAGCCATTATCTAAGCCTCAATATAGTCAATCGATCGCTATTTTCTCATTTTATGGAAATCGCACAATAAAGTCATCTCTCGCTAACCTAGAAATTCCGAGACCAGCAAAAATCCAGTAACCTAGGAAGAAACCGTCACAAGTGAAGACTAGGAGACAATAGACCTATGTTAGAAGCCTATCATCAGCACGTTGCCGACCGAGCGAAATTAGGTATCCCTCCCCTTCCCCTCAATGCTCAACAAACGGCGGAATTATGCGAAATACTCAAAAATCCGTCCGAAGAACTCAAAGGAGAATTGCTGACCCTGCTGCGTGACCGTGTTCCCCCCGGAGTTGACGAAGCGGCCTACGTTAAAGCGGGATTTTTAACAGGAATTGCCAAAGGTGAAATAAAATCTAACGTTATCTCCCCCCAGGGTGCGGTTAGCTTACTGGGAACCATGGTCGGCGGTTATAACGTTCATTCTCTGATTGAACTGCTGAAATCCAGAGATATTAATATCGCCGCCGCTGCTGCCAGCGCTTTAAGTAAAACCCTGCTGGTATTCGACGCATTTAACGAGGTTTTGGAATTATCCGACACCAATCCCTATGCTAAACAGGTTATCGATGCTTGGGCCAATGGCGCTTGGTTTATCGCTAAACCGAAACTTGCTAAAGAAATTACCGTCACCGTTTTCAAAGTACCTGGGGAAACCAATACAGATGACCTATCTCCCGCCCCCCATGCCACCACCCGGCCCGATATTCCCCTTCATGCCTTGGTAATGTTAGAAACCCGTCAACCCGGGTCCTTAGAAACCATTGCCGAATTGAAAAAATTAGGCCATCCGGTCGCCTATGTGGGGGATGTGGTTGGGACTGGTTCCAGCCGAAAATCGGCGATTAACTCGGTTCTCTGGCATATTGGCGATGATATTCCCTTTGTACCTAATAAACGTGCTGGTGGCTATATTTTAGGCAGTAAAATCGCCCCTATCTTCTTTAATACTGCCGAGGATTCCGGTGCTTTACCGATTGAATGCGATGTTAGCCAAATGAACACGGGGGATGTGATTAAAATCTATCCCTACGAAGGCAAAATCACCAACGAAGCGGGCGCAACTATTAGCACTTTTAGCCTCAAACCTGAGACAATTCTGGATGAAGTGCGGGCCGGCGGTCGTATTCCCCTATTAATCGGTCGCAGTCTCACCGATAAAACCCGTCACGCCTTGGGACTTGAGGCTAGTACCCTATTTACCCGTCCCACTATGCCTAATGACACGGGTAAAGGTTACACCCTAGCGCAAAAAATGGTCGGCAAAGCTTGCGGTTTACCCGGGGTGCGGCCGGGTACTTCCTGTGACCCGATTATGACCACGGTAGGGTCTCAGGATACCACCGGCCCGATGACCAGAGACGAGTTAAAAGAGTTAGCCTGTTTAGGTTTTAGCGCCGATTTAGTCATGCAGAGTTTCTGTCACACGGCAGCCTATCCGAAACCGGTTGATATTCAAACTCATCACCAATTACCGGACTTTTTCTCTACCCGGGGTGGGGTCGCTTTACGTCCGGGAGATGGCATTATTCATTCCTGGTTAAATCGGATGTTGTTGCCGGATACGGTGGGGACTGGAGGCGATTCTCATACTCGTTTTCCCCTGGGAATTTCCTTTCCTGCGGGGTCGGGTTTAGTGGCATTTGCCGCCGCTTTGGGAGTAATGCCTTTGGATATGCCGGAATCGGTTTTAGTGCGTTTTACGGGGGAATTACAACCAGGTGTAACTCTGCGCGATATTGTTAATGCTATTCCCTACGTTGCCATCCAAGAGGGTAAATTAACCGTGGAAAAACAGAACAAAAAAAATGTTTTTAACGGTCGCATTATGGAGATGGAAGGGCTGCCGGATTTGAAATTAGAACAGGCTTTTGAGTTAACCGATGCCACGGCGGAACGTTCCTGCGCTGGTTGTACGATTAAGTTAAGTACCGAGACAGTGGCGGAATATTTACGCTCTAATGTAGCCCTGTTAAAGAATATGGCGGCCCGGGGTTATAGTGATGCTAAAACTATCCTGCGTCGGGTAGCAAAAATGGAACAATGGTTAGCTAATCCCGTCCTGATGGAGGCTGATAAGGATGCCGAATATGCGGATATTATCACCGTCAACTTAAACGAGATTAAAGAACCAATTGTTGCCGCACCCAATGACCCCGATAATATCAAGTTAATGTCGGAATGCGCCGGGGATAAAATTGATGAGGTGTTCATCGGTTCTTGTATGACTAATATTGGTCATTATCGCGCCGCCGCTAAGATATTAGAAGGTGCAGGAGTTGCTAAGGCTAAACTGTGGATTTGTCCCCCCACCCGCATGGATGAAAAACAATTGCGCGAGGAGGGAATGTACGGCATTTTTGCCGCTTCTGGGGCGCGTACCGAGATGCCTGGATGTTCCCTTTGTATGGGTAATCAAGCGCGGGTTGAAGACAGAGCGACGGTATTTTCTACCTCGACTCGTAACTTCAATAATCGCATGGGAAAAGATGCGCGAGTCTATCTCGGTTCCGCCGAATTAGCGGCAGTTTGTGCGCTACTGGGACGCATTCCCACCGTCGAGGAATACCTGGCAATTGTCACCGAGAAAATTAATCCTTTTGCTGGCGATTTATACCGCTATTTGAACTTTAATGAAATCGCTGGTTTTGAGGATGAAGGCCGGGTAATTCCCCTAGAAGATTTACCTAAAATTGAGGATATCTTAGGGATTCCTTCTGGTGTTTTGAGTTAGTTGACCGGTTATGGGTCATTTCGATCGAGGCGAAAGATTTCTTTTGATTTCGATCAAGATGACCCCTCTAACGATCGAATTTTCGACAATTATAGGATTTTTTTCGATATACGGAATGACAACTCGATAAAATAAAAATATGAAATTCGAGTGGGATCGACAAAAGAACCGAGCGAATATCATCAAGCACGATCTAGACTTCGCGGACGCGCAGCGGATATTTGAACATCCCATTCGAGTTTCCCTTGACGAACGAGAAAATTATGGCGAAGATCGATTGATAGGAATCGGTACGCTCGATGGCCGAGTGGTAGTTGTCGTTTTTACAGAACCGAGTAGAGATACAATTCGTATTATTTCACTTCGTAAAGCTTTACCCTATGAACGAAAACGATATGAACAATACCTCCGAGACGAATTGGGAGAAAGTTGACGCTCTTACAGAAGAGGAAATCGACACATCCGATATTCCGCCCTTAACCGAGGAGTTTTTTAGTAAATCGCGGTGGTGGAAACCTGTAGAGAAAGTAAATGTTCTTGTTCAAGTAGATCCCGAAACCCTAGCTTGGTTTCAATCACAGGGCGAGGATTGTGAACAAAAAATGTCCGCCGCTTTACGGATTTATGCGGAGGCTCACAAAGTATAGTCAAGTTTAGTTCGGGTACAAGCCACACAATAAAAAAGTTCGCTATCATTTTGAGCGGGATGAAAAGCCACACAATCTCATTTACCAATAAATCGCCTTAAATGAAATGATAAAAGTGAGTACGAAAAATTATGATTATAGATGTACCGACTGGAGATGATTTTAAATCCTCTGGCATTGATTTTTTAAATCTGGCTTGGGATACGCTGATAAGTTTATCTACAAAACTTAAGGATGCGGAATATTTTTATAATGTGTATTATAGCGATGAGAATGAAGAAGTAATCGATCAATTGTCATCTGAGCAATATTGGAAACAAGCACAACGTCCATTGAGTACAGCCCTTTCCCTTATTCAACAAGGAACCGAATTTCGGTTCTTCGGTTTGTCTTATGCAATGGACGGGGTTATAAGGAATGAAACCCTTATAGAGACAGACATTGCTGCGATTTTTGTCAATTGTTTGCGATCTGGAGCGAACTAATCAATTAAATCTCTTGCCAGATAAGGATTTAGTCGATTTATGCCACCCTATCGAACCATACCAAGTAACGAAGAACCATTGTAATAAATATCTTGTATGTATTAATTTCTTTATTTTTTTAATCGGACAAGAAATTTATGAAAAGTTTTTCGCTCAAGCTGCCATACAAATAATCTTGCAAAAGTATCAAATTTTATTGTTAATTGTTGACAATAATCAGGAGGAATCGTCCAATGGATAAACTAAATTATTATCAAAACATAATCAAGAAAATTCTCACAGAATATGCAGAAATTTTCTCACAAGTACCCGATCAAGACATAGAAAAAATATTGATGTTTGACGATAATAGAAGCCAATATCTTTGGTTTAATATTGGCTGGAAAAATGGCAAACTAATTAAAGCGATTTCCGTTTATCTTCGTCTAAAAAATGACAAAATTTATATTGAAGAAGATTGGACAGAAGCAAGTATCGCCACGGAATTAATGCGCGTAGGAATTCCCAGTAGTGAAATAGTTTTAGCTTTTCAACCTCCCGAAGTGCGTCAGTTTACCGAATTTGCGATCACCTAAAAATTATTCTTTACTTTCTCGTCAGATGAGGAGTCGCTAAAATCGAGTATTTAAATATACTTGTTTCTAGGTCATTTCTGCCACTTCATCTTTGACTCGCCAGTTTAAGAGTTAGATATTTTCCGAGCAAAAGTGCTACAATGTAATTTTAGGGGTCAAAACAATCAAGGAGAAGAGCATGGTCAGCAAAATTGATCGCCAAGCATTTTTACAATCCTTAATAGTGCCACCGGGTAAAGAAATTTCTCTGCACAAAGACTACGATCCCGGGTTTAAGCCAGACTACATTACCAAAGAAGATGCCACGCTGCTGCTGCAACAGGGGATCGAAAAAATGGCCGAGTTTCAAGATAAACTTTATGCCCAGGATACCTATGCCCTGTTAATTAATCTGCAAGCCATGGATGCGGCGGGTAAAGATGGTACGATCAGACACGTTATGTCCGGCTTAAATCCCCAAGGCTGTCAGGTATTTAGCTTTAAAGTACCCTCGGCCGAAGAACTAGACCACGATTATCTCTGGCGATATTATAAAGCCTTACCGGAGCGGGGTCGTATCGGTATTTTTAATCGTTCTTACTACGAAGAATTATTAGTCGTGCGCGTCCATCAAAATTTATTGGAACGGCAAAAACTCCCCCCAGAAGACAGAACCAAGAAAGTTTGGCAGCGACGTTTTGAGGAGATTAATAATTTTGAAAAATATCTGGTTAACAATGGGGTTATTGTCCTAAAATTCTTTCTCAATGTTTCTAAAGGAGAACAGAAAAAACGATTTTTAGAAAGAATTGATCGCCCCGAAAAAAATTGGAAGTTTTCCGAAAATGATGTCAAAGAAAGAGCTTTTTGGGGTGATTACATGAAAGCCTACGAGGAGGTATTCAATCATACCAGTACCGAATGGGCCCCCTGGTATATTATCCCGGCTGATCGCAAATGGTTTACTCGTTTAGCTGTGGGGGCGGTTATTTATCACACCCTGGAATCCCTCGGTTTAAAATATCCCACCGTTACCGAAGAACATCGCCAAGCTTTACTGAAAGCCAAAGAAATCCTGGAAAATGAGCCAGATTAAAAATGGAAGAAAATCCCTAAAAAGCGATAATTCCTGGAAAATTGATCGTATAATCAATGTCGATTTTCAAGAATTCCCCCTATGAATTATCGCATCGATCGCCGCACCTATGCAGAAACCTACGGCCCCACCGTCGGAGATAAAGTTCGCCTCGCAGACACGGAATTATTTATCGAAGTCGAAAAAGATTTCACCACCTACGGCGATGAGGTAAAATTCGGCGGCGGTAAAGTAATTCGCGATGGGATGGGCCAATCCCCCATTTCTAGGGAAGATGGGGCGGTGGATCTAGTGATTACTAATGCCTTAATTCTCGACTGGTGGGGCATCGTTAAGGCCGATGTGGGCATTAAAGACGGCAAAATTTATAAAATCGGTAAAGCGGGTAATCCCCACATTCAAGATAATGTCGATATTATTATCGGTCCTGCTACCGAGGCATTAGCCGGGGAGGGGATGATTTTGACAGCAGGGGGGATTGATGCTCATATTCATTTTATCTGTCCCCAACAAATTGAGACAGCGATTGCGTCGGGGATTACCACGATGATTGGTGGCGGGACTGGACCTGCGACGGGAACTAATGCCACCACCTGCACCCCGGGAGAATGGAACATCTATCGAATGCTAGAGGCGGCCGAAGCTTTCCCGATGAATTTGGGTTTTTTGGGTAAAGGCAATAGCAGTCAGCCGGAAGGACTAGCGGAACAGGTAAAAGCGGGGGTAATTGGCTTAAAACTCCATGAAGATTGGGGAACCACTCCGGCAGCCATTGATACCTGTTTAAGCGTGGCCGATAAGTACGATGTGCAGGTGGCGATTCATACCGATACTCTCAATGAGGCCGGTTTTGTTGAGGCCACTATCGCCGCTTTTAAAAATCGCGTCATTCACACCTACCACACGGAAGGGGCCGGCGGTGGTCATGCTCCCGATATTATCAGGGTTTGCGGGGAAATGAACGTTTTACCCTCCTCTACTAATCCCACCCGTCCCTATACGACGAATACCTTAGAGGAACACCTTGATATGTTGATGGTTTGTCATCATTTAGACCGGAGTATTCCCGAAGATGTGGCCTTTGCCGAATCCCGCATCCGCCGAGAGACTATTGCCGCCGAGGATATTCTCCACGATTTAGGGGCTTTTAGCATCATTTCCTCCGATTCTCAAGCGATGGGACGGGTGGGGGAAGTAATTATCCGCACTTGGCAAACTGCCCACAAAATGCGGTTACAACGGGGCAGACTGACCGGGGAAACGGGAGAGAATGATAATCTGCGGGCAAGACGATATATTGCTAAATATACGATTAATCCTGCTATTACCCATGGTGTCTCCGATTATGTCGGTTCCATCGAGGTGGGCAAATTAGCCGATTTGGTTCTCTGGAAACCGGCATTTTTTGGCGTAAAACCGGAAATTGTCCTGAAAGGCGGTTTAATCGCCTGGGCGCAAATGGGCGATGCTAATGCCAGTATTCCCACACCCCAACCGGTTTATATGCGTCCCATGTTTGCCTCTTTTGGTGGTGCGATCGCCAAAACTTCCTTGACATTTGTTTCTAAATATGCTATGAAAGCGGGCATTCCTGAGAAGTTAAAGCTGAAAAAAACCGCCGTGGCAGTGTCGAATACGCGCAATATCAGTAAGGCTAGTATGAAGCTAAATGACGCTTTACCGCGCATGGAAGTTAATCCCGAAACCTACGAGGTGCGTGCTGACGGGGAATTATTAATCTGTGAACCGGCTACGGTTTTACCTATGGCCCAACGCTATTTCTTATTTTGAATTCTGGTTTACTTCAATTTAACCTCAGTCCCCTTGCAGAAAAAAAAATAAATACACTTGTTCTATATTAGGGACTTGGGGGAGATGGGGTAGAAAACCAAAGGAATTAGGAACCATAGGTTCCTAATTCCTGTAGTATATGCCATTGTATCTAACGGGCTTGGAGAGACTCGAACTCCCGACCTTGTGGTCCGTAGCCACACGCTCTAATCCACTAAGCTACAAGCCCTTGTTTTTCTCAACAGTAAACCAATATAGCACAGGTTCATTCAATGACGCAAGAGGGTAAAGAAAAATTATCTCATCTCGATGGCCAAGGCCAGGCCCAGATGGTGGATGTATCGGAGAAAATGCCCACTAAACGCACTGCTATCGCCCTAGGACAAGTGAGAATGCTAAAAACGACTTTTGAAGCCATAGAACAGGGAAATGCGCCTAAAGGTGACGTTTTAGGGACGGCCAGACTAGCGGGAATTATGGCGGCCAAACAAACTTCCTGTTTAATTCCCCTTTGCCATCCCTTACCCCTGCAAAAAATCAATGTTCAGATTATCCCGAAAGCAGAGTTACCCGGCTACGAAATTCGCGCAGAAGTGGTGACAAAATCGGAAACAGGGGTAGAAATGGAGGCTTTAACGGCGGTATCTGTGGCAGCCTTGACTTTATACGATATGGCTAAAGCGTTAGAAAAATCAATCCTGATTGAAAATATCCGTCTGCTGAGTAAAACAGGAGGGAAATCAGATTATGCCAAGGATTCCCTGTTGCGATGAAAACCCGGGTGCATCTCACATTTGCAGAAATACCGACAATCAGCAATTATCAGTGACTCTTAAATTATTACAGATGGGTCAGCGGCTGCGTGTAAGCATCCCACCGAAAAACTAATGCGCGGGGGGTTTGGGGGGTTCTACCCCCCAACGGGGGGTTTGGGGGGTAGAACCCCCCAAAGGCTTGGATTGAGTGGTAAAATCGGAAGTAATGACCGATTTTAGCCGAGAGTGTCCCCGTAAAAATCCCAACTTGGTAGATTGACAAAAATGAGATGCAGCCTAAAAACCCTAAGTAACCCCTTCTAACTTTTCATCGGTCAATTGATATAATTCCTGTAATTTCTCTAATTTGTCGGGGTCTGCTTGCCAAAAACCGCGACCCTGTGCTTCTAACATTCTACCGACAATATTACGGAAAGCTTCGGGATTAGCTTGACGCAATTTTTCCGCCATTTCTGCATCAAAAGCGTAGGTATCGGCTGCCTGATCATACACCCAATCGTCACTAAAATTAGCCGTACCGCCCCAACCAATTAAAGCGGTCATTCTTTGGGAGATTTCGTAGGCCCCACCGGAACCTTGATTAACCATGGCATTAGCCCATTTAGGATTGAGTAATTTACTGCGGTATTCTAAGCGCAAAACCTCCTCTAATTTGCGGGGAGTTGTATCATTGGAAAAACTCTCGACAAAACTCGTCATCACCCGTTTACCGCTTTGTTTTTCTGCGGCTAATTTTAATCCTCCCGTGTTGCCGTAGTATTCCTGAATATCGGTTAAACCGTATTCTACCGAGTCAATTTCTTGGATAATACTTTCACTGGTTTTTAATAACTGTTGTAGCACTTCTGGCCGCGCTTGTCCCTTATCTTGACGACCATAACTAAAAACATTACGCTTTTCCCAAGTTTTCGCTAATTCGTTGTCATTGTCCCAATTTCCCTCCACTACTTGGTCATTAACTAAAGAGCCAAAATCCCCAGCAGGATTGGAAAATAAACGAGCGCTGGCATTGTCAATCCCTTGACTTTTTAAGGCTAAATAGTGCTTACGGATATAATTATCATTTTCCGATTCTTCTATCTCGGCTGCCCGCTGCATTAAATCATCCAATAACTCGATAATATTGATAAAAGTATCGCGAAAAATTCCCGATAAATTAGCCAAAATATCGATGCGCGGGTGTCCAATTTCCCCTAAAGGTTTTAATTCATATCTGACAATTCTTCCCGTTCCCTCTTTCACTGGTTCCGCACCGACTAATTCTAGGAGAATACCCAGGGATTCACCCTTAGTTTTAATCACATCTAATCCCCAGAGTAAAACTGCTACAGTTTCGGGATATTTTCCTTTTTCGGTTAAGTTTTGTTCTAGCAGTTTTTTGGCGATTTCTCGTCCGCGAGTGTAGGCTGCGGGGGAAGGCATCCGGTAGGGATCCAAAGCGTGTATATTGCGTCCTGTGGGTAAAACTCCCGCACCATCCCGGAGTAAATCACCCCCCGGTGCCGGTGGTACATATTCCCCATTTAATCCCCGCAAAAGATTAGTTAATTCTTCGCTATTTTGTCCTAATAAATTTTTAATAGCAATGCCTTCTTTAAGCTTTTCATTGGTTGCTTCGTCAGCGATAATTTGCTGAAATTCTCGCTCAGATAAATCGGTAAAATAAGCATCAAGATAACCTTTTAATTCTTCCTGGTTGGGAGCAGTTCCTAGGGTGTGTAAACCCGAAGAAAATAGTCTTTGTTCGACGATTTGTAAGTAATTATACACCTTGACAAAATAATCGGTTAGTGCATAGCGGCTAAATAATTTGGCATTTTCTAAAGTGAATTCTATTCCCTGTTTTTCTGCTTCCAGAAAAGGACAATCTTTAGAGATACCTGTATCAATAATCTTTTGAAGAATACTATCTCTTAAAGCGTAATTTTTCTCAGGATTTTCTCGAAACTCGGCAATCAAATCTCGTAAAATCATCAATTCTTTATATAATCCCGCTCGTCCGTAGGGAGGCACATTATGGGAAATTAACACCCCATAACCGCGACGTTTAGCTAAGATAGATTCCGAGGGATTATTAGCGGCATAAATATATAAATTCGGTAAATCTCCTAATAAAATATCTGACCAAGAATAACCAGTATTTCCTAGGGGTGAACCGGGCAGCCATTCGACAGTTCCGTGCATACCAAAATGAACGATAGCATCGGTCTTAAAATCTTTTTGTAACCACTGATAAAAGGCTGCATACTGAGGGTGAGGAGTTAAATCTTTTTCAAACATTAACCGCATCGGATCCCCAGCAATGCCTAAAGGTGGCTGCACTCCAATCCAGATATTACCTAACTCAATTCCCCCTAAATGATACTGGTCGCCAATGGTTTTTATCCCCGCATCTTTCAGAGATTTCCAGTGTTTTTCAATGCGAGAAGTTAACAGATAACCTAGCCAATTTTCTAAAGTTTCTATCGATAAACGATTTTGTTTAGAGAGATTTTCATCATCGGCAAATTTAACTTTTTGAATAATTTCTTCCCCGTCTTCGGGAATTGTTCCCACATTATAACCCTGCGCTTGCAAAGCTTGTAAAAACTTAACTAAACTCCGGGGAACATTTAATAAAGCTGCCGTACCAACTGCCCCATAACCCGGGGGAAATCCATAAAGAATGATGGCTATTTTGCGTTCTTGCGGAGGGGTTTTATGTAACTTAATCCAACTATTTAAACGTCCAGTTAAACGCTGTAATCTTTCGGGGATTAAATAGATAGTTTCCCCGACTAATCCCCCCAGAGGAATTGTATCAATTGCCCCGTCTAATTCTGGTAAAGCGTATAAAACCACACTCTGTAAACCACCGATTCCCTGTCTTGTCCAAGAATAAATATCTTGAATTAATAAAGGGGCAGCGATAAGATAAGGAATATTTTTAGCGGACAGAATTCGTTTAGCCACTTCTACCTGTCTTCCTGCTTCCATAGAACCCGCGGGACCCCCCACCAAAGGAAAGCCAATCGTCGAAACAATTGCATCTACTGTCACCGCATCTTGACTTAAAGAAGGAGTTTCAATGATTCCTTTTTTTCTTTGCTGAATTTCGTAGTCTGTGGTTAACCAATCCCGAACAATTGTATGGCCTTCTACTCCGTTAATAAACACGGGTAGGGGAATTAAATTAGCCGTTTCAAAATGACGGATTAATTGATTAATATAGGGCAATTTACTGATAACGTGCTTCCGATAAAGCAGCAGTGCCACCACTGGTTTATCAAGGGATTTATTTTTTTGATACCAAGTCAAATATTCTTGGGGAGTGAGAAAATAACCCTGATAATCGGGGTGTAATAGTCCCTTATTAGGAGTTTCAATAACTTCGGGTATTTCCTGTACTTTTAATCCTAGATATTTTTGGGCAATTACCCAACACATAGCGGCAACATTTTCGGTTCCTCCCGCATTCCAATAACCGTAGATAATTAACCAATTACGCAAATCTTGAACTTTTTTAGCGGGAATAAATTTCAGTAGTTTCGGACCTGTTTTGAGGAAACTAAGATAACCAGCTAACTTATCTTCTTCCTTGCCACTGGAAAATTTACTCAAGATAAATTGAATTGGTTTTGGCATTCCTTTTGGTTTATCCCCGATGGCAAATTCTCCCAAACGGGTTAAACTCATTAACTCTAAAGCAGACTCAAAAACTAAGCGAATCGGAATCTGTGCCGCTCGTTGCCGCAGCCAAGTAACTTGATCGTAATCGAAGATCAAACTAGCAAAAAAAACGTCGGCAGTGGCTAAAGCTTGCTCGACTATTTCCGGTTCGCTAGTCAAGGATTTATCGCTAAATACTTTTACTTCTAAATCGGGACATTTAGAACTGGCCAACAGGCCCGATTGCCGATACAAATTCCTGTTAAAGGTTTCAAAGCCAACAATTAAAACAATACTTTTCATAAGAATATATTTTTAGACCAATCAGGGTGGGTTATCCTGCCTGAAAACACCCCCTGAAATGATCATAACGACAAATTAATAATAACTGCCAGATTTGCGATGATGGATGGCGGTTAAACCCTGGTGTAAAACCTTACCTTTTTCTGCGATCGCATAAAGCAGCCAATGATCACCGCACTCCATTCGTTGTTCTACCCGACATTCCAGATAAGCGAGCGCTTCGGCCAGAATCGGCCCACCGTTCTCAGCTTTAGTGGTTTCGATATGAGCAAAACGGTCTTCCCCGGGGGAAAAAGGTTTAAGAAAATGCTTCATTAAAGCCAAATGTTGACCTTCTTGGAGGATATTAAGGACAAAATGGATATAAAGTGGGTAGAGTCGATGGGAGGTATTATCCTCCAGCAATTCTCATTTTAAGGTTTCATGACATTAAAACCCTTGCACCTAGAGGGGTTAATAATTCTTAACGAATCTCTAGATCGCTGAAACAACGCAAAATCGTTTCAAAATGAGAATTGCTGCCACTATCTCACCTGCATCGGTCTAACACCCCCTTAATAAGACTTATAGCAGAGAACGAGTTGGTTAGGACAACCTAAATCGCTAAAATTCAGTTCTGGCAAGGATTTTCCTTCTGCCTTCTGCCCTCTGCTATAATAGCGCACTGTGCGGTTTAATCACCTCAATCAGGAGTCAGGAGACGATGCCAAATCAGATTATACTTCATCTTTATGACAAACGCTGTAAGCTGTAATAATTAAGAGGCATCTTAAAAAAAGTCAGAAACCCTTCTGTTCCCTGTTCCGGAGTTCCCTTGTCTCTAAAGTTAACTTTATTTTTAACTAGGTACTTAGAATGAAAAATGAAATATTAAATCTAGAATTTTCTCCCGATGTTCTTGCCGCTTTAAAAATAGGAATTGATGAACTCGGTCAAGAAATTAAACTTCTGGCCGCTATTTATTATTTTCAAGAAAAGCGACTTTCTTTAGGAAAAGCGGCGGAATTAGCGAGAATTAATCGCCTAGAATTTATGGATATTTTGTCTAAAAAAGGGATTGTATTGTTTGATTATGACGAATCGGCGTTAGCGGTTGAATTAAAGGGAATAGAAAAACTGGAGCCTGATGATTGTAAGTAACGCTACTCCCCTCATCGCTTTTGCGCGAATTGGTCAACTCGGTCTTTTACAAGAAATAGTTAAAAGCATCATTATTCCTAAGGCGGTAGCTCTTGAAATCAGCACTTACGATCAAGACAAAACTGGCTCGATCGATCTATTACGAGAACAGTGGATTTCTGTCCGAGAAATCGCCTCTCAACAGCAGGTTTCCTTACTATTACCGACTCTGGATCGAGGAGAATCAGAAGTCATCGTCCTTGCACTAGAACAAAAAGCCTCTTTAGTGCTTATCGATGAATTAGCTGCTCGTCAGGTATGTAAATCTCTCAATATTCCAATTACAGGTTCGATCGGTATTTTAATTAAAGCAAAACAGTTGGGAAAGATCGCTGCAGTCAAACCTTACATAGAAACGATGCAACAACAAGGCATATAATACAGCCAGAAATTTATTGATCTTGTTTTACAAACAGTAGCAGAAGGATAGGGGAGAGTATTGTTCACTTTCGGGATCAGCCGAAACCCTTGTTTTTTGCGATCCCTTGCCCGTCACCATGAGTTAATAATAACTGCCAGATTTGCGATGATGGATGGCGGTTAAACCCTGGTGTAAAACCCTGCCTTTTTCTGCGATCGCATAAATCAGCCAATGATCACCACACTCCATTCGTTGTTCTACCCGACATTCCAGATAAGCGAGCGCTTCGGCCAGAATCGGCCCACCGTTTTCAGCTTTAGTGGTTTCGATATGAGCAAAACGATCTTCTCCGGGGGAAAAAGGTTTAAGAAAATGCTTCATTAAAGCCAAATGTTGACCTTCTTGGAGGATATTAAGGACAAAAGGCGTACCGCTATAAAGCAGAGACTCGATCGCTCGTTCTTTCGCCACGGCAATAGTCAATCCGGGGGGTGTGAACGTCGCTTGCGACACCCAAGAGGCTAACATGGCGCCGCGCAATTCCCCCAATTCGCAGGTGACGATACAGAGAGAACCCACCAAACGTCCCAGGGACTGCGATCGCCGATCGCTTTGGGATTGGTTAACATTAGTTTTCGGTTGTCTGCTTTTGCGAGCTTTTTTGACTGCTTGAGCGAAATCGGTTCCCGCTTCCTCACAGGTCTTTAAAACTGCCTCTGTGGGCTTAAATTTAACCCGAATTGGCTCAAAACCGAAGCGATAACCGCCATCCCGGAATTTACCTTCCAAAAGATCGATCGCTTCCCCACTCCAACCGTAGGAGCCAAAAACCCCCACCAGCTTGCTTTTATCGCCATTGGACAGGGTAATCCCCAAGGCGGTTTGGATGGGAGTCGGTGCGTGTCCTCCCAAAGTGGGGGAACCAAAGATAAAACCGACACTTTTTTCGATCGCCGTTTTGATCTCGTCTGGTTCAGCGAACTCGGCATTAATCGCCGTGACTGCTACTGCCGCTTTCGTGATCCCCATGGCGATCGCTTGAGCGAGGGTGGCGGTGTTGCCGTAGGCACTAGCATAAATCAGGGCGATTGTCAACTCTTGGGACTTTTGTACTGCTAACCATTGTTGATAGGAAAGGGTCAATTCGTGCATCGCGTAACGCACCAACGGACCGTGACCAACAGCATAAAATAAGGGCGATTTAGCGGCTAATTTCTCCAAAGCGTTGCTAATTTGGCTGGCATAGGGAGCCATGAGACAATCAAAATAATAACGCCGATCTTCGTTATAAACGCTCCAACCCTCATCAAAAATTTGGTCGCCACAAACGTGCGCTCCGAATAATTTATCGGTGTAGAGAATATCAGTTTTGCTGTCGTAGGTACAGAGTTGATCGGGAAATCTGGGGTTAGGAGTGGGGATAAATTCTAATTGATGATTTGCTCCTAAATTTAATATTTCTTCCCCCTTGACAACGAACAGATTTAATGCTTCGGTTTCGAGAATTTTTGTCAGGGAAATTGCCCCCGGATTAGAACAAACAAAAGTGACTTGAGGAGCGATTTCTAAAAGTGCCTTGAGGGTGACGGCACGATTGGGGTTAACGTGACCGAGGATAATATAATCAATAGTTTTCGGATCGATTCTTTTAGTTAAAGCCTCTAAAAATATATCCGAGAATGATTCTCCCGGTGGATCAAAAAGAGCGACCTTTTCACCTTTAATCAGATAACTATTGGCGGTGGTTCCCTTTTGTAATCCGTATTCGATCTCGAATTTTAACCGGTCCCAAGTGCGGGAACGAAAGACAAAAGTATCGGCGGCTATCGGTGCTACTTGTACATCTCTCGGTTTGACAATTGCATTATTCATAATTTTAGTTACCAGTTATCAGTTAATTAGTCAAGTAGTTAAGCGGCAACTTGAGGCTGTCATCATTTTTTACTTGGCAAGTTTTGCATCAAAGTCAACACTTGATTTTTGACTAAATACAGCCTTTTATCGCTGGGGACGAGTGGGGAAATTTGCGGGTTATCTTGCCAGCCGGAAGGACATCAATATCTAAAGTACACCATCTCCGGGAAGAAACCTAGCTTCTAGCGATTTGCTCGCGGGTAAGGATACCCCTCTGGGGGGATTTGCCAGTCTATTGAGAAATTCTAAAGGGAACGTGATCCCCAGAAGCGAGGTGCTAGTCTGAGGGAAACCCTGCTCTTTCTCTATCAGGCAAAGTTTTTATGAGCTATCAGCACTCGTCTTTTGACTGCACTAGCGCCAATTTTGAGAAAGCCGCTTTGAGTCATTTTCGCACTCTTGTGGCTTTTTTACCGGATAATTGCCGTGTTTACCGACAAACCTGGGAATTTTCTACGGTTCTCTGTCTCGATTTTCTAGCCTGTTTGCAGGGACTAGCAATCACCCGTCAAAATTTTGCCCATCTAGTTAATGTGACACAAGAACTGGGTTTAGGTCAAGCAATTATTTTGAAAGTAGGCAATAAAATCGTCGAGTGGCATCGTTTAACATTCTAGAAAAAAATCGGCTCTCTCTGTGTTCTTCGTGTCTCTGTGGTTTATCTTTAACGCTTATAAATACCTCTTACCTCTTGCCTCTTGCCTCTTGCCTATCCTAACCAAGAAGTTAATTTTATCCTATCTAGAACCGTTTAAGTTCAGAAAAAGCCCCGATAATTTGACCAAGGCTAATACCACCATCATTAGTGGGGACAGTTTGCTGCCAGTAGGGTTGAAATCCCGAAGCTTGTAGGCGATTAATTGTTCTTTCCGTTAGATAACGATTTTGAAAACAGCCTCCCGTCAGGAGAATTTTTTCTCTACCTATTTGGTGAGCAATTTCTACAATAATCTCACTTAAACTATTATGAAATTTAGCGGCAATTATGCCGATTTGTACTGGTTTTTCTAAATCTTCAACAACTCCTAAAATTATCTGATTCCAATCAATAACTATGGGGGAGTCGGCGGATAAAGAAAAATGATAATATTCTTCCGTTTTAATGCCTTCAAGGGCAAATTCTAACTGCATTGCTCCCTGTCCCTCAAAACTTAATTGATAACATAAACCTAGAATCGCCGCCACACCATCAAACAAACGTCCGACACTAGAAGTTAAAGGACAATTAATTTTTCTGGTTAACATTTGCCTAAAAATAGACCATTCCTGTTCACTAAAAGCTGATTTTATCCTATCAGTATTTTCCATAACTTCTAGTAATCCTAAAGCTACTCGTCTGGGTTCTTTAACTGCTTTTTCTCCTCCGGGTAATGGCCAGGGTTTAAAATGGGCGACGCGCTGCCAAGAATCGGCAGCAATATGGATAAATTCTCCCCCCCAAATTGTGCCGTCTAAACCGTATCCTGTTCCATCCCAAGCAACCCCTAAAACTGGAGGTTGTAGCTGATGTTCTGCCATGCAGGATAAAACGTGAGCGTAATGGTGTTGAATGGGAATAACGGGCAAATTTAAGCTATAAGCGTACTTGGTTGCTAGATATTCAGGATGAGCATCACAGGCAATAACTTCGGGTGCAAACTCGTATAATTTTTTTAAACTATCGAGGATATTTTCAAAATGATTGACAGCATTAACCGTATCTAAATCGCCGATATGTTGACTAATAAAAACTTGATTTTTTTGGTAGATAGCCACGGTATTTTTAAAATAACTTCCCACGGCCAGAATCGGGGTAAAATCTCCCTCATTAACTTTAACTGGAAAGGGAGCATATCCCCGCGCACGGCGCAAAATCATCGCTTTTCCCGCCATTTCCCTGATAATAGAGTCATCCACTGGTCGAACTATGGGACGATTATGAACTAGAAATAAATCGGCGATTTTTCCTAATTTTTCTAAAGCTTCTTTTTCCTCAATACAGATAGGTTCATCGGCTAGATTACCACTGGTTGCTACAATAGGAAAGCCTAATTCTGCTAATAAAAGATGATGCAGGGGAGTATAGGGTAACATGACTCCTAGATAGGGATTACCCGGAGAAACCGAAGGAGAAAGATAATTTTTTCTTTGTTTAATCAGGACGATTGCCGCAGCAGGAGACTGCAATAATTGCGATTCTAAAGAAGATACATAACCGTGGTTTTTCACTAACTCAAGATTAGGATACATCACGGCAAAAGGCTTATCTGGTCGCTGTTTACGTTGTCGCAATTTTTGCACTGCTTCCGTATTTTTTGCATCGACAACTAGGTGAAATCCTCCTAACCCTTTGATCGCTATAATTTTTCCCTGTTTAATTGCTCTAGCAGTAGCGATTAAAGCTTGATCTTTTTCCGCTAATACAGAGCCTTGACTATCTAAAAGACTAATTTGGGGTCCGCAACTAGGACAGGCATTCGGTTGGGCATGAAAACGGCGATCCAGAGGGTTTTCGTATTCCCTTTGACATTCGGGACACTGATTAAAATCCCTCATAGTTGTGGCACTGCGATCATAGGGTAAACTCTCGATAATACTGTAGCGAGGACCGCAGTTAGTGCAGTTAGTAAAAGGATAGCGATAACGACGATTATTAGGGTCAAAAATATCGGCTAAACAATCGGGACAAGTGGCTAAATCGGGCAGAACAATTGTATTTTTTTCACCGCCGCTGCTAGGACGTATGCTAAAGTTTTGATAACCGATAGGATTTAACCATTGATTCTCAATATTTTCAATTAGCGATTGAGGTGGTTTTTCTAAAGATAATCGATTCAAAAAAGTTTCTAGTTTGTCTCGATTGCCCTCGACTTCAATAAAAACTCCCGCTGCTGTATTATTCACCCAACCAGTTAGGTTTAATTCCGTTGCTAATCGATAAACAAAAGGACGAAAACCGACCCCTTGTACTGCTCCGCGCACAATTAAAGCTAATCGCTGATCGGATTGAATGCTCTGATTATTCATAAATAATTTAACGGAGAAATTATCAAATCTATCCCTGATTACTTTTCCCGTTATACTAAACTTTCACTAATCACCCGACAGCATTCTTCCACACTGGCCCTTTTTTCCATAGCTATCACTAAAGCTTGATAGGCAGTCTGTTGTTTTTCTAAAAGAGTTTTTGCCTGTAATAAACTCCAGCGCTCTTTTTGGGCATAATTATTCTCAGGAACCCCCGCTAATTTTAAGGCCGATTGCAGATAAAATCGATCGCTTTCTCCCCCCTCCGCTTTACCATAAACTAAGGTTTCGGCAGCAATTCCCGCCATCCACACCGTAGAAATTCGCTCTAAAAAAGCAGGAAAATCGGTAAAGTTCTTGACTTTTTGCTCTAAATCTGCTATGTCAAATTGAACGCCGCCGACTCCCTCCTGGCCTTGACGAAAGGCTTCCCAGGCGGTCAAACTATAACTGGCGATCGGAATGCCCAAAATATAAGCGGTGAGAAAATGTCCGGCTTCGTGGTGAATAACTCTTTGACGGTGTTTACTGGGAGAAAGAGCATCCAGTAGTAAAGTCACGCCCCGGTTATTAAAGGTGAGAGTATCGACGGTAACTAATCCCAAGAGGCTAAGAGTAGCTAAAGCGGGGACAAAAGGCGAAATAGACAGCAAAGGGGTGACAAATACGGAAAGAGTGATCGAAAAAACGGTAATCGCGATCAGATTTAAAGCTGTCTGTTCCATAAAAATTAATAAAAATATACAAATGCTTAATACTATGTTACATGGCCTAGTTTTATTTTCCCCGAATCCAGTTTTTTACCCCCCCGATTTTTTCAGCTAAATCGGGAATTTTTCCCACGGATGCCTCGATGAGTTGCACTCTTTCATTTAAACCGGTGATTTTTGCGTCTAAAGTCCTGATTTCTCCCTTAATTTCCGTCTGTCCTATCTCTAAGACCTGAATTTCTCTTTTGATCTCTCCGACACTATTCTCGATCGCTTTTTGTCCATTCTCCAGAGAGGTTAAACGAGTTTCGATCGCTTTTTGTCCATTCTCCAGAGAGGTTAAACGAGTTTCGATCGCTTTTTGTCCATTCTCCAGAGAGGTTAAACGAGTTTCGATCGCTTTTTGTCCATTGATAATCAGATTTTCTAACCTTTTTAGGTCATTTTCCGTAAAAGCCGTCATCAGCTAAACTCCTAATAGATTAATTTTTTCTCGTCTTGAGATTGAGTCGATCGTTGACTAATTTAATTATGGAGTCAAAATCAAACTGTTACCCACTGATAGTTCTAGCTTCGACGCGGCAATAGGGATTTAGGGTGATAGGCAAATTTCCCCCACTTCCCCACTTCCCCTTTACCATAAATAAACATTATTGTTTTCCACTATGGATAACTTTTATTGATGAATATCGATCGCACTATGCAAGAGGCAATAGAGATTTAGGGTGATAGGGAAATTTCCCCCAATTCCCGAATTCCCCTTTCCCATAAATAAACATTATTGTTTTCCTGTATGGATAACTTTTATTGATGAATATTGATCGCACTATGCAAGAGGCAATAGAGATTTAGGGTGATAGGGAAATTTACGCTAAATCCCCCACCTCTCCCCTCTCCCCTCTACCATAAATAAACATTATTGTTTTCCTGTATGGATAACTTTTATTGATGAATATCGATCGCACTATCCAACTAGCTCATCAATTAGCGGACGCGTCTGGAGAGATTATCCGGCGCTATTTTCGGCAGCCCCATCTAGAAACCGAGACCAAACTCGAGCAAGTTTCCTCAATAGTAACAATCGCCGATCAAGAAGCTGAGGAGGCGATGGTGGCGATTATTCAGCGAGAATTACCCGAAGATGGGGTTATTCGGGAAGAAGGAGCCAATATTCCCTCCCAAAGTGGTCGTTATTGGGTGTTGGATCCGATCGATGGCACATCCTCTTTTGTCAAAGGATTGCCGATTTTTGGAACTTTAATCGGCCTAGTGGCAGAAAATCAACCGATTTTAGGAATTGTCGATCAACCGATTTTAGGCGATCGCTGGTTAGGAGTGAAGGGAAAAGCCAGTCTTTATAATAACCAGATGATTGTTAATCCCTATCGTCAGGATCGGGAACTTGTCTTAAAAAATGCCTGTTTAGCCTCCACCACTCCCTTAATGTTTATCACAGAACGACAACAGGCGATCGCTCGTCAGCTGCAAAGCGTCTGTAAACGTACCGCTTTTGGGGGTGATTGTTATAACTATATGATGTTAGCCACTGGCTGCACTGCCATGCCGATGGTAATCCTAGAATCAGACCTGAAATACTACGATTTTTGTGCTTTAATCCCGATTATTGAAGGTGCGGGCGGAATAATTAGCGATTGGTCTGGTAATCCCCTAAAAGCTGATTCTAGCGAAGTTTTAGCCGTCTCTAATTCGGGTTTATGGCGGCAGGTTTTAGAACAAATCAGCAGAGTGGGTTAGTGCCAATACTAAGATAATTAATCAACAGCTAACCCACCCCTGCGGCAATTAAACCGTGGCTAATTGAGGTTGGGGACGTTTGCTGTTACGGATACCTTCGATCGCCGCCGCGTAATCGGGGGCATTAAATACCGCCGAACCTGCTACGATCGCATTAGCACCCGCTTCGAGAACTTGCCAAGTATTAGCCGGTTTCAAGCCGCCATCCACTTCAATCCAGGGATCCAAGCCTCTTTCATCGCACATTTGGCGTAATTGACGGATTTTGGGGACAACTTCCGGGATAAAACTCTGGCCACCAAAACCGGGGTTAACGCTCATAATTAGGACTAAATCGCACAAATGCAGCACATATTCGATTAAATCTAAGGGAGTGGAGGGATTTAATACCACACCCGCTTGTTTACCGAGTTCGCGGATCTGACAAAGAGTACGATGAAGGTGGGGAGAAGCATTATGTTCAGCGTGAACAGAAATAATGTCAGCACCCGCTTTCGCAAAGTCAGCCACATATTTTTCTGGTTCGACGATCATTAAATGCACATCTAAAGGTTTTTTCGTATAGGGACGAATAGCGGAGACAATCAGGGGTCCAATGGTGATATTCGGGACAAAACGACCATCCATCACATCAACGTGAATCCAATCGGCTCCTGCCTTATCCACAGCCTCGATATCGGCTCCTAATTTACTAAAATCCGCCGATAGGATCGAGGGAGAGACAACGATCGACTTCGAGCTTCCGTTTTGGGTCATGGCTAACTATAGAATTTCGTGTTTATATTTTCGTAACAATCTTATCAGCAATCAGTGATCAGTGATCAGGAGTCAGGAGACAGGAGATTATTTTTATTTATTCTCCCCACACCCGACACCCGACACCCCACACCCTACACCCTACACCCCACACCCCACACCCCTCCGCATCCGGCATAGAAGCATAGGTTTATGTAATTGTCAATATAGATTTACGAACTTTTTTGTCGAAACCGGATCATAAACTTTAAAAATGGGCATGATGGGAATGGTTGGGATCGAGGAGGTGGAAAGATGGATAAACTGGTGGCTTTGTAGTTATATATACTTGGCGAACTCAGGAATTCACGCTACCCTAGGCCTCGGGTTCTTTACATTTTGTTGCTTAACATCCGTAAAAAAACTTGGTTCACATACCTTATTTTCTCAAGCAAGAATCTTAAAAAAGTATTAAGGTTTTATAATTGAGGAGTGTTATCAGGAGGAAAATTGTGTTTAAACGACTTGCAGAACAGCATCGCCAACTGGTCAAAGACTTAGTCATGGATTTACAGGCCTTAGCGATCGCATTGGAAAATCAAGGTTATCTAGCATCTTGCTACACCTGTGGCGGTCAAATGAACAGCGCATCCTTTATGGTGGGATTGGGTGAAACCCATCTAATTCGGTTTCTCGTGTCCGATTACGGCATCACTTGGACAGAAATGCGGGACGACCGAGAGTTAATGAAACTCGAAGGTGCGGAAGCCATCAGCCAACTAGAGGAATTAGCCAATCTGATTAAATATCAAATTTCGCCAGCGGAGTTTATTGGCAAAAAACCCTCCTCCGTGCTGCAACAGTTACAGACGATTTAACCCGATATGTGACCTAGACCTGTATGTTTAGTGAACTTTTCCCCCTAACCTTTTGGCCAACTGTTAGCTAGATAAGCCATTCGTTTCATCTCTTTTCGTCCCCGGGAGACGGAATCGAGGATCATGCCACAGGTCAAACTTAAAAAGGCTAAAAGCATGATCGAGGCCGATAAAATAGCGGTGGGAAAACGTGGTACTAGGCCGGTTTCGAGGTATTCAAACAGGACGGGGATCGCTAAGAGGAGGGAAATAAGCGCCAAAATCAGCGAGACAAGGCTAAAAAAGAGAAAAGGACGAATTTCTTTAAATAGTAGGATAGCGGTTCCCAATACCCGCCAGCCATCTTGAAAGGTTTTTAACTTACTTTGGGAACCCTCGGGACGTTCCCCGTAGAGGGTTGGTTCTTCAGCGAAGGGAATTTTTAATTCTAAAGCGTGGATAGTTAACTCGGTTTCAATCTCGAAACCATTGGATAAAGCGGGAAAAGATTTGACGAAACGACGGGAAAAGACGCGATAACCGGAGAGCATATCGATTAAACGCGCTCCAAACAGAAATTTCACGAATCCTGTTAAAAATAGATTACCAGCGCGATGACCCGGACGATAAGCCTGGGAGGATTTTACCGCTTCCCGACGCGCACCGACGACCATATCCAATTGTTCCCCCAGCATTCGTTCAATTAAGCGACGTACTGCCGCAATTTCGTAGGTATCATCGCCATCAATAAGAATATAGATATCGGCCTCGATATCGGCAAACATCCGCCGGACAACATTGCCTTTCCCCGGCTGGATTTCCTGACGAACGATCGCCCCCGCTTTCAGTGCTTCGGTCACGGTATCATCGCTAGAGCGGTTGTTATAAACATAAATTGCCGCTTCTGGCAAAAAAGTTTGGAATTGGGAGACAACTTTAGCGATTGTTAGTTCTTCGTTGTGACAGGGAATAATCGCGGCGATACGGTAGTTTTGCAGGGAAATCGGCGGAATAGAGGTCATTTCGATCATGGCTGACGACAATGTTTAATGATAGTTAGGGGGGTTTCTTGGCGTTGGACGGCGTGAACAGTGGGACAATGGGGGAAAGCTTGGAAATAATCGTATCGGGATAAACCCATGTAATAATCGGGGTCGGGAGCTTTTCCCCAAGCAAAGTCATCTCGATAGATCATCGTAAAGTTTCGTTGGTGATTCTCTACCATTTCTGCCGCAAACATCGGACCGGCAACGACAATGGTAGAGTTAGCGGCGGCATTTTGATTAAGCCATTCCATCCCCTCTTTGAGACTTAATCCCCAGTAATCGGTTTCCTGTTGACCGTGGGCAGCTTTTAAGCCTCCGTAGGCGCGATTATAGTAGGTGTATTCGTAGGGATGTAGGCTAATCATGTCGTGGACAATGAGGCTAAAGTTGAGGATTAGCAGGGTAGTGAGAAAGATTTTTATTGACTTTTGTTTGAGTTTATGGTATGTCCAAATAATGACCGTAGTTGCGATCGCTGCTAGGGCGGGAATGACAAATAAAAAGTGACGGATGCCGTCGTAGAGAGTAGATTGACGCAGGATAGCAACGGTAGGCAGTAAAAACGCTTGGAGTACGGTGATTAGGGCGCAAGCACGCTGGGTTGGCGTTAATTTGGTCATTTTTGTCAAAATCCCAATTACACCGACCAGGGCGGCGATTTGCAGGAGGACGGGGGTGGTGAGGGAAAATAGCCGGGGTAGATAGTACCACGGTAGGGAACGACCGGGGATATTTTGACCGTCAAAGAGAACCGTATTATCCCAGATGTTATACTTTGACATGAGGGTTATCGCTTCGATAAACCAAGTAATCGGGTCTCTCCAAGCGGCAGGATGGACTATATAGGTTGTTATTGCCCAAAAAATTATAATAACTGCGTATAGGGGCAGAAAACGCCAGAGAGTTTTGGGGAGGGTTTTGAGATCCCATCGGGCCACCAGATGGGCGAAGATGAGATAAAAGAGGATAAAAAAGCCACCGATGCGAATTCCGGTGATTAAACCAGCGAGAACCCCGTAGAGACAAGAATAAACGGTTAAACGGTTAAATCCTAGTTTAATAGCCTGATTTTCGGATCGAAAATATTTATCTAGCAATAGGGAACCGGCGAAGGTTCCGAGGGTGAACATGGCTGCAAAGGGAATATCTTTGGGATTAAAGAAGCTATGACCCCAAAAAGCGGGAAATAGGGCTAAAATTAGCGCACCTAACCAAGCAGATTCGATTCCTGCTAGGATAGCGACGATTCCCACCACCGATAGATAGGTAATCAGGGAAAAAAGAAAGGTGACAACGTGCTTAACCCGGGTTATTTGCCAGATCCTCGATAGCCATTCCTCCTTATCGGTGGGATTGGGGGGAAGATTGGGGGTAGCAGGGAAAAAATTTTCTTTGGTTTCATAGATAAGTTGGGATATGTAGTTAAAATAAAAGCCGTAATGACGCGACATTTCTGATATGGGCTTGTTTTCTCGGATATATTCGAGATTATGATTGACCATATCCACTTCGATCGGTTCGTCCCAAGTGATACCATAGTTTCCTACTACCGATAAACCAATTATCGCCAGAACTAGGATCACCGATAGAATTTTTAGATAAGCTTGCTTGACCGAGATTAACCCTTTTCTAGACTTCATTGGCGATCGAGTCAGTATGGTGGGCAATTTTATCACCTTAGTATATCAAAATTTGGTCAACTTGCCCAAAGACGTTTTTTGGAGTCAAAAGTTTCCGTTTGTATTTGTTAGCCAAACATGGTATATCAAGTAAAAAGCTATCAGCTAAAAGGCCGACTCATCCCAGAGCTAGTCATTGGTTTAATGGCACAATAAAAACTAATAACTGATTGGCTTTTGCTGAAAGTAAACAGTCCTATTGGGTTTAGTTTTCTCGTCGAATTCACCAAAATTATTGATTAAATTATGGCATTATTAAAACGGTTCACCCTGACTCATCCCCTCTTCTGGGCAGTAGTTTATTTTATCGGACTAGGGATTTTATCAGTTATCTTAGGTCAAGATGTTAGCTGGGATTTACGCAATTATCATTTTTATAATCCCTATATGTTATTGACAGGAAGATTTAAGTATGATGTCCTACCCGCGCAGATACAAACTTTCTTTAATCCTCTGATGGATGTTCCTTTTTTCGTTGCTATCCATTACTTAAAACTACCTCCTGTGGTGGTCGGGTTTTTCTTGGGAGGTTTTCATGGATTAAATCAGTGGTTGGTTCATTTAATCACTTATCACTCCTTCGATAAAGTTTCCGAAAGATACAAGATAACTTTAAGCATAGCGGCAGCAATTACCAGTATTTTTGGGGCAGCTTTTCTATCAGAGTTGGGAACCAGTATTGGTGATAGTACCAGCAGTGTTTTTGTTTTGGCAGGATTATTTTTAATTATCGCTTGTCTTGGTCGTAATCAACCGGTTAAGGTTAAAACTATAATTTTCGCAGGATTGCTTTTAGGACTAGCAACAGGACTAAAATTGACCACGGCACTGTATAGTATCAGTTTAATCGTGGCGATTAGTTTTTTAACCAATACCATCAGGGAAAAGCTGCGTAATCTTCTGTCCTTAATTCTCTCTATGGCTGTGGGATTTTCCCTGACGATGGGTTATTGGATAATCCTGATGTGGACTAATTTTGCTAATCCCCTTTTTCCCTTCTTCAACAAAATTTTTCAATCTCCCTACATCGAAACAGATTTTAACCTGCAAGATGTACGCTTTTTACCGAAAGATGTTTGGCAATTTTTATTTTATCCCTTTTATTTTGTGCAGGAACAAACCCTAGTGGCTGAGGTAAAATTTAAAGAGACTCGTTTTGCTATTGCCTATCTTTTAATTGTTATTCTTCTGGGAGTAATTATTTATCGCTACACCTCTCGCCGTTCTCTAGAGCAAAAAAATAATTTAGTCCATTTACCCATTCTCGGATTTTTACTACCTTTTTATTGTAGTGCCTATCTGATCTGGTTAAAGGGGTTTTCTATTTATCGTTATCTGATGGTTCTAGAGTTAATCACACCGGTTTTAATTATCCTGATTATTGCCTATTTTTATCCTCATAAAAGGACAGTTTTTATAATATCTATCGCTATTTTTGCCTTAATTGCCGCTACAGTCAAACCCTTAGACTGGTGGAGAATGGGATGGTCAGATAATTATTTTGGTATCGATAGTCAAGCATTAAAACCCTACGAAAATTCCACGATTGTTATCTGGGGAGATGAAGGAACGGGTTATCTAGTTCCCCATTTTCCCGCTTCGACTCGTTTTGTGCGATTGCGAGGGAATATGGGAGTCAGTGAGGGAACTTTAATGCGAAAAAATGCCGAGACATTTATTGCTAATACTCCCCCAGAATCTCTCTACATTCTCCAGACGGACTTTAATAAAAAATCCCCTGATATAGTGGAAGATTTGGCTAAAGAAAATCTCGTTATTGATTTCCAAAATTGTCAACCCTTTCCTAGTAAAATTGAAAATTTTAATCTCTGTCGTCTCCAAAAAAAGTAATTAGCACGGAAAAGCCATTCTCTAACCATTGTTAATTGCCAGTGACTCCTAACTTTTATCTGTAATGATTTATCTATTGACGGTTAACTACAATTGCGCGGAATTAATTAAGCGTTTAATCGCTTCCCTCAACGATGACTTATCTGCTACTCTCATCATTGTTAACAATTCTACTGAAGATAAAAATATCCAATCTCTAGCAGCGCAAAGAGTCAAGATTATTGAAGCGGGGGAAAATTTAGGATTTGGGAAAGGATGTAATCTAGGACTTGATTGGATTTATCAACAAGACAGAAAAGCTATCGTTTGGTTAGTTAATCCTGACGCTTACTTATTACCGGACTCTCTGGAGAAAGCAAGCAAATTTTTTCAGCAATATCCGGAAGTTGCCATCGCCGGTACAGAAATTTACGAACCAGATGGTAAAATCTGGTTTGGTTGGGGAAAATTTAATGCCAAAATCGGCACAATTAACGTGGTGGAGGAATCCTTAGACTATCGAGATAAACCCTATCTTGTTCCCGACTGGGTGACGGGATGCAGTTTATTAATTAATTTCTCTAATTTTTCCACTTGTCCCCATTTCGATCCCGATTACTTTCTCTACTACGAAGACTTTGATTTTTCCCGAAGATACGCAAATCAAGGCTATTTAGTCGTTGTTACCAATCAGATTAAAATTATTCATGAACCATCTTCTATCACCCGTCGCTATGGTTATCTAAGACTAACTCATAATATCTATAGTTATCTTCTCAGTCTCGAAAAACATACGACTTTAACTATCCTTGTTTATCGCTTGCTGCGGATGAGTTTTATGTCTTTACTGATCCTTCCCATTAAACCCAAATTTTCCCTAGCTAAGTTAGAAGGAATTCAACTCTATTGTCAAAGAATTATCAGTAAACTGCGTCTAGATTGAACCCCTTAGTTTTGCCGCTGCAGGCAGTGGTCAGTATTCAGCTTTTTTGCTGTGATTAATAGCATAGAATATATCGGCATCGCACTAATAATTTTTGATCATTAATTCCCTACCGGATGCCGCCGCTCCTTGTTTATAATTATTCATGCCATACTGAAGATTCCACTCGATAATATGGGCAAAATCAAAGAGTTTTCGTATCTCTGGACAATCATCGTAGGTAATTAACCATTTAGCCTGACATTGACGCATATTATCGGCAAAACGTTGATGATCGAAGCTAGTATGTAAATTACCTCTTACACCGTATAAACGGGATTTTGTGGCACTATAGTAGGGGGGATCAAGGAAGATAAAAACTTCTTTTCCCTCAGCAAATAATAATTCTTCGTAGTCTTGGTTAGTAATTTTTACCGATGATAATAACGGCGCAATTTGAGTTAATCTGGCAATTGATGAATCAGTAAATCTACTGGTAAAAGCCGCTTGGGAATAACCCCCCGAATCCACTGTTCCCGAAAAAGTAATCCGATTTAAGATAAAAAAACGCACCGCTTTTTCAAAATCGGTTAACTTTAAATCTTCCCTTGTCAAATCTTGAAATAATTCTCGTCCGCTATCATATTTCTGTTTAATTTCTGTTATCTTTGCTACCAAAAGCTCAATATTTTCTTGAGCGCATTGCCAGAAACAATATAAATCATAATTTAAGTCATTAATCCAATAGGTTTTTATTTGTTGTCCAAAGAGTTGCTTAACAGCAAAAAATACAGAACCACCACCAAAAAAAGGTTCTCGATATTCCCCAATATTGACAGGAATTTGCGGCAAAATTTGCTTAATTGCCCGGGATTTCCCCCCCGGATAGCGCAGAGGACTTTTAATTTTTGACATTTTATACTAAATCCGTTTATTATTGAATTTCGTCTAACGACCAAGTTAGTCCTTGTGCTTCTCCCCAGACTTCTACTTACTTTGTCTAGCTTGACCAACTTTTAGCCATGCAAAGATTTGTTGTGGAGTCAGTGTCAACTGAACCCCTGCAATTACCTTAAGTTGGTCATCCCCTCTGCAAACTTCCGGCTCTTGTTGGGGAGTAAACATTAAAACAGAATAATCATCTGGATCAAGCATCCATCCTAATTTACTGCCATGTTTTAAACAATAGACCTCTCCAAAAATTTATAAGTCAGTCACAGCAAGGAAGAGAGGCAGATTAGACCAAGAGTCAAAATTAGCTCTCAAAACCGATTAATCAGGGTTTGAAGAGACAAAATCCAATTTTGACGGAAAACTATGGCTAATTATAACGTCAATTACTTCCCCTGATTGCTCCCCTTCTATTACTTCTAAAATTAGCGCACTAATTCTCAACCTTACTAAGCCACAAACGGTCAGTAAAACCGATTTATATCGACTTTTATTTAATCTAAATCTTTCTTGAACTACTTTAAATACTTTGACAACTCGAATTAAATGCTCAACAAAAATTCGCCGAGATGATAAAACTTTATTTTCTTTAATTTGATTCTCGGTTAATTCTCCATTCTTAGGTTTTTTATCAGGAGTTCTGATTTGATTTTCTCCTAGGTAAGCTTTATCTCCAATAAAAGTTTGTTGAGAATCGAATTTGCTTAAAGTTTGCCGACAGATTTTTATGTCGCTCGTCGGACCAGGTTGACCAATAACTACATCAACAATATCTTCAGCTTTTGGCAAGACAATAAATTGACTTTTTAAAGTATGTCTTTTTTGCTTTCCCGAATAATATATTTTTTGTTCTTGATAATCGGTCGGCCTCTCCACGGGCTGTTCTGCGCTATCGACAATCAACTCATAATCCCTTAATTGTTCAATTATTATTTCCTCTTCTTGGCACTTCTTTATTTGTTCTAACAAACTTGGCGGTAACTCTCCTTCAAAAAGTTTTTGCCAATAGGTAAAGATATTATGAGCCGTTGATTCACTCACTTGAAATATTAGTCCTAAGATTTGAAAGCTTAGATGATGTCTTAAATAAACCAACATTAGAACAATTTGTTCCTCTTCTGATAATTTAGGAGGTGTTCCGCTTCCTGGTTGATTAATCCTAATTTTGGTTTTTTCGATTTCTGATTGGTTTTTCCGATGTATAAGTTTTCCAAGTGCCATCAGTTGTTCTAGTTGTTGGTAGTCAATTCCTAATAGTCTTTTAGTTTGTTTCGGATATTTTTGAATGTATTCCCAAGTGTAGTTTTTCATGGCTTTTTTGAGTTACTATTTGTTTTATTATATCCTATATATTGTGATTTAATTAAATTATGGAGAGGTCTAATGTAAAATGTTGTCAATTACACGGTTTACCTTTTGATCCGGTGAAAGAATTTCGATAGTCCAATCAGGTGCTTCCCTAAAGTCGTCCTCCGGTTCACCTGCTTCATTTAGGTTAATTCGATTCCATGCAATTACCGCCACATCAGGAACGATCGAACGCCCGCCGAAGGTACATCGCAACTCAGGTAAGGCTGTATAATCAACAGTGTGGCTGTCAACCGCAGCTAAAAGACGTTTTTGCAGGATAGAGTGTCGAGTCTTAGGCATGGGTTTCTGAATTGCGACTCCATGCAAGTATTCCCATGCTGGAGAATCCTCCAAATATGGCAATTTGAGGAAATCTTCAAGGGTGAGACTCTCAGTCAAGGAAGTCGTCATCGGTTCAAGCAAAGGTTTTTTTTGTGACTTTATTATAAATGAACTTTATCTGGGTTGCTTACCGACGATTCAGGCATATTTGACTGGTCATAGGCTTCTGGCTCAACATCGGGAACTTTTGTTAAGATTGCCTGATACTTTTCTCGACTTCCCTTTTTGGACTTTTCTATTAGGTAATTTTCTGTCATCAACGCTGAAAGTTTCTCAGCGATCGCAGTAAAGATAAATTGATCGATCGAAATTCCATCACGAGCCGCTAGATCATCTAAACTTTTCTGTAATGAGTCGGGAATTTGAACTTGGATGGTACTCATGGTAACTTACCTATTAATCGTAGGAAACCTGAAGGCTCAAAGCGTGGGTTTCATTTTTAACATAGCCACCTTTACTCGATCAATAAATTACGATCAAACCAATTAGATTAACCATCTACTTAACTGTTGGTTTGCGGAATTTGGAAGGAGAAGGAAAATATTCTACCCGTTCATTTTTAAGTGCTTGTGCCATGAAATCACGCCAAATGGGAGCGGCAAAACCGCCACCGGTGATACCTTTACCTAAAGTGCGGTTTTGGTCATCTCCAATCCACACTGCCGTGGCTAATTGGGGAACATAACCAACAAACCAGACATTTTTCTCGTTATCGGTAGTACCGGTTTTTCCCGCTGCCGGACGACCGATTTGGGCCGAGGTTGCTGTTCCCCCTCGAATAACTCCCTGTAGGACAGAATTGAGGGAAGCGGTGGCCCAGGGGTCTAAAACTAGCTTCGGTTTGGGTGTATTATCGAGCATGACGTTACCCCGACTATCAGTAACACGCATGATAAAGGTAGGCTCGGAATGCCAGCCATTACTGGCAAAAGTAGCGTAGGCTCCCGCCATTTCCAGAGGAGTCACATCCACGGAACCCAAAGGTAAAGAAGTGACGGCAATTAAAGGACTCTCGAAACCCAGCAGACGACAGACTTCAATGACTTTATTTATCCCGACGCGACGACCGAGAACAACTGCGGGAATATTCAGAGACTGCACCAGAGCGCTACGCAGGGAAACCGGACCAGAAAAGCCGCCACCGTAGTTTTTTGGGCTATAGAAGCCGCCAGCCTCGCGAAAACGAATGGGAGCATCATTAACCACCGTTTCGGGGGTAAAACGACCACTAGCGAAGGCAGTATAATAGACAAAAGGTTTAAAAGCTGACCCCGGTTGACGACGGGATTGGATGGCCCGGTTTAATTGACTTTTATTGTAATCAACGCCACCGACGAGCGCCTTAACAAAATGGGTGCGGGGATCCACTGCGACTAGAGAAATTTGTAGGTCTTTGGTACGAATACCGCGACGACGCAAGCTATTATAGGCCCTTTGGATGGTAGACTCGGCCATGTTTTGAAAGTCGAGATCGATCGTGGTTTGAATCCGCATTCCCCCTTTAGTTAGGGTTTCTTTGCCAAATTTTTGCCGCAATTCTGCCACCACTGCATCGGTAACGTAGGGTAATTTACTTTCTTGCCAAGCGGTGGGTTTACCCAGTTTCAGTGGTTCCTTTAAAGCGGCCTCTTCCTGTGCGGGGGTAATCCAACCTAAGGCACGCATCCGACTGAGAACCAGTGCCTGTCTTTCCTTGGCGGTTTTATAATTATTAAAAGGACTATAAACTTCCGGCGCTTGGATTATTCCCGCCATCATCGCCGATTCTGCTACATTTAACTCGGAGGCGGGTTTATTAAAATAACTTTTAGCGGCGGTTTGCACTCCGTAATTATTATGACCCCAATAGATATTATTGAGGTACATTTCCAGAATGTCATTTTTGCTAAAAACCTGTTCCACTCGTACTGCCAGGACCGCCTCGGCTAATTTACGGCTAACGGTACGCTGATGGGAAAGAAAGATATTTTTGACTAACTGCATGGTGAGGGTAGATGCACCTTCTACCACACCGCCACTTTTCCAGTTAGCCACTACTGCCCGACCGATACTATTAGGATTAATACCACGATGGTGATAAAAATGGCTATCTTCGATCGCCATCACGGCCCGTTTTAGATTGGGAGAAATTTGATCGAGTTCCACCACTTCCCGATGCGCTTCCCCGTGTAAGCTGGTCAGGGGTCTGCCTTTAACATCGTAGATATAACTGGTTTCCGTGGGGACGTAACCGCGTAAAATCCTCACATCGGGTAGATTGCGGTAACTAATCGCTAATCCTACCACAGCCCCCGTCACCACGGCCGTGGATACCATCAACAGGCCGAGAACAGTTCCCCCTGCGACTCTAGAGACTCCTTGGAAAAAGCTATCCGAGTCACTACTAGGTTTCTGCTCTTTGTCTTGATTGCCGAGGGTACTGGTGGACACGATGGTTACAATTTCCTTTTTCCAAGAGGGGACTGATCGATCGAACTGACTTACTTGAAAGTCTATTCTAAAGGTTTTGTTAAAAAATCGAATACTAGCTTACAGCAATTATGGCCGATCTGGCTCTAATTCGATCGGTCATGACAGCGCGATTAGGGACAAAATAGGGTATCGCGGGTATTTCTGCCAGTTATGGGGTTAGTTCCTGTGGCTATCTCACAAAGATATTTTTCCACATCGGAGCGAATAATTGTATCGGTAAAATCGGCCCCGTCGATAATTGCACCTTTGATTAAAATGTTAGTGGCAAAAGCTCCTTCGAGAACGGCATTGGTAAAGTTGGCTTTGGTTAAACGGGCCGATTCTAAATCCACATTTCTCATATTGGCATCGCTAAAGTCAGCCCCCTCCAAGTTGGCAGAAAAAAAGCGCACTCCTTCTAGATTGGCATGACTGAAGTTACTACCGCGCAGATTAGAGTGATCGAAGGTGGAATCGCGCAAATCCTGCCCCGCAAAGTCATTATCGGTCAAATTGCGGTTATTATAACTTAGCGCTTGGGCTGGAGCCAAGGAGAATAATAATACTAATATACTAGCAAACAAGGTTAGTAGAGTTTTGCGAGAAAATTGCGCCATATTGCCACCTGATCAATCAACCTTTTCTATAATAAGCTGTACTGGATTTAAACCGCCTATCGGGAATTTTAGGACAAATGCTCGCACTACCCGCTCCCCTATAGTTTCTAAACAGGATTTATGATCATTACCCGGCACTCGTTGACAATTATCCCCGGATTTACCAAGAGTGATCGATCTGCTAGATTTTTGATGTTGGATATCTTAGATAGATATGGCTGGTCATAGTAAATGGGCAAATATTAAACGACAAAAAGCCCGGGTTGATGCCAAAAAAGGTAAAACTTTCACCCAGTTATCCCGGGCCATTATCGTGGCTACGCGTAACGGTGTTCCCGATCCGGCGGGCAATTTTCAGCTACGCACGGCGATCGAAAAAGCCAAGGCGGCCGGTATTCCTAATGACAATATCGAAAGAGCGATCGCTAAAGGGGCGGGAACTTGGGAAAATGACTCAGCTTTTGAGGAAATTCGCTACGAGGGTTATGGTCCCGGGGGTGTGGCGATCCTGATCGAAGCACTGACCGATAATCGCAATCGCACGGCTGCGGATCTGCGGGTGGCTTTTAGCAAAAATGGCGGTAATTTAGGTGAAACGGGCTGTGTAGGCTGGATGTTTGACCATAAGGGGGTAATTCGTCTTGAGGGAACTATTGATGAGGATCAGCTTTTAGAAGCTTCCCTAGAGGGCCAGGCCCAATCCTACGAGTTTTTTGACAGTGCGGAGGAAGGTCAAGGAGCAGAAGTGTTTACTGAGGTGTCTAACCTGGAGAGATTGAATAAGGTTCTGCAAGCAGCGGGATTTAAGGTCAAAGAAGCAGAATTACGCTGGATTCCCACTAATACCCTAGAAGTGAGCGATCGAGACCAGGCCCGTTTTTTATTGAAGTTAATCGACACCCTAGAATCTCTCGATGATGTGCAATCGGTAACGGCTAATTTTGATTTAGTCGAGGAGTTGATGTTACTGGATCTGTGACCCTAAATTCCTAGACTGCTCACTGATTCTGGGCCCAATCAAGAAATAATCTGTCCCCAAAATCGCGTAAAAATTCGGGTTCCGTAAAAATCGATCGCTCTGGCCATGATTTTTAACCTTTGACACACATCACCTGCTTGAGAGTGGCGACAATTTCCACTAGATCAGCCTGTTGATTCATCACCTGTTGGATCGGTTTATAGGCCCCCGGAATCTCATCAATAACGCCCTCATCTTTGCGGCATTCAACCCCTTGGGTTTGGGCGATTAAATCATCAAGAGTAAAGGTTTTTTTAGCCAGATTTCTCGACATCAAGCGCCCGGCCCCGTGGGAACAGGAACAGAAGCTATTATGTTCTCCTTTACCTTTAACAATATAAGATTGCGCTCCCATGGAACCGGGGATAATACCATAATCGGTTTCTCTGGCGCGGACGGCTCCTTTTCGGGTGACATAAACTTCCTCCCCAAAATGAATTTCTTTTTCGGCATAATTGTGATGACAATTAACTACTAAGAGGGGTTTAGTTGGTTTGCCTCCCGCTAGATGTTTTTCAACAATCCGTTTAAATCTAGCCATCATAATTTCCCGATTATAACGGGCATATTCCTGGGCCCATTGTAGGTCATGCCAGTAGGCGGCAAATTCTTCTGTACCAGCGACAAAGTAGGCCAAATCGAGGTCGGGTAATTTACATTCTGCTAGTTTTGCTAACTCTTTGGCCGTATCAATATGACATTGGGCCAGTTGATTACCAATACCTCTAGAACCGGAATGGAGCATTAACCAAACTTGATTATCTGTATCTAAACAAATTTCGATAAAGTGATTGCCACCTCCCAGGGAACCCATTTGTTTAAGGGCTTTTTTCTCTAGGTTTTGTACGCCTCGATGAATCTGTTTAAATTCCGCCCATTTTGGCCATTTAGTTACTTCCCGATCCACTTCTTTATTTTCCGCAAAACCGACGGGAATATTCGCCTCCACATCGAGGCGAATTTTTTTAAGTTTTCCCTGCAATTGTTCACCAGTAAAAGGCATTTTTAGGGCAGCCATGCCGCAACCGATATCGACTCCAACGGCGGCAGGAATTACGGCATCTTTGGTGGCAATCACCGAACCGACTAAAGCACCTTTACCCAAGTGAACATCGGGCATTAAAGAAATGTGTTTATAAACAAAGGGGAGGGAAGCGACATTTTTGACCATTTGGGTTTCTTGGGGTCCCAATTCATGGCCCGCCCAAGATAAAATCGGTGTCGGTGTGGAAAGTTCCAGAGTTTCGTAAGTCATATTTTTTATGAAATAATCAGGTCAAAAGCCGATGCAACCAAGACAATAAGGCAATGGAGATTCTGCGATGAATTTAGATAAATTGTTATCGGCGATCGTAATTTTAGCGCAGAGGATAAGCTATTGACTATCTAGGGCTTGCTGAAAAAATCTAAAAACCTTGTTGGATAAGGCTTTTAGACTTTTTTTACCTCAAAAAGTGCCGACCATTGGAGGATCGGGGGTAAAATTCCTGGACTTTTTCCCTGAAAATTAGGTAACTGACTACCTCAAAATCGGTAAAACCCTACACCCCACACCCCACACCCTGCCCCCACGAAAAACTTTTTCAGCAGCCCCTATCTAAATTACTCGTTCAGACTGCCCCCACGACAATTGTTAACTTTTACCAGAGGTTTACCGACTACTGCAATACTACCAAAAAGGTTCGGATACCTACACTATCGAGAAAGCGGGGTTATTTTGCACTATAGAGATAACGAAGGAACTGATAAGGGTGGGTATCGCCTAAAAACCGAGTACAGTTCCGATTCTAGAAGTCACTATAGTTGTATCGGAGCAGCACAAAGATTATGGGAAAAGTAGTTGGAATTGACTTAGGGACGACTAACTCCTGCGTCGCGGTTATGGAAGGGGGTAAACCCACCGTTATCGCCAACGCCGAAGGATTTAGAACCACGCCCTCAGTCGTCGCCTACGCCAAAAATGGCGACCGCCTAGTAGGACAAATCGCCAAACGTCAAGCGGTAATGAACCCGCAAAATACCTTTTATTCCGTCAAACGCTTCATCGGCCGGAAATTCAACGAAGTTACCAACGAAGCCACAGAAGTATCCTACAAAACTCTCCAAGACGGCAACGGCAACGTTAAATTAGACTGTCCCGCCCAGGGCAAACAATTCGCCCCCGAAGAAATTTCCGCCCAGGTACTGCGGAAACTGGTGGAAGATGCCAGTAAATACCTCGGCGAAACCGTTACCCAAGCAGTCATCACCGTACCCGCTTATTTTAATGACTCCCAACGTCAAGCCACCAAAGATGCCGGGAGAATTGCTGGGGTTGAAGTTCTCCGCATTATCAACGAACCCACCGCCGCCTCTCTTGCCTACGGATTAGACAAAAAAGCTAACGAAACCATTCTCGTTTTTGACTTGGGTGGGGGAACCTTTGACGTATCGGTTCTAGAAGTGGGTGATGGTGTCTTTGAAGTTCTTGCTACCTCTGGAGATACTCATCTCGGTGGTGATGACTTCGATAAAAAAATCGTCGATTATCTAGCCGGAGAATTCAAAAAAGTTGAAGGAATAGATCTCCGTCAAGATAAACAGGCCCTGCAACGTCTCACAGAAGCGGCAGAAAAAGCCAAAATTGAACTTTCTAGCGTTACCCAAGCGGAAATTAACCTGCCCTTCATCACCGCTACCGCCGAAGGACCAAAACACCTAGATACCACTTTAACCAGAGCTAAATTTGAGGAAATTTGCGCCGATTTAATTGATCGCTGTCGGATTCCCGTCGAAAATGCCATCCGTGATGCCAAAATCAATAAATCTGCCCTCGATGAAGTGGTTCTCGTCGGTGGTTCAACCCGGATTCCCGCCGTTCAAGAATTAGTTAAAAAAGTTCTCGGCAAAGATCCTAACCAAAGCGTTAACCCCGATGAAGTGGTAGCCGTCGGTGCTGCCATTCAAGGTGGTGTTCTCGCCGGTGAAGTCAAAGATATTCTTCTGCTTGATGTTTCGCCCCTGTCTTTGGGTGTGGAAACCCTCGGCGGTGTGATGACGCGGATTATTACCCGCAACACCACTATCCCCACCAAAAAATCGGAAGTTTTCTCCACGGCAGTAGATGGACAAACTAACGTAGAAATCCACGTCCTGCAAGGGGAACGGGAAATGGCCAAAGATAACAAGAGTTTGGGAACTTTCCGACTCGATGGCATCCCTCCCGCGCCTCGTGGTGTGCCTCAAATCGAAGTGGTTTTTGACATCGATGCTAACGGTATTTTAAATGTCACCGCTAAGGATAAAGGTACAGGAAAAGAACAATCGATCAGCATCACCGGCGCTTCTACCCTGCCCCAAAATGAAGTGGAACGCATGGTTAATGAGGCAGAATCGAACGCCTCGGTCGATAAGGAACGTCGCGAACGCATTGAACGCAAAAATCAAGCTGATTCCCTGGTTTATCAAGCTGAGAAGCAGTTGGAAGAGTTAGGCGATAAGGTTCCCCCATCCGAGAAAAATAAAGCCCAAGGGTTGATTAAAGACCTGGAAGAAGCGATCGCTCAAGACGATGATGGTAAGATCAAAACCATCCTACCGGAATTACAACAAGTCCTCTACGCGATCGGCAGCAGTATGTATCAGCAAGGGTCCCCTAGCAATCCCCCCGGTGGCAATGATGACAATGGCCCCTCTGGTGGTGCTGGTGGCGGCGATGATGTCATCGATGCCGAATTCTCCGACGCTAAATAAAAATTAAGTTCCTAGCTTCGACAAGGACACAAGTTACCTTGTGTCCTTTTTCATGGCGGCTTTCTTACAGATAAGGTTGTTACTGAAAATGGCTCTTCTGAGTTTGGTATGCTTCTCGGCGGTTTATCAGGAGCCTAAGGGATTGAAACACCTTCCAGATAAGTCTTTCGTGTTTTTTTCCCGCTCTAAATTGAATTAATCCCTTGCCGGATAGGGTTTCCAGCTAAGTGTAACATCGATTTGCATAATGAACCAAGTTGACTAAACTACACACGGGGATGTAAACTCGATCGCTTACGTCCCCGAAAAACATCAATTAACCATCATTACTATTGTCTTGATTGCGCTTTTTAGACAGCAATACACCTAACCCTAATATTACTATTGCCAAAATTGTAGAAGGTTCGGGAATAGCTGTCGATGAACCCACTTGAACTATTTTTATAAACTGACTTTGATTGCCAGAATAACTGGCAACACTGCCATCGCTAAAACCAGTTTGAGATAAATCAATATTAAGTACCAGACTAGAATTACCATTGCCGATTACTTGGAAGTGCAATAAACTAAAAGTATCCAATTGATTAATTCCCAGAGGTGAACCAATGCCTGCTAAGGGGAAAGCACCGCCGCCTAAGTTAGTAATTGAACCATTGGTATTGTCTAAGATTCCCGTCCGTCCAAAGGGGAACCTAGAGGTAACAAGAGGACTATTGATATCTGAGGGAGTGAAAGGATTATCGATGTTTTGAATTGAGCGAGGATCGAAGGATAAATTAATGGCACTGCTAGTGATACCGACTGGATTAATATCACTATTTTCCATTAAAATTTCTACAAAAAATCTATCGCCTACACGGAGAGGACTATTAATAATAGTTCCCACTAGGCCACTATTATCAGTTTTGAGGTTGAATTGAGTAGTCAGACTAGACATAATGTAGTTCTCCTGAGTTAAAAAAGTTAGTGAGTTAAAACAAATGCTACAACCCGGCAAGGGAAGTCACACTAACTGGGTACATCATTTGTACTCTGGTAAAGTTACTGTTTCTGGAAAAGACAGTACCGATGCCAAACTGTATCAAGAAAAAGAAGTTAAGAGGAATCAATAAAATGGCACAAATTAAATATCGCATGGTGATTCAATGGTCTGATGAAGATAATTGTTTTTTGGTTGCATTGCCTGATTTTCCAGGGCAATATTGGCGTACTCATGGAGATACTTATGAGGAAGCTGTCGCTAATGGAAAAGAAGCTATAGAATCCCTAATGATTGCTTATCAAGCAGATAATGAACCCTTACCTGAACCTTTATTTTGTAGGATGGTTTAGGAAGTGCGCTAACCCATCAAACCTAATCAAAAGCCATCATAATTAATCTGAATTCTTGGGTTTCCTTGGGTCAACCCAACCTACAGAGTTAATCTAAATAACTAACCCAAATTCAGAATTTAAGGGAACCAATTCGGACAGATTAATTCTTCCATCTCCAGTAATATCAGCAGTAGGGTCATAGTTAGTTTGTCCACTGCTACTACCGAATAACCCCGGACGTTGTAAGGTGTTTAAGTCGGTTAAATTCACCCGTCCATCGTAGGAAATATCACTGTTAAAGGTTGATTTCCCTGTTAGTTGAATGTTCAAAGCGGAATTGTTTTGAGCATTACTGTTGATGACTAAACCGTTAGCCAAATTAAAGTTTTCTCGCGCTGCTTTGGGTGTATATGCTAAAGCAATACGTCGAGTTTGTCCGGGGTTTAGCAGTATGTCTCCATTGGCAAAATTGGCATCTGTGGTGACATTTTGTGCGTTGACAGTAATACCAGCAATGGCGAGTACATCGTTAGTTCCCACTGCGGTATTAGTAATATCAATGTATTGGGTTCGGTCAGCAAAATTGGGACGGACAAAGAGGCTATCGGTTGCACCTTGGCGGTATTGGGAGAGTTTTGTGCCGAAGGTGATGGCGTTTTTATCTACTACGATTGTCCCTTCATTAACGTTAGTAATATTAACGTTAAATGTCTTTTCCGTAGAGAGTTTATAACCATCGGTTGCTTTGACTCCCAATTGATAGGATATTACTCCACTTTCATAGTCAATGGTATTAGAACCTGCTTGAGTGAGGGTAATTTCTCCAGTGGTTGCATTGATAGCAAAAAGGTCATTTCCTGAGCCATCTTTAGGAGAGGTACTGAGGCTAAAGGTGGGAGTTTGTCCGTAATTATCATCGGTTGCTTCGACTAAGTTACCGGCTACTACTACTGTACCTGCTGCGTTTCTTTCGGCGAGGTTGACGTTGTTAATGCTACCGACGATGGGAGCATCATTGATAATGATATTACGGGTTAAGCTTAAAGTACCATTAGGATCAGCAAATGTGCCATCAGCAAAACCAATTTGGGAAGGATCAAAGGTGAGGTTTAAGTTGGAGTTGTCCCGTGTCCCGACTACATTAAATCGTAGCAGACTAAAGCGATTTAATTGATTGACCCCAATCGCTGAACCTTGACTTGCTTGAGGGACGGAACCGCCACTTAAGTTATCAATTAGTCCGTTAGTATTATCTAAAGTCCCGCCTCGGAATAGGGGGAAACTAGAAGTAACTAGGGGACTGTTGACATTGCCAATATCGGCGAAGTTATTGATATTTTGAGCAACATCAGCGGCGAAGCCAAAATCAAGGGAATTAATGATTAAACCGGCTGCATTGGTACGAATATCACCGACGAGGATTTCCGCAAAGAAGCTATTACCGAGAATGGGATTGTTCCCAGTAATTTCACTGCCAACTGTCCCGTTATTATCCTCATATAGTTTCAGTTGGAAGCTGAGAGGATTGACATTATTTAGGTTAACGGTAGCGATACCCGTATCGGTTAAAGCGCCGTCACTGGCTTGAATTGTCAGGTTAAAGGGGTTAGTTTGTGCGCTGACATCATTAGTATCGGTAACGGTAATTACCCCAGTGTTACTAATAGCAAAGGCTTTGATAGTGTCCCCATCAGTATCGGGATTTCCGGCGGTGATACTGTAGGTTAAGGGGTTATTGTCGGGGTCAGTGGCGTTAATTGTGCCGACGACTGTACCGTTAGGACTGGTTTTAGAAATGCTAAACACAGCATCATTAACCACTGGGGGACGGTTGACAGGACTGGTTAGGTTAACAACAATTGCACCGTTTCCTGTGGCGTTACCATCATTCGCGGTGACGGTTAAATTAAAGCTGTTATTTGTCCCAAAATCACCGGGGTCGGTAACGGTAATTACCCCTGAGTTGTTGATGGCAAAAGGACGAGTTCCGTCATTATCTGTGTCCGTATTACCATTAGTAATGCTAAATGTCAAGGGATTGTTTTCCGGGTCGCTGGCGGTGACAGTACCAACAGTTGCACCCACCGCACTGTTGTTAACAATAGAGAAGGTGGCGTTATTAACAGTAGGCGGACTATTTAAGTTAATAACTGCATTACCTGTTCCTGTCGCGCTACCATCACTAGCAGCAATGGTCAGATTAAAGCTTGTATTTGTGCCAAAATCACCAGGGTCAGTAACGGTAATTACTCCTGCGTTACTGATGGCAAAAGGACGAGTTCCGTCGTTATCTGTGTCAGTATTACCATTAGTAATAGTGACGGTGAAAGGGTTATTTTCGGGGTCACTAATGGGGACAGTACCAACGGTAGCACCCACTGCACTACTTTTAGCAATGGTAAAGGTTTTGTTAGTGATAACAGGAGGTTGATTGACGGGGGGTGTAAATTCATAAGCACCTATATCAACTGTAGTACCGTTAACGCGAGGATTATTCCCTAAGTCTTGGGAGAGGGGTTCGGTGGTGTTTCCGTCTTTGTCTAAGTCTCGACTGTCTGCGGGGAGGAAAGTATTGCTACCTGCATCAATCGCAGGGGAACCGCTTTTTAAGCGTAAGTCATCGAAGTTGGGATCAACAAATATTGCAGTTGCAGGAGTTGTTAAAGGATCAACGGTGACGTTTCCTGTTCCGGTATATCCTCCCTGTACGATACTATTGGTGATGGTAGGACTTCCGACAATAGCTGTTCCTCCATGTCCCCAAATGATGCTATTACGGAGAGTAGGAGCAGTTCCACTATTAAAGATGGCACTACCGCTACTGGACGCATTGCCATAAAAACTGGTATTAACTAAGGTATTAGCACCACTTCCATTAATCCAAATTGCTCCCCCTTGACTGATAGCATTATTACGGCTGAAGGTAACATTAGTTTGGGTAGAACTGCTACTTGTAGAATAAATTGCGCCACCGTTACTACTAGCAGCATTTTGACTAAAGCTAACATTGGTCAGATTGGAACTACTGCTACTGTTGTAAATCGCACCACCACTACTAGCACTATTTTGTTGGAAATTATTCTGAGTTAGATTAATGACACTGCTACTGCTACCATAGATAGCACCACCAAAACCATTGTTAGCACTATTCAAATTAAAGTTAGCGTTGGTTAGAGTAGCAGTGGTGTAATATGTGTTGTAAACTGCACCACCACTACCATTAACGCTACTGTTGTTGGTGAAGGTAATATCAGTCAAAGTTGGGCTACTATAGTAATTATAAATAGCACCACCATCGCTATTTGCGCTGTTCTGACTAAATGTAGTGCTATTGATAGTGGGATTACTACTCGTGTTGTAAATAGCACCTCCTTGATCACTTCCAGTTCCACCATTAGCTGGATCAGTGGTTGTATTCCCAGTAAAGGTTATATTGGTCATTCTGGGATTACTACTGGCGTTAAAGATTGCCCCACCTTGAAAACTAGCACTATTGTTAGTAAAAGTAACTCGTGTTAGATGAAAATTAGTCCCCCCTGCTGTATAGCTACTGTTGTTAGAAATAGCACCACCATTAGTAGCACTATTACTACCAAAAGTTACATCAGTTAGGATAGGACTGCTACTGGTATTGAAGATTGCACCCCCATTAGCCGAACTGTTTTGTTGAAAGCTAACTTGATTGAGGGTGGGATTACTGCTACTACCATTGTAAAGCGCTCCACCACCACCGCTAGATGCAGTTGTTCGGTTATTAGTGAAGGTGACATTATTGAGGGTAGGATTGCTACTGGTATTGAAAATTGCACCACCACTATTCGTGGCTGTATTGTTGGTAAAAGTAGCAGTATTGAGAGTGGGATTACTACTATTGTTGTAAATCGCACCACCTTGACTACTGGCATTATTGCTAGTAAATGTCGCATTTGTCAGGGTAGGATTACTGCTACCCGTGTTAAAAATACCTCCACCATTGGCAGCATTATTATTACGGAAAGTAACATTAGTTAAGGTAGGATTACTTGCACCTGTGTTAAATAATCCTCCGCCATTAGCAGAAGCATTATTATTATCAAAAATTAGGTTACTCAAAACCGGAGTACCATCATTGATAAAAATACCACCGCCATTATTTTGATCCGTTCCCGTACCATTGGCATTACCTGCTGCAATGGTAAACCCATCTAACACCGTTGTATTATTGGTAAAACTCGCAGTAACAACGTGATAAACATTATCCTGAGCATTCGTTGTTCCTCCAATATCGCCACTTAAAGTAGTGACATTATTGGTAACATTTCGCTGCTCTAAAGTCGTTTCAGTTCCAGCAAAACCCCCATAAACCTTAACTTGGTTTTTCAGGGTAAAAGTTGCTGTCCTGTCTGTGGTTGTCGTCGGTTTATAAGTACCCGCAGCCACCCAAATTTCATCCCCTAATAAGGGTGCAGCATTTAACGCTGCTTGTAAATCAGTAAACGCATTCGTCCAAGAAGTACCACTATTACCCCCTGTCGCTGCCGCGTTCACATAAATAATGCGCTTAGTCGCCGTTGGTGGCGTAGTTGCACCCTCAAACGCGCCAATATCCACACTAGAACCAGCAATACGGGGATTACGCGCCAAATCTAAAGGCGTAGCTTCTGTAGTATTGCCATCTGCATCAATATCTTGACGATCCGTTGGTAATGAGGCAGAATTACCTGTATCTATAGCTGGAGAACCTGCTAATAAGCGTAAATCATCCCCACTCGCGTTAACAAATTTGGGATCAACATCCGTACCATTAAAGACACCGCCCTTAATGATGCTATTGTTCGTATTAATCGTACCGCCATTGTTAAAAATTTCGGGTCCTGTACCACGTCGATCTTGGTTTCCGTAGATAATACTATTACTTAAACCAATGGTACTAGAATTATTAGAAATCGCGCCTCCTCGCGCCGCCACATTCCCACTAAAATCAGTATTAGTGAAATTAGGAAGACTTGAGATATTGTAAACTGCACCCCCATCGGCTGTAGTCGCTGTATTTCGGGTAAAAACAGCATTAGTCACCGTAGGACTACTACTACTAGCATTGTAAAGCGCACCACCGTTATTAACCGCCGTATTCAGTCGAAAAGTGGCATTAGTAATGAAGGGACTACTCAAACGATTATAAATCGCCGCTCCATCCGTAGCAGTATTAAATTCAAACCGTACATCCGACAGAAAAGGATTGCTTCCCTGCTCGTTGTATAATCCACCTCCAGAAGTAGCATTATTATCAATAAAAACTGTATTTCTGACGGTAGGACTGCCATTATTGACGTACATTCCGCCACCAGTACCCTGATTTCCCGTCGTACCGTTCGCATTCCCTTTCGTAATCGTAAAACCGTCGAGAATCGCTGTATTATTCGTACTACTTCCTGTAACAACATGATAAGAATTATCCGCAATCCCCGCTACACCAATTTCACCGCTTAAAATGGTGACATTAGTGGTAATATTACGCTGATTTACTGCGGTTTCTGTTCCGGCGAATCCGCCATAAATCCCGACATTATTTTTTAGGGTAAAACTCGCGGTTCTGTCAGTCCCCGTCGTGGGTTTATAAGTACCCGCAGACACCCAAATCTCATCGCCAGCTTGTGCCGCAGTTATGGCACTTGCTAAACCGCCATAAGCATTATTCCACGCTGAACCATTACCAGTAGAACCGGATTTAACGTAGATGATAGCCATGATATACCTCGTGTGAAAAAGATGGTACAGAGTCAATAGGGAATCCACCCGAACCTTAGTTCGAGTTAGATAAAGTTGATAAGTAAGCGAATAGTGGAGAAAACTGCCTTTAAAGACACCAAAACCATTAATCAAGCTTGGATGTCAGAAAATTTAGCACTGGTTAGGGATAATGCTTAGATTGTAGAGGCGAATAGTTATAAGCCTAGTTTATTTTTTTTTTTTTCATTCATCAGCAGAGCTTATTAAATAAATCGAGCAGAGAGAAAATATCTGGTATAATGGCACTCCTGCAAGGATTTACCTAGGGATAAGCCGATTTATGTTGCTAAGGTTATATTTTGATCAACTTTTGTCAAGTCAGTTAGGGTAGGGAGATGACTACAGCCTTGTCATCGGAGTCAGCCATGGCAATTTGGCCGCTATTATTGATGGTAAAGGCGGAGATAAGTACCTGAGCAAAATTAATTACACGTTTCGACAAAGCTTTTGCCTCTTGCCTCTTGCCTCTTGCCTATCTTCACTAGGAAATTTATTTTGCATGACTACTTACCATCGCCATCGAGGTTAGGATTACCCGCGGTGATATTGTAGGTTAAGGGGTTGTTATCGGCATCAGTGGCGTTAATTGTGCCGACGACTGTACCGTTAGGACTGGTTTTAGAAATGTTAAAGACAGCATCATTAACCAGTAAAATAATTTTATTGCTTAAAGGGATTAATAATAGTGAATTTTTTATTAATAATTAAACCATCTTGCATATCTTCTGAATACAAAATATTTGCATCATAAAATAAAGCGCAAGCAATCACTAAACTATCCCAAAATGATAGATGGTATTGAATTATCAGATTAGATGCAGATTCAAAAATATCAAGATTAAATGAGATAACTTGATATTTGCTATAAAAGGAAACAATTAATTTAAACAGTTGTTTTTCATCAAGCTTATGCTTTTTAAGTAAATTACAAGAAACCTCATTAATTATTTGGGTACTGATAATGATGGACTTTTCTTTAATTAGGGTTTGCTGAATAATGGTAAAAACCTTACAGGAAAGGGCTTTTAGCTTGATTGAGAGCTTCCCAAATGCACTTAAATCTGCTAGAATCTCTTAAAACCCTTGCATCACCCTTGCATCTTCTCTAATTAGTGCTAATGTACCGTAAAAGCGAGTTACCCTCAACCCCACCAGAAAACTTCGAGCTGCCCTTTGAGGGGAAATTATCCCAAGACAATCGTTGGGTAATTATGGCCAACCTCATTCCCTGGTCAGAATTTGAAGCGGAATACGCATCACTTTTTTCAGAAGAAATGGGCACACCCGCCAAAACATTCAGGACAGCACTCGGAGCATTAATTATTAAAGAAAAATTAGGAACAAGCGATAGAGAAACGGTAGAACAAATCAAAGAAAATCCTTATTTACAATACTTCTTGGGGTTTTCATCCTACAGCAATGAACCCCGGTTTGAAGCGTCAATGTTGGTTCACTTTCGAGAAAGAATCACTCTGGAACTAATTAATAAAGTGAATCGCTTTATGGTCAAAAATTCGAGAGAAATAAAAGAAGAAGAAAACACCGAAAAAAAGTTAGAGAGCGAAACCCAAAGTCAACCAGAAAATCGAGGTAAATTAATTTTAGATGCCAGTTGTGCGCCCGCAGATATTAGTTATCCTACGGATTTAAACCTGTTAAATCAAGGAAGAAAACAAACCGAAAAAATTATTGATATTCTCTATGAAACTTTAAAAGGAAAACTTGTTCAAAAACCGAGAACCTATCGTCTTCTAGCCAGAAAAAGTTATTTAGAAGTAGCGAAAAAAAGAAAACCTACCGTCAAACAAAGACGAAAAGCTCTGAAAAGACAACTGCAATATCTGAAAAGAAATCTCGACCATATTGAACAACTTTTAGCAGAAGGAGCCTCTCTACAAAGCTTGAAAAAAAGAGACTATAAACTGTTGTTAGTAGTCACAGAAGTTTATCGTCAACAACTCTGGATGTACCAAAATAACAAACAGAGTATTGAAGACAGAATTGTCAGCTTAACTCAACCCCACATCCGTCCGATAGTCAGAGGAAAAGCTGGAAAACCCGTAGAATTTGGGGCTAAATTCTCAGCAAGCTGTATAGATGGTTACATATTTTTAGACCGAATTAGTTGGGATAACTTTAATGAATCAGGAGATTTAAAAGCACAAATAGAAGCTTATTATGACTATACAGGATACTATCCAGAATCAGTTCATGTGGACAAAATTTATCGAACCAGAGAAAACCGAGCTTGGTGTAAAGAAAGGGGAATCAGAATCAGTGGTCCCCCATTAGGAAGACCAGCCAAAAATGTTAGTAAAGAACAAAAGAAACAAGCTACCGATGATGAGAGGATTCGGAATTGTATAGAGGGCAAATTTGGACAGGGGAAAAGAAGATTTAGCTTAGGTAAAGTGATGGCTAAACTTCCTCATACTTCCTTTTCAGCGATTGCTATTACTTTTTTAGTCATGAATCTTTCTAACCTGTTGAGGCAGGTTTTTTGGGCTTTTTTATGTCTGAAATGGAAAAACAGCACTTTTTCTCGGTCAATGATTAGGATAAGTTATAACTTAAAAATTAATCAACAACTAAAGCTTATGCTTGTAGCTAAGTGAAATCATTGATTAAGAGACCTGTACTTTTCAATGACTTTTTCAGCAAACCCTAATTAATTGTTTTGCCAATATTCTTTTACTTTCTTCTTTTTTATCAGTGGAAAAAGCATAAAGCTAAATATTAGACTCAACAAAACAAATATGACTTTTAAGTTCTGTCATAAATTTCTTCTCGTTTCATAAATTCTAAATTATCAACCTCTATAGGATTTGACAACAGGTATTCAATCATATCAATTTCAGTTTCACTTTTATTGAGTTGATTTTGAGCTTTAAATGCGGCCATAAGTACCTGTATCTGCTGAATTTGTTCAGGTTTAAGTCCAGTTACATTAATATTTTTAATTATGGCTACATTGGAATGATTTTTACTTTAATTATACTAATTACACGCTCTCAGAATAATGATCTTCCTTTTTTAGGTCTTTGACTAAAATTATCGGTGTTTATGAAGAGTTATTATAGCCTAGCCTTTGAATTATAACAAAGAGACATAAACCCCGTGCTTGTCCCCCTCTCAGTATACTGATAGTTTATTTAACAAAATAGTCCTCAAAGTTTTTCCCAGTAAACATTTCACGATTTCATGAGCAAAAATTATCACACAAAGTCGAGAACAGCCCAATTTCTACAAACTTGATCTCCTATCGTTTTTCCATCTTCAGACAGACTTCTTTCAACAAGCTATCTACCTGTTTGTCGAAAACGGCTTTACGATATATAGCAAAACACTTACATTATGGCTCTTATGGATGTATTCACTCATTTTTCTATTATACCCTGCGAGCGGCGGGGAATTAGACCCGAAGAGATTAAAGCATATCTAAAGAGTTTTGGGTTAAAAGTTAAACTTCAGGCTTTCATTTAGCGCAAATGTACTAAATAACTAATTTTCCCAAAAAAATTAGTTAACACACGATTGTAACATATAATTAATTTGCAAGAGTTCTAATGTTTTTTTGGATAGAAATCATGAAATCCCCCTCTCGTTTTTTCATCGGGATCGCCGGAAGCATAACGGTCGGTTTCCTTGCTACCTCGTCGGTTCAAGCTTCGCCTTTAAATTTACAATTTCTCGGTCAATCGATTGTTCCCACGGGGTTGATTCCCTCAGGCCCAGCGGGAACCGTGAACGGTGTCTCCGTTCCGGTCGGGGGATTATCGGGCATTACCTACGATCCGGCGGGTAATAACTTTTACATCATCTCGGACGATCGCTCTCAGAACGGCCCGGCGCGTTTCTACACCGCAACGATCAATCCGACGCTATTTAATGTTAATGGGACGAATAGCGGCGTTACCTTTACCGGTGTTACCCCACTGTTACAGACTAACGGGCAAACTTTCCCCGCGCTGAGTCTCGATCCAGAAGGGATCGCGCTCGTGGGTTCTAATCTGTATATTTCCTCCGAAGGGGAGGTCTCTAACAATCAGATTCTCGATCCCTTTGTCAATCGATTCGCGCTGGCCAACGGTCAACAGAACGATACTTTACCGATTCCAAACCAGTTTATCCCCGCGCCGAACCCGATTCCCACCACAAGCGGGGTTCGCAATAATCTGGCTCTAGAAAGTCTGACCACCACCCCAGATCAGCGATTCCTGTTCACGGCCTCCGAGAACGCGCTTGTGCAGGATGGGCCGGCTGCGACGCCAACGAACGGTTCTCCCTCACGGATATTGCAGTACGATCTCGCTAATGGACAGCCGATCGCTCAATTCCTCTACAATACCGATCCAATCGCCCTTCCCCCGACTATTCCAAGCCTTTTCGATGTCAACGGACTCGTCGATTTACTGGCACTTGATAATAGTGGCAAACGCTTTCTCTCCCTAGAACGTTCTTTCTCCATAACACCGGGGAATACGGGCTATACTGTGAAAATCTACGAGGTTTCCCTGGAGGGGGCCACCGATATTAGTGCCTTTCCCAGTATTAATGGGGTTTCGGGTATCGTGGCCGCCCAGAAAACCCTATTATTCGATCTGACCTCGTTAAATATCCCCATCGATAACGTGGAGGGGATTACCTTCGGCCCCGATTTACCGAACGGCAAGCGATCAATAATTCTCGTCAGCGACAATAACTTTACCCAGCTCCAATTTACTCAATTTCTCGCCTTTAGCGTGGAAACTGTACCCGAACCCTCAACCCTCGCAGGATTGCTGGTGATCGGTTGCGGTGTCATTCTAGTCAAAAAACGGGAAAGCTAAACAAAATCTGGCAACAGCATAGAGATCAGGCTATCTTTACGGTTGCCGAGCGTTTCGTCAATTGGACAATGGCTCTTCTAGGTTCTGTGTGATAAGTTTAACTTACAATATGATCGATCAATCTTTGTGTTCTTTCTGTCTTTGTGGTTCGTCTAGCCCCTCGCTAGGAGGAATGTATCTTAGAATACATTTTACCCACCAAATCCAAGAGAGCCTAATACCAAATCGGTTTTTAATAATATCATTAACTGCCAATCAAACTTTAAAAACCCAGTTATGGACTGTTGCTCCCTGTCCCGGCGCTCCCCGCTTCGGTAGGACACAAGTTACCTTGTGTCCCTTTTCAGTCTCAAAATCGGAAATTAGGCTAATCCGACTAATTTAGCGCTGTATTCCCACATTTTTGCGCCTCTTTCATCGTCGCGAGCTTGAGGAGAAACCCTTTGAACAAAGGATTTACCCTCTTTTTTCTGACGGTTACCCCAACTCCAGTAAGCACCGGATTGACGGTATTCGGGGTCAGCAACCACCATAGCGACTCTTTCCCCAGCTAATTCTTGGGAAACATAGCCACCGGTGATATTTTTCTGGAACCAGGGGAAAAACTGCTGGAAAAAGGGGTAATGATTGCGGAAAAGCGGTGTGTCGGCCACACAACCCGGATAGAGGGAAGTAAAAGTGATTCCGGTGGATTCGTGATAACGTTTGTGCAGTTCCCGCATGGTGAGAACATTACACACCTTACTATCTTTGTAGGCTTTGACCGATTCAAATTTTTTGCCGTCGGCCATAGTAATCGGCTCTTTGAAACCCTTGGCAAACCCTTCTAAATCGCCCAAATCAGGACGAGGAGGAATTTTACCACCTAATTCATCGGGATTATGGGTGACAGTGCCGAGAATGACTAAACGGCGGTCGGGAGAGAGAGAATTTTTTAGATCTTCCAAGAGCAAATTCGACAGCAGGAAATGACCTAAATGATTGGTGGCCATGCTCAATTCATAACCGTCGGGACTTCTTAAGGGTTCTTTGAGCAAAGGCAGATAGATAGCGGCATTACAGACTAAAGCGGTTAGAGATCTGCCCAAGGCCCGGAAATTTTTAACGAAGCGCCGGACGCTATCGAGGGAACCGAGGTCGATAAATTCAATACAGTAGTTATCCCGGGGAATGTTTAATTCCTTGGCCGCCTGTTCCATTTTCGGGATATCCCGACAGGCCATAACCACAAACCAACCTCTTTGAGCAAGGGATTTAGCGGCGTAGAGACCGACTCCAGAAGTTGTCCCAGTAATGATCACCGTGGGTTTTTGATCTTGTACCATTTTTTGATAGTTTTTGTTAATCGCTCTGGTCTAGGGAATATGCAAGGGATTCCGATTATAAATTCTATCGGTTGTCTTACCTGACCCCAGGCTTCGCTTTACATAACTTCAAATTTTCGTGAGTGTTCACTTATCAGTTATCAGTGATCAGTTATCAGTTATCAGATTTGAGTTTTAAGTTTACCGATCTCCCCGCTCCCCACACCCCACACCCCGCTCCCCACTTCCCCAATTAACGAATCGGTTTAGCTAAATCTCCGATTTTAAAACCATTACCGGTAATGATGCGACCGACGCTAGATTGACCATCAGCTTCGACAATTTCGAGAGTGCCAATCGGTTGAGTAATCTGACGGATAACCTTACCCGTTTGCGGATCCTTGACCGTTTGAGTCGTCCGTTCAATGGAAATGCGTAAACCAACACGATAACCCTCTCCCGTGCCTTTATTGAGAATTACCTGATTTCCGGCCACGGCAGCCACTAAAGCGGTGACAGTCGGGAGCGAGCGCGGTGTAGCGGCGATTTGGTCGGCTTTATCATTGAGATTACCCACCACCTGCGCTACTGCCTTATCGGTGGCAATACTGAGTAATTTCCCTTCGTTGGAGGTTTGGGAACCACCCCCAACCCCTAAAACCACGGTTGAACCATCGGATTGATTGGCAGTACCATCTCCCTGAGCGGTGGTAATAATTTCGGCCGTGGTGGTATTAATTGCCCGGACATTTAACTTGACAAAAGCATCGGTTTCTGTCTTAGCGGTGCTAAAAATAATAAACGAGCCACCGGATTGTTTTTTTTTGTAAATCGAATTGGGTAATCGAACCGATAATCACCACATCTACCCCCAAAATTTGCCCGATTTGAGCGGCGGTAGCGGCATCTACCCGTCCCGAAGCCCCCAAATTCTGTTCTCTGAGGACAGCATCAATGCGACTGCGCTCAATGACTGTATAGCGACCACTTTCTACCAATTTATTGACGAGAATATCACTGACACCACTGGCTCCACCATTGAGAAATGTTAACCATTGGGGATTACTAAGACCGCTATAATCGAAGTCTAAAACCGCTACTCGCACCTTTTCGCTTTTTTGGGCTAAGAGTAATGGTAAATTGTTAGAGATAGCTTGGGAGAAAGCCGGTGCGTTGAGGCTAAAACCCAAACTAGAAGCGACTCCCACAAGGGTAATCAGGGCAGAAAAACCACGGATACTATCTCGATCGAACATGATAAGGGGTTCTCCAGTCAAATAGAATATAGATCATAATTATCTCAGAATTACTCTAACTATCAAGAGCGAGAATTTTGAATGGCAGTAATTAAACCTCTTACTTCCTCGGTTCCCTCGGAAGCTTCAAAGGAAGTGGGAAATTTACCCTTAGCAATCATCCGCAATCCCAGGGGGGCAATACTTAATAAACCCTGTAAATCGCGCCAATAATTGCCCAGCACATAGAGGCCGAATTGGCGTTCATCCACCCATCCCCCTGCTTTGACTAATTCCACTAAAACTTTTCGGTGACGAATGGGACGACTACTATCGGCCGACTTGCGAGCGAGTATTTCCTGTTTAATTTTACCGATCTGATCCATGGGGTCCACTTCCATGGGACAAACCGCATTACAGAAATAGCAACGGGTACACCCCCAAACCCCTGCGGTGCCTTGGTTATAAAGTTCTAGACGACCTTCTTGATTACCATCGCGAGAATCTGCTAGGGTGCGCTGCGCTTTTGCCAAAGCGTGGGGCCCGACAAAATCGGGATTGACTTGCTTGGCGTTACATTCCGAATAACAGGCCCCGCACATAATGCAGTTACCCATCTGATTGAGATTGGCTCTTTCTTCTGGAGTTTGCAGAAATTCTCGTTCGGGAATGGTGCGCGCTTGACTACTAATATAAGGTTCAACCCTTTCTAAATCGTCCCAAAACGGTTGCATATTGACGATTAAATCCCGGATAATTGGTAAATTGCCTAGGGGTGCGATCGTGATTTCGGGAATTTCTCCGGCATCTTTTTGGCTACAATGGTTTAATTCACTGGCGATATTTTGTTGACAAGCCAAGGCCGAACGACCGTTAATTTTCATAGCACAGCTGCCACAAATTGTATTGCGGCAATTTTTACGAAAGGCCAAAGTTCCATCAAGTTCCCATTTGATGCGATTAAGGCAGTCGAGAATTGTATTTCCCGCCTCCACCTCTAGGGTAAAATTTTCTAGGTAGGGGCTGTCGTTGGGTCGTTGACGCAGAATTTTAAAAGAAATTTCCATACTCGGCACGGGGGTGAGGGACTCCTAATACTCAGGATAATCGATGTTAACGGGCCAAAGGGGAGCTAGTAATGGTAATTAATCCTTAAGATTTTCCCCAGTCGGTTTAGCCAAGGGGTGAGTATCTAGACCTAATCATAGATGGGCAAGTCGATCGAAAACAGTTTAATCACCCCGGATTTACTGCTCTGGGTCATTAGTTTTTTGCCAACTCCAACCACAAGTATAGTTTCTCAATTCCTTGCTGGGTATAGCTTGATCCGTTTTATGTCCTTACTTTCTCCCCCCTGTTTTCTTCGCACCCGACCAAAAATTGCGAGAGTCTTAACCAAAAATTTCCTCTCCCCCACAAGGTTTACACTTACTACCTAGTCTGGGGTCTTCTTAGCACGATTGTCATCATCGAACCATCAGTTTTAAAAAATTTATTATTCCCCTCTAGACATTTTTGGCAAGATTTTTGGTATGATCAATTTGTCAGTGTAAACTTAATTGACAGTCAGTCAAAAATCAAGGGACATTTAAAAGTACCATGAGTGATATCTCTCCTACTCCCCTAACCGGGAAAGCTCTACTACAAAAAGTCAAAGAGTTGGCCCACTTACCCCGTCGCGAAACGGCAAAACGTTGTGGTTACTACTCCCAAAGTAAAGATGGCCAAGTTCGGGTTAATTTAACCGACTTTTACGATGCTGTTTTGGGTGCAAAAGGCGTTCCTCTCGATCCCGAAGGCACTAAAGATGGCCGCGGCCGCGAACCCACTTTCCGGGTTAGTGTCCATAAAAATGGTCAAATCGTCATCGGTTCCACCTATACCGAACAAATGAACTTGCAGCCCGGGGATGAATTTGAAATCAAACTTGGCTACAAGCACATCCACCTCAAACAAACGGAATCAGAAGAACCAGTAGAAGCTTAAATAGGTTACGGAGTAGGGATAAGGATAAAAAAAATCGGCAGTCAAAAGGGCTAGTTTTGACAAGACCGACCAAAAAGACAATATAGATTCTTATCCCCAATTCTAACCCCTGACCGCCTCTTTCATCAACTTGAGGGGTTTTATTCAAGCACTTTTTCTTCTTTTTCGCAACCCCCTAAGGATAGATTTTTGTTGGAGCTAGGCTTTACCAGAGCAAAGTTCCACTGTTATTCTGTCCCTAGAGGGTTTGTTGTTTTAGCCATCAGGAGACAGGAGACTCCGAGACAGGAGATTATTTTTATTTATTCTTCCCACACCCCACTTCCATAACACCTAATTGACAATGGAGATTACCGCCTTAATAAAAATTATTATTTTCCTGTTAGCCTGGTTAATTCTCTGGCTGCCCATTGCCATTGGTTTAGGGAGTCGTTTGGGATGGCAACCGCTGCAAGGGACAAAACCTGACCAAAAATTGCCCTTGGTGGCCTCTCTTTACGCCTTGGCTCCCTTAGTTATCTGGGGATTATTCAAGATAGAGGGGAGCAGCCTCGATAATTACGGATTAATTTGGTCATTTTCCCTATTTATCTCCCTAACTAAAGGATTAATCTTGGCAGTGGTGGGATTAGGGATAATTTTTTTTCTAGAGGGGATTTTGACCTGGGTACATTGGCAGCCCAAAAATCTAACTCGTGCTTTTTCCTTGAGTTTACCCCTGTTGATAGTGGCCCTCTGGGTGGGTATTACCGAGGAATTAATCTTTCGGGGCATCTTTTTGAGCCAATTAAGCCAAGAATACGGTTTTGGGGTGGCGGGAGCCATTTCTAGCCTAATTTTTGCCCTGCTGCACCTGCTTTGGGAACGTCAGCAAACGCTGCCGCAACTACCCGGTTTATTTCTGATGGGCATGGTTCTGGTCTGGGCGCGGGCGATCGATCATGGTAGTTTAGGATTAGCTTGGGGACTTCATAGCGGTTGGGTATGGGGATTGGCCTTGCTAGACAGTGCCGAATTGATGTCTTACAGCGATTCTGGGTTAGTTTGGGTTAAAGGTATCTATAACCAACCTTTAGCGGGTTTAGCCGGCATTCTCTGCCTCTTGGGGACAGCTTGGGGGTTAAACTTGCTTCAGTAGCCAAAAGCCGGTAAAAGTGCGACCGGAATCATCCGGTTGTATGAGGAGAAAGTGCAAACCTTGGCTTTCCTCTTTGGTTGCCTGATAAGCATTGGCTGCCTGGGCCACTTCTTCATCCTCATAGGTGAGAAAAATCCAACGCTCATTTAGGCCCGATTCCAAGACTAAACCGCCCGATCGCCCCCTTTCTGTGGGAATATGATCGATAAATACTGGGTTAATTTCCCCTAGCCAACGAGCGATGGCAAGAGATTTTTTACCACCGGTAATAACCAGACCGGGGATCATTAAAGTGGAGGCTAAACCTAATTTTAAAGGAGAAAAGGCCTCTGGTAGGGAAAGAATCGGTATTCGGCGATCGCCAAAAAAATTAACTAAATCAACGGCGGGAAAACGAGCAAAACGCCACTCTTGACCTAAAAATTGCTCCGGTAGGGGTTGCGGTGGAGGAGAGTCGATATTGATGGGGATTTGGCGTAATTCTAGCTGTTTTTTCAGGGCATTAACGTGACGGGTTAACTCGATTTTGATCTGTAAATTTTGACCAGCGAGGAGAAATAAATTGGCGCATTGGGGGCGAAAAACTTGGATAATTTCTGGGGAGGAGACTTGACAAGCTTGCTGTAACTGTTGGGTTAACCAGTCACTATTAGCTTGGGATTGGGGACAGGAATTTTCATAAATAAGATGACCGAGAGGATCGAAAATTAACAATTGCCAGACTGTGCCAAGAGGGGAAGAAGATGAAGATTTATAAAAATCCGCTTGCCAAATAGTCATAATTCAGTAAAAAGTCACCAGTAAAAAGTCAAAAAATGGTCAGGAGTAGAGGTCAACTAAAAATTTTACCTTACCAAGACTTTTAAAATCTAGGAGCGAGACAAAAAAGGCTATATACTAGGGAAAGCTATAGCAAAAAATGTCGAGACAATGGAAGAAAATTGGCTAGAAATTGGGACAATAGTAGCACCCCAGGGACTGGAGGGAGAATTGCGAGTTTTATCGGTATCAGATTTTCCCGAACGTTTTGAGAAGCGAGGTATTAGGGGAATACAAGGGGCCCAGGGGGGAGAAATCCGAGAAATTACTCTGCTCAGGGGACGTGAGCTACCGGGAAAAAATGTTTATGTTATCAAGTTAGAGGGGGTTGAAAATCGGGAACAAGCTGAAGCTTTGCGCGGATATAAATTATGGGCGAATAAACTAGAAAAACCTCGCCTAAAAGCGGATGAATATCATGTTAGCGAGCTAGTAAACTTAGAGGTTTATCATCACCTGACAGGAGAAAAAATCGGGGTTGTGGTGGATATTTTGTGGGCGGGTAATGACATTTTAGCAGTGCAACTAGAAGCAAATCTCGCCCCCCTCAAGAAAAAAAGTTCATCCTCCGACTCAGGGGCCCGGGCCCTGGTCCCCTTCGTCAAAGAAATTGTGCCACTGGTGGATCTGAAAGCGGCACGCATCGAGATTACGCCACCACCGGGGTTATTAGAGATCAATTTATCCTAGGCTTATTCTTGATGGCGGATTGGGACGGTGAGGAAGTTTCAGGACAACTACAACAAAACCAAGGAGTCAGCTGCCTGCAAAGATAAGGTAACACTGGAACAGTAAGGATTAGCTGCTTTTTTAGCTAACTTAACAATACCTAGTTATCCCTAGGGACTGCTAACCAACCGCGACAATTTTTGATTTTTAGAGGAGGTCCACTTTTGCCACGGAAATGGGTAATCTCAAAAGAAAAGACAGATATTATTTTGATGAAAAGCTATGGGTATCAGCATCCTGAGAATCTGGGCGATCGCAGCTAATAGTTTTCGCGAGGTTATTCGCGATCGCATTCTTTACTTTATCGGGTTTTTTGCCCTATTGATGGCCTTCGCTTGGCGTTTATTACCGGAAATTGCGGTGGGAACCCATGAGAAAATCTTTCTTGACTTGGGATTAGCCGCTATCGGGTTATTAGGGGTAATTGTCGCGGTTTTTGTGGGTACAGAGCTAATTAATAAGGAAATTGACAAGAGAACTATTTTAGTTTTGATTCCCAAACCCCTGAGTCGGGCCGAATTTATCCTCGGTAAACACTTGGGTTTGTCCGGGGTTTTAGCGGTGATGTTGGGGGTAATGTTGGTGATTTACCTGCTGATGTTGCTGGGGATGAAAGTATCTTTTCAAGCTTTACCCCTGATTGTCTCGGTTTTCTATCTCGGTTTGGAATTAATTCTCATCGCGGCCGTGGCGATCACTTTTGGGGTATTTACCAGTTCGATTATAGCCACGTTAATGACTTTTGGGTTCTATCTAATGGGTCACATCAGCAAAGATCTGATCCAATTGGGTATAATCAGCAAAAATGCCAATATCCTCGCTATCACTAAAAATATTTATCTAATTCTCCCAGATTTGGAGAGATTGAATTTTAGAAACGAGGCCGTTTATGGTTTGCTGCCTAGTGCTGATGTCTTAATGGGTAATGCCCTCTACAGTCTCGTTTATACTGGTCTATTATTGGGTATCTCCATCCTCATCTTTTCAAGACGACAATTTTAACTGGGGTTGCCGAGTCAAGAAATGAATGTCATCGCCATCGATTAGTTTATAGACATTATTAGCCATGAAATTAAAGGCCCAACTGCATATTTTAAGTCGAGAAGCGGTCAATTACGGACTGGCCACCGTGGTCATGGAAGAAGCGGTTAATCCTGTCCTCGCGGCTTTTGCTAGACAGTTAAAACATTTACAATACTATGTGGTGCAGAATAGCCAGGGTGATTGGTTACTAACCACCTTAGCTCATCGGCAGCAGCCGCAACAGGAAAAAAGGGTGATCTATGCCTTTGCTACGGAAAAAATGGCCCTATCTGCTGAAAATACTGCTAATTCCCCCCTATCAACGCTCCTGATTCCTGTAACCCATCTTTTATTCCAATTATTTGCCGTAGAAAAAGTAGATAGTATTATTTTTCTGGAAAATGCACACACCGCTCAAACAGGAAAAGAAATCTCCCGGACCCAATTAAAGGCTAATATTGAAAAACAACTGCAAAAACTAGGGACAATTCCTTCTAATCTTGCTTAATTAGTTATCAATAGGGAAAAGTTAATTATCTGCAATGGCCTTTTTTACTCTCACTCACATTACCATGACCGAGCCAACCCGATTAAACTATCACGATACCTATTCTTGTCCCGTCTGTCGCCATGGTAAAATCGCCACTTTACCACTCATGGAAGCCTATGCTTGTAACTTTTGTCAACACATTTTTACTGCTAATTTAGAACAACAGGTTTTAAAAATGGCCGATAGTCAATTACCCTTAACTTGGTATTGGAATGGTAAGTATTGGCAGGGTTTACCGAGAGAAGGAATGGAGATGGCAGGTTTTTACTTAATTATCGGTTTAGGATTTGTGATTTTTCCCACAGCAATTGTGGCTACGGGGGCCTATCTTTTTCCTCCGGTCGAGGGGAGTCCTTTGTCATGGGTGCCTCTATTTTGGTCGATTTTAACCTTTATTTGCCATGGTATTTGTTTACTCTGGTTAATTATCGAATATTATCAGTTTCCCGTTAATATGTATCTGCGGGCCTTGGCTCGTCGTTGGCAAAATTCTTTTGTTACCCGATTATTATCCTAGTAAACATTCAATCCCATAAAGGGGAGCAGGAAGTGGGGTGTGGGGTGTGGGGATAAAAAATCTGATAACTGATAACTGACTCCTGATAACTGATTACTGATAACTGATAACTGTTCCCTAAATTATTCCCAAAGGACAAAATTGACCCGATAATTCTAGTTTATTGTTTTGCAGCAGATATAAACCATATTCAATTCCTTCTACTACTGCTTGATAGGAAGCTTCTAAAATATTACTAGACACTCCCACAGTAGTCCATCTTTGTTGACCGTTACTGGACTCGATTAAAACCCTAGTTTTCGCTGCCGTCCCCGAACCACTATCGAGGATTCTTACTTTATAATCGGTCAGGTGAAAGTTAGCAATTTCGGGATAGAATTTGACTAAAGCCTTTCTTAAAGCCAGATCTAAAGCAGCCACAGGCCCGTTACCCTCGGCCACTTCTAATAAATCTTCCTCTTTTACCCGTACTTTAATTGTTGCAATCGCATTACCACTATCCCGGAGCATATCACAATAAACTTGGAATCCTTTTAATTCAAAAAGGTGGCTTCTCTGTCCCAAAGCTTCCCGCATTAATAACTCAAAACTAGCTTCGGCTGCCTCAAATTGATAACCCTGACTTTCCAAGATTTTTAAACGTTCCAAAATTTGCCGACAGGTGGGATCATCTTTATTTAAATCGATGCCAAAACTACGCGCTTTCGCTAACACATTACTTAACCCCGATTGGTCAGAAATGACGATGCGGCGCTGATTCCCGATCGCTTCCGGGTTAATATGTTCGTAGGTGAGGGGATTTTTCGCCACCGCAGAAACGTGAATACCGCCTTTATGGGCAAAAGCGGAACGTCCGACGAAGGGAGCATGATCATCTGGGGCTAAATTGACCATTTCGCTGATTTTTCGGCTAGTTCCCGCCAATCGGCCTAATTGATTTTCTTCTAGACAAGAAAATCCCATTTTTAACTGAAGATTGGGAATTAAAGTACATAAATTGGCATTGCCGCAGCGTTCCCCATAACCGTTAATTGTGCCTTGAATCATGCGTGCGCCCTCGTTAACTGCCGCTAAGGAGTTGGCTACGGCGGTTCCCGCGTCATTATGGGCATGGATGCCTAATTTAGTCCCATTTTCGTTATCAGGATCGATATCCAATTGCTCCCGCACTTTCTCCACAATCGGGGCGATTTCTTGGGGTAAAGTGCCGCCGTTGGTATCACAGAAAACTAACCATTCGGCCCCGGCATCCCTGGCGGTTTTGAGGGTTAAAAGGGCGTATTCGGGGTTATTTTTGTAACCATCAAACCAATGTTCGGCATCATAAATGACTCGTTTTCCCTGACAGCGTAGATACTCGATCGTATCTCCTATCATGGCTAAATTCTCCTCCAGACTGGTTTTTAAGCCCTCTGTGACGTGCAGATCCCAAGATTTGCCGAAAATTGTCACCCAACGGGTTCTAGCGGCGAGAATGGCGGTTAACATCCGATCTTCCCGGGCCTCGATATGGGGGCGACGAGTGGAACAAAAAGCGACTAATTCTGCTTGTTTTAGGGGTTCTTCGTGCAGTTTCCAGAAAAATTGACCGTCTCTTGGGTTTGCGCCGGGCCAACCGCCTTCGATAAAAGGAATACCCATCCGATCTAATTCCCTGGCGATTTTAATTTTATCTTCTAGGGAGAGAGAAATACCTTCTCGCTGGGCCCCATCCCGGAGAGTAGTGTCATAGACCCAAATGCGCTTACCATTGTTCATAGAAATAGTCAATAGGTGTTAATATTAATTAATAACTGTAGCCACTTAAAATCACGCCCCTAATGCCTAGAATAACAGTTTACGGTCAAACAATCACCTGCGATCGAGGGGCAAATCTCCGTCGCATATTATTAAAACATGACATTTCTTTGTATAACGGCGGTTCCAAGTTAATCAATTGTCGCGGCATCGGCAGCTGTGGAACCTGTGCGGTGGCAATTGTGGGCGAAGTTTCTGCTATCAATTGGCAGGAAAAAGCGCGTCTTTCTTTACCTCCCCATAACCCCGATAATAACCGTCGTCTTGCTTGTCAAGTCAAAGTTTTTGGTGATATCGAAGTTACTAAATACGATGGTTTTTGGGGACAAGGAGACTCAGTGATCAGTGATCAGTTATCAGTTATCAGTGAGCAGTATTAAGTATTAAAGTGTTAAAGTATTAAGTGGCAAGTTCGGAGCCTTCTTTTCACTGTTTACTGTTTACTGATTAAGGTTATCAAATGAACGAGACAACAACTTTTCGCATTTCACCAATAATTCGGGTAACTTTATTAAGTTTATATGTGGCGTTAACCATCCCTTTACCCTTTTTAGCAAAAGTCACTAATTCCCCCGTTAATCCCAATTTTCTCTGGGTAGGAATTAGCTTAGGATTAATCGCTTTATACGGAGCTTTAAGTGAAAGGGTGATTTTATCAGAGACAGGGATACAAGTTACCTATCCCCAATGGTTTCCCGCTTTTCTTCGCTCTGGTTGGTGGTTAAATTGGACAGATATAAAAGAACTTAAATGTCGCAGTACGGGACAGGGTGGTTTAGTTTATTATTTCCTTGATCGCTCCGCAGAAAAAGCCTATTTATTGCCGATGCGAGTAGTGGGATTTAATCGCATGGTCAAAATAATCGAGGAAAAAACTAACTTGGATATGACTGATATTCGCCCCCTTTCTCAACCTTGGATGTATGGAATTCTTTTTATTCTCACCCTATTTTTATTATTAGTCGATGCTTGGACTATTGCTACGGCGAGAACTATTATTCCCTAATAAATTCGGCTCAAAACGTAATCTACTAGCTCAATTAACACATCTTTTGAGGGAGAAGAAGCTAAACAGTCAAGGTGTTTTAAGGCACTTTGACCGTATTGATTGGCTAATTCTTTTGAGCGAGGAATACCTTGGCTAGAGTGAATAAAGTCAAGAGCTTTTTCGATGTCTCCTTCCTGACTAAATTCCCGTTCGATCAACACTTCTATATAGGGATTTTCCTCCATGGCAAAGAGAGCAGGAGCGGTGATATTACCACTGATCAAATCGGAGCCAGAGGGTTTTCCTAATACTTCCGTGGGGGAGGTAAAATCGAGAATATCATCGACGATTTGAAAAGCTAATCCTAAATCACGACCATAATTATATAAATGATGATTAACTTCGGCCGATTGCTCGCTTAATACCCCAGCTGCTTTGGCACTGTTGGCAATTAAAGAAGCAGTTTTGTAGTAACTTTTTTCTAGATAAGCTTCTAAGGAGATACTGGTATCAAAGCGATTAATTCCCTGTTGAATTTCCCCTTCAGCAAAATCGCGAATCACTTCCGAGAGCAATTTTACCACTTCTAAATTATCTAAATTAGCTAGATACCAAGAGGATTGAGCGAAAAGAAAATCTCCCGCTAAAACCGCCACACGATTGTCAAATAAACTGTTAACGGTGGGAACACTGCGCCGCAATTCTGCCTCATCTACCACATCATCATGGACGAGACTGGCAGTGTGGATCATCTCGGTGATTTCCGCTAATCGACGATGACGGGGAGTGATATCCCGGTCTAACATAGTAGCGCGAGATACCAGCAACACGATCGCCGGTCGAACGCGTTTACCACCGGCCTCGAACAAATGTTCTGCTGCCGCCGCTAAAATGGGATGACGAGCGCCGACGAGATTTTTTAAGTTATCGGTCAAAAGACGGAGATCATCGTCAACGGGTGCGAATAAAGAAGTTGTTGGGATCATTGGTTAGCCAATTGGCGAGATAGTTACGAAAGTTTACATATCCTTACATTTATTTTAAGCTAACCGTCCAGACTAGGGAAGGGGAAGCATCAGTGATCAGTGATCAGTAATCAGTGATCAGTAATCAGTAATCAGTGAGGGGTTGGAGGTTGGGGTTTTGGGGTATTAGTTGAAATTTCCCCACCTCCCCATTTCCCCCCACACCCCACACCCCACACCCTACACCCCACACCCCATCTCCCCATCTCCCCATCTCCCCACTTCCCTCATTCCTAATCTTTTTCCCGACAAAACTCTTGTAATTGTAAAGACTCTAGGGTAACTTGTATATAAAAATTAATAAAGCGAGAAGTATTAGAACGATGTTGAGACTAATTAGCGACTTTGACGGCCCGATAATGGACGTATCGGAGCGATATTACCAAGTTTATCAATACTGTTTACAGAAAACCGCCTATAAAGGTCAAATTATCGGGGAATTATCGAAAGCGGAATTCTGGCAGTTAAAACGGGATCAGGTTTCTGAGAAGCGTATCGGGGAAATGTCAGGATTAGATGAAGATCAAGCGCGTAAATTTGCCCATCTTCGTCGTCAAACTGTTCATACTTTACCCTATCTTGTCCACGATCGCCCGGTGGTTGGTTCTTTGGAAACTCTCCAGAAAATCCAAGAGTTAAAGATCGATTTAGTCGTGATGACGATGCGGCGGGTATCCGAGCTAGATCATGCCTTTAATCGCTACGATATCGGTCGTTTTTTCGCCGCTAATCGTCGTTATTGTCTAAATAACAATTACACCAAAACCAACGACGTGCGCGACAAAACCCTGCTTATGGCTAAGGCCGCTAAAGAACTGCCGGCGGCTGCCGACACTTGGATGGTGGGGGATACGGAAGCGGATATTGCCGCCGCTAAGAGCCAGAATATCAAGGTTATTGGCGTATTATCGGGGATTCGCAGCCGTTCCCGTTTAGAGAGCTACGAGCCTGATTATATCGTCAATAACCTTGGGGAAGCAGTGGAAGTGATCTTAGGCTCCCTGCGAGCGTTCGGTTAACGGAAAAAACTACTAATCACCCAAAAGATCAGAAAAGTGACGAGCGCATAAATTTGGCGATCACCGAAAATATGCCAATCAGCCTTGGCCGCTAAACTGGCTAATCCCGCTCCCAGAGCGACTCCTAACAATAAACCAGCGAGAGTGAACAGCAAGGCGCGGCCAAAACGTTTTTCTTTGCGGTTGAAAAAATAGATATTAACGAAAACGCCAAAAGCTAAGAGCAGCGGTAAGAGGGAGCCGCTAGGATCGGGAACTAACAGCGTTATTGCTCCTAAACAAGCGTAAATCACTGCTGGTACACCGATATCCTGTGCAGAAGGTGTATCGATTAAGCTTTTCCACCAGTTAGGAGATTTGCCGCTAGTAACCGGTTTACTTTCCACCGGAATCGCCAGACGTTCGGGAAAACGAATGCGATCGGGAACTTTAATTCTACCCTCCTGTCGCATCCGCAGTCGATCCATGAGGACGGAATCGTAGGCCGCCTCGATCAATTCGACAATTTTGCTATCATTTTGATACTGTTGCACCAGTCTTTGTTTGGCCTCTTGAATTTCTTCAAAAGAGGATTCTTCAGTAACCCCAAGTTGTTCGTAGGGATTCTGTTCACTCATGAACATACCTCCTTAATTATGCTCCCGATAGTCATGATCTTAACCCGATGTTCTGTAGTTTAACTTGAGATCCAAGCTTATTTAAATTAATTAAGTTTAGCGAAAATCTGGGCAGAATCGATCGCTTCGTAGGGATAACCACTAGCATCTAAGAGGCTTTTTTCGGCGATTTCTCCTTCTTTAACGATAATTAAGCGATTTTTGCCACCGTAGGCTTTAATTGTGACAATTTCTAAAGCAAATAACCCCGGAGAGAAACGGGGATTTAAGGCCCCATCGTACTCGAATTTACTCTGCATTAACTGCAAAGCATAGACGCTACTGCTATCAAAGGGTACTACATCTCTCATCGTTTTGGCCCGCAGCACTGGGATTAAATCGCGAAAGGGAATAGAAATCTTTTGCAGGGTGCGATCAAATGTATCAAAAGAATAACAGTAACCGATACCATCCCAACGTCCTTCACAGCGCAGAATTAATTTATAGCGTTTTCCGTCCCCTTGTACCTGTAATTCTATTCCCTCGTAGTTAGATAAATTTAGGGGAGGATTCAGGTTTCTGGTACGAACTGAGGCAAAACCGCCGTTATTTTCGGTTCTAACGATACCAGAAAAGAGCGCTCGTCCTCTAGTCAGGGTTATCTGACTCTCGCTCACTCCTCCCATCACCACATCATCCACCGCACCCCAGATTTCTTTTATATCACTGCTGGGATTGCTAAAGTCAAAGAGGGTTTTTTCGGCGGTTACACCAGCATTTTTCAGTAAATCGAGTAAATTAGCTAAATTATGGCGGTTATTCTCCCCTTGACAGTAGATAATCTCATCAATCCCCGTGAATAATTGCGGGGTTTCCAGAGCGAATAAATCGACATTTTCGCCGAATAATTGACGTGCAGACTCGATATTATCGACTAAAGCGCGAATTTGATAGTTTTGCTGCTGTAGTTGAGCGATTACCTTTCTACCGATCGCATTTTCACCACCAATGACTAAAATAGTCTTCATGCCTTGCTCATTTGTTAGCTGAATTTTTTTATCTTCCCCGAAACCGAGCAGCTTTTGCAGACAACTCCAGAGGGGAATACTATCAAAATAGTCGAGAGTTTGCCAAAATCTCTGAAAATCCCAGTTTTTTGACTCAGCCATAACTTTTATCTCCTTACTGCCATTAATTTTTATTTTATCGAGTTAGTTTGGCTGTTTGAGATCAAAAGCTCTCCTGTAAAAATCAAAAATCTTCCGTTAGGTGAGGAAACTCCGAGACAGGAGGAGAAAAAAGACAAGAGACAACTATCCTACCCATAAAACCGAAGATGATGTCAAATTTATCTGTGCTTTTAGATATTTTGACCCGATAGCGGATCGAGAACTTACTTTTGCGGGAGGTCTATTAATTTTGACTCTCTTATTCTTCGTCTGATCAGTTTAACTTAATATAGGAGCGATCGATCTTTGTGTCCTTTGTGTCTTTGTGGTTCGTTCTATTCGCTCGTACCCAGCAAACCCAAGAGGGCCTATTTTTGCTTTATTCGATTCCATACTATCTAAGTTTTTAAGCTGATTAAAACTACTAATTTGCTATAAAAAGTCTAGGCGAGCCAACGGTATAAAGTCGAAAAAGTCGTGGAGTCAATTAACAATCGTCCCCGAAAATGTCTTGACTATCGAACCCCCTTTGAGGTATTTTATTAAATATGATCGGATAGTGATGCAATTCAGATTTGAGTTTACTACAAATTTTTTTAATCATCATGCCACAACAATCCTTAATTCCTAAAACATCGACAGATCAAGCCATCCCGACTCCTTTAGCACAAAACGGTTTAAATGTCAAGCTTTTTAGAAAAATATTTTTATTTTCTCCCCTGTTGTTTTGGGGATTATTTGGTTTAGAAGTTAATTCGGTTAAAGCGGTAGAAAACCTGCAATGTCCTGTCATTTCTAGGGAAGAAGTTGATACAAATGCTCTCCAAAGAGAAATTGCTAATTATTCGGCCACTCTGCGAGTCTATCCTAGCGATCCTAGTACGATTAAACTTTATCTTCAACGGGGAATGGCGCGAGAAAAAATCAACGATCGAAACGGTGCGATCGATGATTTCAGTCAATACATTTGGTATAGTAATTATAATGCTCCCGGATTCAAAGATCGAGAGTTACTAGCCCAAGCCTATTATCAAAGAGGTGTGTTAAATTTAGCCATAGCCAAGGAGCAGCGTCAGCTAAAATTATTAGAAGCTGCTCGATCAGATTTTCAGCAAGCCTTTAAATATAATCCCAATAAAAGCGAAGTTTACTTTAACCTAGCAGTTATTGCCTCTTTGCTCGGTCATCAATCCTTGGCTTTAGATTATTACCAGCGTTTCATCGGTTATGAAACTGAAAATTATCGCGGCTATTATCATCGAGGAAACCTTTACTCTCACTTAGGCAATTATGCGGCGGCCATCAAAGATTATGACCTGGCTATTTCATACAAACCCGATCTAATTGAACTCTATTATAATCGGGCCATAGCTTTAGAAAAGATAGGGAGAAAACGAGATGCTTTTAAGGATTATAAAATCGTTTTAAAATGCTCACCCAAACTATTTTTAGCCAAGAATGCTCCTAGCAGTTATCAAAACCGTGCCAGAGTACAAATTGAAATGGCTGACGAGGAAGTAGAATTAGCCAATTTATCGAATAATTCCCCGGAAGGATATCAAACAGCGATCGAGTATTATAATGGAGCCATCAAAGACTTAGCACTTGTCATCCGTATTAATCCCAACTACGATAAAATTCCCCATGCTAGAGCATTTCTTAAACGGGGTTATGCTCACCTAAGACTCAACAATAATCAAGGGGCAATTCAAGATTATAACCAAGCAATTTATCTGCAACCCCAAGACGCAAAAGCTTATGTATATCGGGGGTTAATGCGGGCCAATAAATATCAAGAATACGCAGGAGCTTTAGAGGATTTTACTGCAGCAGTGGCACGAAATCGTCATGATGCAGCCGCTCACTATCATCGGGGATTAGTGCTGTATAAATTAGGGCGTTATCAGGAGGCAGTAGATAATTATAATATTGCCTTAGACCAAGATGATCGGATCAATACACCTAGTTTTACTTCTCGCTCTGTCTGTAGCGAAAATATCCAAGAATCTGCCGACAGAAATTATTTTTATGACTCCAGAGAAACCGATTTTCGTCCTAATTATAACCTCTCTTGTCATGCTCAGGCCCGGGGAGATGCTTATTTTGCCTTGAAAAATTTTGCTGCGGCCGAAAGAGATTATACTACTTATATAGTTGCCTATCCTAACGATCCAGAAGGCTATCATAAACGGGCTAATGCGCGTTTTGAAAAAGGGGATAAACAGGGAGCGATCGAGGATTATAATGTATTTCTACAAAAAGTCCGTGATGCGAGAATTTTCTATAGTCGTGGTAATAGTAGCGCTGACGTGGGAGATGATCAAGGAGCGATTACAGATTATCTGCAATCTTTGAGCATTAATCCTATCGATGTGACGGTGTATAGTAATCGGGGAAATGCACGCACGGATACCGCTACTATTCCCGATAATGTACAAGTAACACCGAGAATATCGGCCAATCCGATCGCCTATAATAATCGTGGTATTATTCGACGACAAACTGGGGATAAGGAAGGTGCTTTAGAGGATTTAGATAGGGCAGTTAGATTGAATTCCAATAATCCGATCGCCTATAATAACCGGGGAGTTATTCGCTTTGATTTGGGAGATAATGCTGGTGCTTTGGAGGATTTAAATATGGCTATTTCTCTCCAGTCTAACTATGCTGAAGCTTACTATAATCGAGGTTTAGTTAAGGAAAAAATAGGCGATAAGAAGGGAGCGATCACCGATTATCAATTAGCAATTACTTATCAGCCAAATTATGGCGAAGCTTATTATAATTTGGCGCTTGCCACCTACGATGATAAAAATCCTAGTAGTCGAGTAGTGAGCCTTAACTATTTGCAAAAAGCCGCTAATGCCTTGATAAAAACCGGTAATTTAGAACTGTATGAACGAGCGGTAGAATGGATGTTAAAAATGCAGTAATTTCTCGAAAAAATAAGCTCATTTTTGACAAAGGCTTCAAGACTTTATCATTGATTAGCTCCCTTGTATAATCAATTTTTGGGGGGTTCAAAAGGCTCCCAGTCAAGAATCTGGCAATTCTCCCCCCGAAAAAGAAGGCTAGAAACTAAGTACATGAAAGCTCTTGTCCGAACAAATTAGGTTTTGGATGCAGTCCTTGTTATCAGTTATCAGCTTTTTTCTCCCCCGCTCCCCGCTCCCCCACTGCCAACCCCCAACAGCTAACCCCCATTGAGGACCAGAACGGGCATATTAAAAAAAAACCTGTCCACTGTTCCTGAGAAACGTTAACATAAATTAACAACCCCTTAACAACCGATAAGATCATCCTCAATTTATCAGGAGTTCGACAGCGTGAACAAAAACGGTAATAACAAAAAATGGCGCAATGCGGGACTATATGCCCTATTGTTAATCGTAGTCCTTGCCTTGGCCTCAGCTTTCTTCGATCGCCAGCCAACAGTGCAACAAACTTGGAAGTATAGCGAATTTTTACAGGAAGTACGGGAAGGTAAAGTAGAAACCGTGCGCTTAAGTGCCGACCGGCAACGGGCGATCGTACCCACCCAAGATGGAGCAAATGTATTAGTTAACCTGCCCAACGATCCGCAATTAATCAACATCTTGGCGGAAAATAACGTTGATATTTCCGTACTGCCCCAAAGAGAAGAAGGAGTATGGGTAAGAGCCTTCAGTAGCCTATTTTTCCCTATATTGCTTCTTGTTGGTCTATTTTTCTTGCTCCGTCGCGCCCAAAGTGGCCCCGGTTCCCAAGCGATGAACTTCGGCAAATCGAAAGCAAGAGTACAGATGGAACCCCAAACCCAGGTTACTTTCGGTGATGTGGCCGGGATTGAAGGGGCAAAATTAGAATTAAACGAAGTGGTGGACTTCCTCAAAAATGCCGATCGCTTCACGGCAATTGGGGCAAAAATCCCCAAAGGAGTCCTTTTAGTCGGTCCTCCGGGGACAGGTAAAACCCTGCTCGCTCGCGCAGTAGCTGGCGAAGCGGGAGTCCCGTTTTTTAGCATTTCCGGTTCGGAATTTGTGGAAATGTTCGTCGGGGTGGGTGCTTCTCGCGTCCGCGACCTATTTGAACAAGCGAAAGCGAATGCACCTTGTATAGTTTTTATCGATGAGATTGATGCTGTCGGTCGTCAACGGGGCGCCGGTTTAGGGGGGGGTAACGATGAACGGGAACAAACCCTCAACCAATTATTAACGGAAATGGACGGTTTTGAAGGTAATACAGGTATTATCATTATCGCCGCCACTAACCGCCCCGATGTGCTGGATGCCGCTTTATTACGTCCGGGTCGTTTTGATCGCCAAGTGGTGGTGGATCGTCCGGATTACGCCGGCCGTAAGGAAATCCTTAATGTCCACTCCAGAGGCAAAACTTTGGCCCAAGACGTGGATCTCGATAAAATCGCTCGTCGTACCCCCGGTTTTACCGGTGCGGATCTGGCTAATTTGCTCAACGAAGCCGCAATTTTAGCGGCACGTCGCAATTTAACCGAGATTTCCATGGATGAGATCAACGATGCGATCGATCGTGTTCTAGCCGGTCCTGAGAAGAAAAATCGCGTCATGAGCGAAAAACGCAAAACTTTAGTTGCTTACCATGAAGCTGGTCATGCTTTGGTGGGTGCTTTAATGCCGGATTACGATCCCGTCCAAAAAATTAGTATTATTCCTCGCGGTCGCGCTGGGGGTTTAACTTGGTTCACTCCCAGCGAGGATCGCATGGAATCCGGGTTATATTCTCGCGCTTATCTGCAAAATCAGATGGCTGTAGCTTTGGGGGGTCGTTTAGCTGAAGAAATTATCTTCGGTGAGGAGGAAGTGACTACGGGTGCTTCTAATGACCTGCAACAGGTGGCACGAGTAGCGCGGCAAATGGTAACTCGTTTCGGCATGAGCGATCGCCTGGGTCCAGTGGCCTTAGGTCGTCAAAATGGTAATGTTTTCCTAGGTCGTGATATCGCTTCCGATCGAGATTTCTCCGATGAAACTGCGGCAGCTATTGACGAGGAAGTGCGTAACCTAGTGGAACAGGCCTATCGTCGCGCTAAAGAGGTTTTAGTCAATAACCGCGTCATCTTGGACCAGTTAGCGCAAATGTTAGTGGAAAAAGAAACCGTGGACGCGGAGGAGTTACAAAATATCCTCGCTAATAACGATGTGAAAATGGCGGCTTTAGCTTAAGTTTTGTAACATTTTCTTGACAAACAGCATCCTGATGGGTGCTGTTTTTTTTGTTCAACGAAAATTAATGACAAACTTAATTTCTTGCTGATAAGCTGTTAATCAGCTTCACAATACCCTGTTTAAATGCGTCTTAAGTAAGTGGTTATAATTAAATTGAAGATATATCCCCCCTTAATCCCCCCTTGATAAGTAGGGTTGATTCATGAATCAACCCTACCTTGATGAGGGGATGTCTGATAATTTTTAACGCCTACCTACTTAGCTTAATATTCCTATCTTTTCACTGATTACTGATTACTGTTCACTGTCATGTAGTATCGATGACTACTTCCTCTTTACCTATTCTGATTGTTATTTGTGGGGCAACTGCCACGGGAAAATCGAGTTTAGCCCTACAATTGGCCGAAAAGTTTAATTCAGTAATTCTCAGTGCCGATTCCCGACAAATCTATCGAGAATTTAATATTGGTACTGCTAAACCTAGCTTAGAAGAATGTCAGAGGATTCCCCATTATCTAATTGATATTTGTGATCCTCAGGATAATTTTACCCTAGCACAGTACCAAGAACAAGCTGAGGATTTAATCAGCAATCTCCACTATTCTCCCCTGTTTTTGGTCGGTGGTACGGGACTTTATATCAAGTCCATTGTCAAAGGTTTAAAAATACCGAGGGTTTCCCCTCAACCGGATTTAAGACGGCAATTACAAGCTTTAGGACAATCCTATCTTTATCAAATTCTGACGCAGGTAGATGAGGAGGCTGCTAAAAAAATTCATCCCCATGATCAAGTCAGGACTTTACGCGCTTTAGAGGTTTTTTATCTGACAGGAAAACCTATCTCTAGTCAGCAGGGAGAAAACCCTCCCACTTATCCGATTTTACAAATTGGTTTAGATTGTTCCCCAGAAAGTTTAGACAAGCGGATCACTGTTCGTACTGATCAAATGATCGCCAGGGGATTAGTAGCAGAGGTGCAGAATTTGGGGGATAAATACGGTTGGGATTTGCCACTTTTGCAGACTTTGGGTTATGCAGAAATTAAGCAATATCTCCTCGGAGAAATTTCTTTAGAACAGGCGATCGATTTAATTATCCTCCATACCCGTCAATTTGCCAAACGTCAGCGCACTTGGTTTCGTGCCGATGCTGATATTATCTGGTTTCCCATCGATAAAGAAAATTTATTGGAATTGGTGGAACGAAAAATTATTTTGTTCCTTGAGGGGTTGTCAAGGCCCGATATAAAAACACATCATCCTGATTAACGATTAACCGGAAGTTCTCATTTTGATTGAGTTTATTTAAGTGATCATCAATTAGTTCTGGTGAACTAGACCAACCGGGATGACGGCGATCGAGTAGAATATAATTAAATTGATTTAAATCTAGGGATTGGGAACCTTCGATCGCTAATTTGATCATTTCTCGATGGGTAAGATGGGGGGCAATTCTAGAAGTAGTCAAGACACTCTCACTGGTGGTAATTTGGGTTAGAGCTTTTTGGGTGGCGGACCAAGTATCGAGGGAATTTAAATATAGTGACCAAAAATAGCCGTATTTAGCTAAGGCAAAAAAGGCAATAATTGCCCAAGTAATTATCCATTTAGGCTGCTTCAACCAGTTACTATTATGGGCTAAAGTGGCGATAACCGCTAGAAATAAAAAGGGTAAAATTGGCAGGGAATATTGAGTAGTTAAGTTTTTTTGTGGGGCATGATCTGCCAATAAATTTAAAGCGAGTGCGGGAATAGCGGCAATTATTGGGGCAGAATAACGCCAGGATAAACCCCAAACTAAGGGAATAATTAATAGGATTAGGTATTCTAGATTATTGCCAGTAAAGATTTTTCCCAAGACAAGATCGGGTTTGAGGAAAAGATTAAAGATAATTGCTGGTAAACTATCTCCTAGATAACTATATCGAGAATCAGCCATTTCAATAACTGCCGATTTTCCTGTCAGGAGAGGAATTAATAACTTCGTGGTGATAATAAACCAAAGAATGCCGCTAATCATGGCAATTATTCCGGGGATTTTTTTCTTTTCCCAGAGAAGTAACCAGATACCCATTCCCAACAATGTTAAAGAGAGAATTGCTTTACAACCGAGAATAATAATGATTCCCAGACAAAATCCCCAGAGATTATTTAATCTTGCTGCCAAAATTGTCCAAAAAATCGCTGGAACTGCGATAACTTCAGGATGAAAATCAAAGAGATTAACATTAAAAATCAGGGGATAGAGCAGATAAACTAAGGCTAATGTATAAGCTTTTTTTTCTTCTAATCCCGCTTCTATTGCCAATTGCCAGAGGGGAAAAGCACCAAGAGAAAGGGAAAAAGCTTGTAAGAAAAGCAACCAATAAACGCTAGGATAAATTTTATAAAGTAAGGCTATAGGATAGAGAATAAAAGCGATGTGATCGCCTAAAATATGGTAGTCAACAAAAGATATAATCGGTGGTTTACCTTGAGAAATTAGGTAAACTCCTTGATCGAACCAACCAAGATCGAGAGCATTAGATTGAAATAAAATATGTCTGGTGGCACTGCAAATAAACAGGATTATTGTCGCGCAACCAATTAACCAAAATAAATCATTTTTTTTAGGCATAATTGTTAAGTTTTACTGGGATTTTTCGGGATTATTACGACAATACTGCCAGGTATCTCTAAAATAGGAAGCAACTTCAGTAAACCATGTTTTAAAAATATTTCTGTTCTCACTGGTGACGATAACCCCATTAATAAACTCTTGCCATTGGGGATCATTAGCGGGAAGAATGAAACCATAATAATCACAATTTAAAGGATTGCGCGGGATAAGTTGATAATCTTTTTCTAAGGATAAACCGAGAATGACAGCTTCTCCAATTAGCAGAATACCATCACTAGCAAAAGCATCTATTCTATTCCTTCTTAAACTTTGGATACCCCGCAGTCTTCCCGTCACTCCTTGAAATTCCTGATAGGTAGCAAGAGGATATTTTTGTCTTAATAATTCTTGAGTGCTGGTATCTCGCAAAACTCCAATACTTATACCTTCTAAGGACGAGGAAAAGTTAAAATTTTTCTGATTATCACTCCGAACTAAAAACTGAGTTCCCGTCACAAAAAAAGGACGGGAAAAACTGACACCATCAGGTATATTTTTTCTGATACTATTAGGACCACACTCGAAATCAACGGTTTTATTTTCCAATAACTGGAAGCGATTAAATAAAGTTGATTTATAAATTTTGACACTGATGATCTGGAGGTTTAATTTATACCTTAGTTCCTCTCTGAGCAATTGGATAAAATCTAAGCATAATCCCTGCAAATTATTATTACTATCTCGATAGCCAAACGGAATGGCATCTTCTCTCATCGCTACTTCTAATAATCCCGTGCGTTTAATTTTTTCTAGAACCGTTTCAGACTTAGCTGGGAGAGCAGCAAAAAAATTAGATAAAATAACGAGAGTAATAATGATTAATTTCATGACTTTTGCCGAGGTTATTTAAGATTTTTTATGGCCGTGATCCCATTGATCTAAAATGTCTTTGAATAATAATTCATCTAACCATGTTTTTACTACCACCGTCAAAGGTAAAGCCAACAATAAACCTAAGATGCCAAACATTTGAGCGAAGAAAATTTGAGCGATTAGGGTAATTGCCGGTAGCAAAGATACCTGTTTAGCCATGACAGTTGGTGTCAGCCAATAACTTTCGACATTTTGGATAATAAAATAGAGAATCAGAATAGCGACAATTTTCCAAGGTGCATCGATAACAGCAATGAGGATCGGAAAAATCACACTAGCAGTCGGTCCGATATTAGGGATAAAATTGAGCAATCCTGCTAGGATAGCATGAACGAGAACTAGATTAATTTGTAGAAGCAAAAGACCGAAACCACTGAATAATCCTACCATAGTTGAACTAATGGCAATTCCCAACAACCAATTACCCAAACCCGCTTCCGATAGGGTAAGAATTTCCTCAGCACGACGACGATAGAAGTTAGGAAATAATTTTAAGAAAGCTTGTCGATAGGGTTGGGGGTTGACTAACATCATCATTGCTAACACCAGCACGAATAATAATTGCAAAATGGCCGTAACTGAGTTAGAAAAGAAAGTAAAAAAGTTACTAAAAACAAAGGTTCCTAAAGGTTGTAACTGCTGGACTAAATCACTTAAATTAGGCAGCGATGGCAACCAATCAAATTGGAATTGTTGTCGCCATTGAATCGAGTTATTACGGACTAAATCCCAAGCTTGCGGTAAAAGTTCAATTAATTTTTGAAACTGTTCGATAAAGGGGGGAACAATAATTATAAAAAATAAAATCACAATTGCTAGACTCGTCAGCAGGGTAATTAAAATAGCCAACCCCCTTTTAATCCCCAATCTCTGCAATCCTTTCACACATCTATTTAAGGCTACGGTAAACACGATCGCCATAAAAATCAATAATAACAGCTGTCGAATCTGCCACAATACATAGAGAGCCATTATTAAACAGATAAACCCCAACCACTGACCAAATTTCACAACCTTGATTTATCCTATCGGGACAAGTTTTATCATACAGCAGTCAGGAGGCAGGAGGCGGTCGGCAGCTTTTTTCTCCTCACTCCCCACTTCCCACTTCATCATTCATAATTCATCATCCCCAACAGCATAAATTAAGTTTTGTATCAAAAATTTGCTAATTTTGCTGTTATGTGCTATACAGTTACACCACAAAACAGGATAGAAAAATGAGATTTTCTTAATTACCAGACATTTTCTCAAATTTTATGGCAACTCTCCCAGAGTCAAATTATCCTAAAAGAAATCCTCTCCTAGAAAATCCGACAAGACTCAGAGAAATTGTAGCCATTAGTGCTTTTATCCTTGTATTAGGACTTCGATGATGAAAGAATTGGAGCGATACTATAAAGTTTTAGGGTTAGATCATGGGGCATCTCTCGATGAGATCAATCAAGCCTACAAGGATTTGGTGTTTATTTGGCATCCCGATCGCATTCCCAAAGATAATCAGCGTCTTTTGGAAAAAGCCACCGCTAAACTGCAAGAAATTAACCATGCTAGGGAACAATTGCGGCAAATTCATCAAAATTCTCCTAAACGCTCCAATTCCCCCCCTAAAACTGAAAAACAGCCCGCCCACGCTCATAAAACTGCCTCCCCCTATCAGCCTCACCCTAGCCAACCCGGCCAAAATTCACAAACCCACAGTCATAAAACCCATAGTCAACAAACCCATAGTCAACAAACCCATAGTCAACAAACCCATAGTCAACAAACCCATAGTCAACACAGCCACTCCCAGAATAACCATCAGGTCCACAATCATGGCACTGGGCGCCCTCACTATCGGGATTTAAACGGAGCCGATTTACAGGGGGCTAACCTGAAAGAAAAAGATCTCTCTAGTCGCAGTCTCATCGGAGCAGATTTAAGCCATGCCGACTTAAGCGATAGCTTCCTGCACAAAGTTAACCTAGAAAAAGCTAATCTGTATAAAGCTAATCTTTTTCGCGCCAATCTCCTCGAAGCGAACCTTAAAGGCGCAAATTTACAGGAAGCCAATCTCATCGGGGCGGATTTAAGTGGGGCGGATCTGTCGGCGGCGGATTTACGCGGGGCAAAAATTGGCTTTGGTAAGCGTATTATGGTGAAATTAACCAGGGCAATTTTAACGGGAACAATTCTCCCCGATGGTTCGATTCATCAATGAATAACCTCTTGCTAATTTGGATTTTTCTTTAATAGGAACTATCACCCGATGGGCATTTATTACACAATCGCTGCTGTTTTTCTAGGGATGCAATTAGCCACAGGAGAAAATTTAGCGGCGGCGAATCCTGATTTTTTACGGCTGCAAAAAGCTCTAGAAAAACACAATTTTATCGTCAAAATTGCCCCGCCACCAGTGCGAGGAGCCTATGGTTTATTTGATAGTAAAACTAGAATTATTTGGATTCATCCTCTGGTTTTTGACTTAGGTATTGCCCGACCAACATTAATTCATGAAGCTGTCCATGCCGCTCAACTTTGTCATGGAGGCAAAACAGTTAAAGCTCTTAATTTAGCCATAGAACCCCCAGCAATGACCAGAAGATTTTTTATGAATTATCAGGGTTTTAGCAGACAAATTGAAGCCGAAGCCTATACTGTTCAAGTTCAGCCCGATGGTCTAAGTTTAGTGATTTCTTTACTGCAAAAATATTGTGCTTAGAAAACCTGTCGATAAATCTACCAATCCCGTTCTAATTCTTCGGCCACACGACGATAATCGGCGCTGGCTTCTTGGGCATTTTTACCGCGCCAATTGGTAATAGCAACCCCGTCTAAAACGGCCTTTTCGTGGGCCTTATAATTTCTGACAAAAGCATGACAGGCGGGAATACCTAATTCTAATAAAGTATTTTGTGCTTCCAAAGTTTCCTTAAGACTACGAGAATCCACTTTTGTTAACAAAACCCGATAGGCAATTCCTAGGGGTTTAACTGCCGTCCGTACCGTGTCAATTAAAGCCATTAAATCCATCGGTGCGGGAGGAGTCGGTAAAATTAAATAATCTGATTCTGCTATTACTGCGGTAAGTAATTCGGAACGCAAAGCTGGTGGCGTGTCAATCACGATCAGATCGTACTCGATAATTTGACGCAATTCTCCTAATTTCTCTGTATTAATTTGCTTGGCTAAATCAAATACCATACCCGCTTGATTTCTTTCTACCCACCAAGTGGAGGAACCCTGCGGATCCGCATCCACCAGCAAAACACGCTGATTCTGTCCCCAAATTGCCGCTAAATTGACCGCAGTTGTGGTTTTACCCACACCACCTTTACCGTTGACAACAGCGAGAATTTTTGGGCTATTAGACTTTAATTGCGAGGTCATTTTCAGTTATCAGTTATCAGTTATCAGTTATCAGTTACCAGTTATCAGTTACCAGTTATCAGTTACCAGTTATCAGATTTGAGTTTTAAGTTCACTGATTACTGTTTACTTATCACTGAAAAAAAGCTCCCCACTGATTACTGATTACTGATCACTGAATATAACTAACCAGAAAGTTTTTGATCTAAGATTTGGCTAGTTAATTTAGGATCGGCTTTACCGCCGCTTTTTTTCATGACTTGACCAACAAAAAACCCCTTTAGATTGGTTTTACCCGCCCGGAATTTTTCTAACTCGCTTGGATGGGCGGCGATAATGTCCTCGATCAGTTTTTCGATCGCAGAAGTGTCAGAAATTTGTATTAATCCTTTCTTTTCCACCAGCGCTTTCGGTGAACCGCCTTCAGTGAGAAGTTCGGGTAAAATTTCCTTAGCAATTTTGCCACTAATTGTTCCCGTTTCAATCAGTTTAACTAATTCGGCTAAGTCTGACGCTTGCAGGGCAATTTCTGTGATCGTCAGCTTATTATTATTCAAATAAGCGGCGATATCTTGACTGATCCAGTTAGCAACTAATTTCGCATTTGCCCCCGCAATTACAGCAGTTTCAAAATATTCGGCCACGGTGCGATCATCGGTTAAAACCCTGGCATCGTAGGCGGAAAGACCAAATTCTTCTTCATAACGACGACGTTTACGAGCGGGTAATTCCGGTAATTCTTCCGCCCAAGCTTTTAACTGTTCGGGGGAGACTTCTAGGGGGGGTAAATCCGGTTCGGGAAAATAGCGATAATCGCTAGAACCTTCTTTTTTCCGCATACTAATCGTCCGTTGAGTAGCTTCTTCCCAAAGACGGGTTTCCTGTACGATCAATTCCCCATTTTCGATCGCTTCAATTTGTCGATCGATCTCGTATTCTATGGCTTTTTGGATAGCACTAAAGGAGTTCATATTTTTAATTTCTACCTTAGTCCCGAACTTTTTAGCGCCTTTTTTGCGAACAGAAATATTGACATCGCAGCGCAGGGAACCTTCCTGCATATTGCCGTCACTGATGCCGAGATAACGCACTAAACGCCGCAATTCTTGGGCATATTCCGCCGCTTCGGCCCCGGTGCGTAAATCCGGTTCCGAGACAATTTCTAATAATGGTACACCTGTACGATTAAAATCCACGAGGGAATGGGTGGAACCGGAGAGACGTTCGCTGCCAGCATGAACCAGTTTTCCCGCGTCTTCTTCCATGTGCAGACGGGTAATACCGATAATTTTGCGGCTAACTTCCTTGGTTTTTTTATCGACGATCTCGATTTCTAGTTGACCCTGTTCGACAATAGGGAGATCATACTGGGAAATTTGATAATTTTTCGGCAGGTCGGGATAAAAATACTGTTTGCGATCGAATTTGCTATGAGGTGTAATTTTACCATCGATAGCTAATCCCAGTTTAACGGCACTGGCCAGGACTTCTTGGTTAAGGACGGGTAATACCCCCGGATAACCCAAACAGATGGGACAGACGTTAGTATTGGGGGGACTATCGAAGTTGGTGGGACAGGGACAAAATATCTTGCTTTTGGTGTTGAGTTGACAGTGGGTTTCTAAACCGATAATTGCTTCGTATTCAGTGGCAGACATATTTTCTCGCTCTCGCCGACACAGGAATGATCTGTTTAATCATTATAGTCGCGATTCTGGAGCATTCTCTCCCTTCATAAAACTTAATACTGTAGTTACTAATCACTTTATACAGCCTGAATATAGCTCAAAAAAGATAATTGATTCAACCAATGTCCGCCATTATTTTTAATTTTATGGAATAAAACAGGGAAGCTTATCGATAGTTTTTCACCGATAAACCTAGCTTTTCTAGTAGCGACCACCGACCAGCGAACCCCGAAAACCAAAACTTCCCACCTCACCATGAAGATAAACCCCATAAATCGCAGCAAAAATTAACTTCTAGAGACAGGATATTTGCTTAGTATAGAAATAGAGAGATTATACCTGAGAACTGACCCCATAACCGCCCACAAGCAATATAAGCGGCGAAAGTGATCATTTTCTAGACGAGTATTGCCTTAGTAATTGACGATTTTTACTTTTTACTTAATTTTATGTCTTTAACTCTCTCAGAACAACTCAAACGAGAACAATTATCCTATCCCCAAACTCTTCTCCATCATCTGCAAAGGTTACGGCATTTTGTGACAGTAGAAGGAGAGGAGAAATTGCAGCAGTGGAAAAACCTGATTGAAAAGGATAATTTTCAACCTAGCACCCGTAATTTAGCCTATTATCTCGCCCTGAGACAAGAAGATATCCGGGATTTACAATTAGCTTTAATGCCCTGGGGATTATCTTCCCTCGGCCGGATTGAATCGAAAGTTTTACCGACCCTCGATGCGGTAATTGCCACTTTAGGGGCGGTTTGTCATCAAGAAGCCTCATTATTACCCAAACATCCCCCTTTAGAGGCATTTTTCCAAGGAGATCAACTTTTAGCCTCCCATAGCGCCGAAGTTTTCGGTCTGCCTTCCCCCCGGCGTCAGGTGCGAATTATGGTGACAATGCCGACGGAGGCGGCAACTGACCCCGATTTTATCGCTCAATTACTGCGTTGCGGGATGGACTGTATTCGCATTAATTGCGCCCATGATAGCCCGAAAGAGTGGCAGGGAATGCTCGAAAATCTGCGCGAGGCGGTCAAAAATCCCGAAAATTTAGTCAATGGACATACCTGTAAAGTTTATATGGACTTAGCGGGCCCAAAAATCCGTTTAGAACAGATTTTAGCCCCCCAGTCCCAAACCAGACTATATCAAGGGGATTTTCTCCTCTTAACCACCCAAGCGCCCCATACTGCCCATCCTCAGTATTTTCAGGCTAATTGTTCCCAACCGGAGATTATTCCCCAAATTCCCGTCGGGGCGAAAGTTTGGATTGATGATGGTCATATTGGGGCTGAAGTTATTGCCATAATGCCAGAAGGTCTTTTACTAAAAATTACCCACGCCAGGGAGAAAGGGGAAAAACTCAAAGCAGATAAGGGCCTAAATTTCCCCGATACTGTCTTAAATATCGATCCTTTGACCGCAAAAGACCGGCAAGATTTAGATTTTATTGCCGAAAATGCCGATATTATCGGTTACTCTTTTGTACAAAAAGCCAGCGATATCGAGACACTACAGCTAGAGTTACAAAGTCGTTTGGGGGATGCTTGGCGACAAAAAGCAATCGTGGCCAAAATAGAAACACCTTTAGCCGTGAAAAATCTGCCGGAATTAATCATCCATGCCGCCGGTAAACAACCTTTTGGGGTGATGATTGCCCGGGGTGATTTGGCTGTAGAAATTGGCTATCAAAGATTAGCAGAAATTCAAGAGGAAATTCTCTGGTTATGCGAAGCGGCCCATATTCCGGTAATTTGGGCCACCCAAGTCCTAGAAAATCTGGTCCAGAAAAGTATTCCTTCCCGGGCCGAGATTACCGATGCCGCTATGGCCGAAAGGGCCGAATGTGTCATGCTGAATAAGGGGAAATATATCCGGGAAGCGGTGACAATTCTCGATGATGTTTTACAAAGAATGCAGACCCACCAAGCTAAAAAAACGCCCCAATTACGCGCTCTCCATTCTTGGGTTTAAGCAGTTATCAGTTATCAGTTATCAGTTATCAGGAGTCAGGAGTCAGTATTCAGGAGATTATTTTTATTTATTCTCCCCAGTTCATAATTCATAATTCATAATTTATAATTACTCACACCTTTTAAACAGGATTGAGAATCAGAGGCAAATTAACGCATATTATTGACCGCACCGCTAACCAAACCAGCGCTAACATAGCGACCATAACCATCAAGACGGTTTTGTTGAGCGATTCGAGAGGGATTATTGACGAGATCGGCAACTCCCACACCCATCATCACCACGGAGATAACTGCGATTAAGTAGTTACGGACAAAAGTTGGATTTTGGTGGCTGACTAACATGGTTGTTACCTCTCTTTCCTGTCGATAACCTTAGAATACGAGAGGGTTTGGGGTGATGTCAGTCCCATAATTCTGGGTGACAGAAGTGGAAAAAAGTGGAATCCACAGACAAGCTATGATTTTTTGTCGATTAGAATCGGTAGATAGGGAATCGGGAACAGGAAAAGGGCAATATTCGTCATTAATCTGGTTAAATAATCAGTAAATTGCCTAAAAACTGACATATTCTCCAGAATATGACCCTAGAAACAGCGATTATGACCATAAAATTTTTCTGGCCCTTAGTTTTAGGATTATCTATTGTTATTATTGACAATGGGCAATATTTGAGAGCAGAAACGGTAACTTTGAGCGCCAGTCAACGCCAACAACTGCGATCGCTAGATGCTAAGATTATTTTACCTAACTATATCCCTCCTGGATTTCGGGCCAGCGAGATTAAAATCCTCGCAGAAGAGAGGAAAGGATACGCAGTCCTCTTTGAAAATGCCGAGAATAGCTGTTTTTTGGTGGAAGGAATCGAAAACGCCAGGGGCGATGATGGTTTAGAATTAGAGGGAACCCTAGCGCTCAATTCCCCACTATTTGGAGAAGGATACTGGCTTAATTATGGTACACCCAAAGACTCGGAATTAAGGCAACAATTCCCCGAACCCGATTTATATTCCGATTGGATGAAAATGGGAGAATATTTTTATCGTCTCAGTGGGGCATTAATTGCTCGGGAGGAGTATGATTATCCTAATTGCCGTCAAGATATTTCCCCATCGGAAGCAGTTAAAATAATCGAATCTTTTGGAGATAACAATTAAATTGAATTTATCTACAGTCATTTCTGCTCTACAACAAAGAAGCAAGGAGCGGTTATCTTGGTCTGATTTTTGCTGGTTAGGATTAGTAATAATTTTGGGACTGGTTATTAGGTTAACACAATTAACTAGCAAACCTCCCTGGACGGATGAATTTGCCACTATGGTTTTTAGTGTTGGCAATAATTACCAGATAGTGCCGTTAAATCAAATAATTTCCCTCACCACTTTATTAGCACCTCTCCAGAGCAACCATCAGGCAACTATTGCCGATGTAATTAAGTTAGTTATTCAGGAGGATAATCATCCACCTTTATATTTTATTCTCGCCTATCTCTGGAATAAATTATTCTTTGATCGGGGAGAATATGTATCTTTAGAAGGAATGCGATTGCTGGCAGTATTTTGGGGAGTTATTTCGATTCCTTTAATTTATTTTATCAGCAAATTGGTCTTTAAATCTGGCTCGATCGCTTTTCTTGCGGCGATTTTAATGGCGGTTTCTCCCTATGGGGTTTTTATTTCCCAAGAAGCGCGCCATTATACTTTAGCGGTTGTATTTGTCCTCATATCTTTAGGCTGTTTTCTGAGGGCAAGTGGCAAAATTATCCACCGTCAGAGAATATCCCCTACTTTGGTTTTTTTCTGGTTAATTGTCAACTGTATCGGGTTATTAGTCCACTATTTTTTTAGTTTAACTATCCTAGCGGAAGCGATAACTTTATTATTGATTTTATCGAATCAAATCAAACAAAAAAACTTTTGGATAACTAATTGGTGGCGTTTAAGTTTAGTTTTTTTAGGTAACTTGAGCTTTATTATTATTTGGTTTATCACGTTTGTACCCAAAGATTATGGCAATCAGATGACTGGTTGGATTCAGAGAGACAATGATAGTTTTTTAGCAGTAATTAGCCCCTTTTTTCAATTGCTGGGAACATTAATTACTATGCTTTCTCTGCTCCCCGTTGAATCAGAATCTTTAATAATTATCTTGATTTCTGGGGCAATAATGATCGTTTTTTTTCTCTGGATTATCCCACAATTAAAAACAGCGTGGCTAGACTCCTATAAACCAGAATTAGGCATTCTCTCGGCATTTTTTCTCAGTTCAATTGCTATTTTCTTTGTCATCACTTATCTGCTTTCGGTCGATATTACCCGGGGAGCTAGATATAGTTTTGTTTACTTTCCCTCGGTAATTTTAATTCTAGCAATTTTATTAGATAATTGTTGGCAAAGGCAGCAGCAAAAAATCGTAATTATTGTAATTATTATGGCTTTATTTAGTTCCCTAAGTGTTACTTTTAATTTAGGCTATCGTAAGTATTATCGGCCAGATAAATTAGTTACCACTATCGAAAATAATAGCCGTTATCCGTTAGTAATTGCCACCAGCTATAGGAGTTTGGTGCAGGTGGGAGAAATGATGGGGATTGCTTGGGAATTTAACCAAAGATTTCCCGATAAAAACCCTAAGTTTATCTTAGTTAACTCAGGACAAAAGCCAAATTTTAATCTGTCATCTTCTGCCCATTTTGAATTATGGTTAATTAATTTCCATTCTTCAATAGATTTATCGGACTGTCAACTCTCAGAGTTATCCTCCAATTATGTAACAGGTTATCAATATCAAAAGTTTCTCTGTGGGCGATCGATGGATTATAATAATAAAGTTAAGTAGGGCTATTAACTATGATTATTTGGGTAAATGAACAGATTGATCCCTGTGGTTTAGTACAAGCTTGTATTGCCTGTCAAGACGAACAAGCGGCAAAAGATTGTCATCAAAGTTGGTTAACCAGTCTTACGGACGAACAAAAAGAAGCGGGATGGGTGGCAGTTTTAAGAACCGTAGAATCTTGGGATGATGTACCAGTAAATGCTCTGAAGTTAAGTTATTAAATCTCCTGCAACAATCAAAAATCTTCCGTTAGGTGAAGAAACTCCGAGACAGGAAATATCTGGCTAAAATAAAAAAGAGGGCAGGTTTACCCCACCCTTTGATCCTACTTTAAACGAATCACTAATCTGCGATCGGGTTCCACGCCGCGACTTTCCGTGGTTAAATCGTTTTCTTCCTGAAAAAAGGCATGAATTTGGCGACGTTCCGCCGAAGATAGGGCTTTTAATTCTATTTCCTGTCCTGTTTGCCGCACTTGCGTCGCCGCTTGATTCACCCAGTCGAAAAGTTCTGCCTGTCTTTGTTGACGATAGCCATTGATTTCGACAATATAGAACTGATGTTCTGCCGACTCGACACCAATATTCAGAATCGTATTAGCTAGGGATTGAATCGCATCCAGTCCCTCACCCTTGTTAGCGAGGAGGAGTTCCACTTGTTGGGGACTCAATTGACTGCTATCAATAATTAACCAACAGGAGGAAGGTCCAGTTCCCAATTCCTGCACACCAATCTGGACATCTGCGGGCATGGCCATCAACTTTAGCAGTTTTTCCAGCCATTGTTTAGCTTTCTCGCTATTTTGCTCCCATATACTCATTACGATGTTTTTTCCTTTTTCTTGCTAGAACGTTTTTCAAAGGGGAGAGCATCGCGGGATTTTTCCGTTTTTTCCTGTTCCGCTACCAATTTTTGCAGGTTTTCTGGTAACGGTTCCCGCATCAAAATCACCGTTTGAATAGTTTGGAAGATGTTCGCGGTTAGGATATACATCAATACCCCCGCCGGTAAGGGGAAAAACAGGAACATCATACTAAAAATTATCGGGGTGATTTTATTCACCGTTTGCTGTTGTTGGGCTGCTCCCCCCGAAGGCGCACCGGCGCCGGATAACTCTTGGTTAACATAGATACTAATACCGAAAGCGATCACCATCGCCAAGATATCCCAGTGAATTTCACCATCCGGACCGGTGGCCCCAATTCTTCCCAGGGCCTCAATAAAGAGAAAACCCGTATTAGCGGCAATCCCCGGCACGATAACCTTAATACTGGCATCTCCGGGGGCTAAAGCGACGATGGAACCGTCTTCATTAACTTGCACCAGTTCTTGACCTTTAACTACCTCGTAGGTGGGTTTTAGGTTATTTTCCGGTACTTCCGTGGCTAATTGGCCCAAAGACTTGCCCTGGTCGTTTTGCAGGTCGATTTTTACCTGTTCTCCCGGGGCGATTTTATTGCCTTGGGGTAAAAAAGCGGTAATGGGATAGTGGAGAGACTCGTCAATATAGACGTTTTGGGGTTTGGTGCCATAGGGTTGGCGCTGGACGAGGGCGATTTGTTCGCTCGGCAGCACCTGTAAATCGACGGTATAGTTAATATCCGAGAAGGGGGAACCCCGCAGCGTCGCAAATAAAGCCAAAAGAATCGGCATTTGTAATAACAGGGGTAAACAACCGGCTAGGGGATTGCCCAACTCCTGCATTAATTTGCCCATTTCCTCCTGTTGTTTTTGCGGGTCGTTTTTGTAGCGTTGTTGAATTTCTGCCTGTCTTTCCTTCATTAAGGGTTGAGTGATTCGCATTTTTCTCATATTGCGAATCTGGCCGGCACTGAGGGGAAAGACGGCAAATCTCACCACCAGCGTTAAAGCAATGATGGCGAAACCGTAACTATGCACAATCCGAAAGAAAAAATCTAGGATTGGCAACATGATATTTGTGGAAATAAATCCGACTCCAAAATCCATGGGTTTAATCTATGTCTTCTCGTTTAATGGGGGTTCACTTGTAACAAATCTAATTTATCGAATCTCGGCGATCGATTATTTTGTTTTATTGACTTATGATCGATTCTAGGGGACGACCGGTTTTATCGGCGACTCTTTCGGCAATATAGTCATGAATTTCTCGGAATTTCGGCATCGCGCGCATTTCTAAACGACTTCTATCCTTGAGAGTTACGACAATATCCCCCCAAACACCAATTCCTCTCGGCATTTTTGCCACTTTTGCCACTTCTGAATAGATAATATCTGTGCGATCGCGTCCCATCCAACCCCCGGTGATCGAAATCCGCCGATCGGTTATCTTATATCTTAACCAGATTGCCCGTACCACTGCCCCAACGGTTAAAGGCAAACAAATCACCGTAAATCCTAGCAGGATATTGATGATTAGGTCGCCGATGTGCGGACCGCCTTCATAAAAAGTTTCTTCTTTAATGCCCATGAATTATATTCGCCTTCACTAACAACTGCTTTAATTCTCGCAAAAAATGTTCATAATTGCACTCGATCGCTCCTGGACGGATAATGATTATCCCTCGCCATCCTGCCGCTATTTCTGGCAATAACTGCCGAATTACCGCTCGTATTTGCCTTTTTAGTCGATTACGAACCACCGCTTTTTTACTAACTTTCTTGCTAATCGAGATACCAAAACGACTGGGGCCGGGGGCATCTGGGCAAGAATCCTCTAAACTAATTAAGGTTAAGTGGGAACCGTGATAACGCTTCCCTGTTCCATAGACAGCTTGAAAATCCTGTCGATGTTTTAAGCGATGAATTTGGGGTAGTCCCACGAAAATTAGTCGGTTCCCAGAATAACCTAAACACTTAAACGATAGCGCCCTCTTTTCCGACGAGCTTTAATGACTTTACGTCCGTTGACGCTACGCATTCTCGCTCTAAATCCGGAAGTGCGCTTTTGTTTGCGCGTGGTTCCTTCTAAAGTACGTTTACTCACTGCTGATTTTCCTCCTTAAGATAGAGTTACTCTATAGATATAAAGACACAATTTTCAATTATAACAAAATTACTAGGAATTGGGAAGCTCATGGTCAAGCTCCGTTTCGGTCGAGATATCTGTAATTGTCTCCCGGTGGCTGAAAAGCGGGAATGGTTAGTCACTAATGGTATTGGGGGTTTTGCTGCGGGAACTGTGGCCGGATTGCTAACTCGCTGTTATCATGGCCTCTTGATCGCTGCTTTGGCTCCACCGACGCAAAGAACGCTTCTTGTGACTAAAATCGATGAATCGGTACAATATAACCAGAAAATTTATCATCTGGCCAGCAATCGCTGGTTAGGTGCTACGATCGAACCGCAAGGCTATATTAATATCGAAAGTTTTCATCTGGAAGGCACAATTCCCGTCTGGACTTTTACCTGTGGGGATGCCTTACTAGAAAAGCGTATCTGGATGGAACAGGGAGAAAATACCACCTATACTCACTATACCTACCTTCGCGGCAATTCTCCCCTAACTCTCAATCTGACTGCTTTTGTCAATTATCGTGATTTTCACGGCAATACCCAGAGTTTTAACTGGCAAATGGATATTAGTCCTCTAGAAAAAGGAGTCAGAGTGATTGCATATAACCATGCTGTACCTTTTTATCTATTAATCAGTCAGGGACAGGTTTTTCCCGCTCATATCTGGTATTATCGCTTTGATTTGGCCGTGGAACGTTATCGTGGTTTAATCGATCGGGAAAATCATCTCCATGGGGCTAGTTTTTCGGCTACTCTCAAAGTAGGAGAATCGGTGACAATTGCCGCTAGTACCCGTCCCGATCCGAATTTAGACGGTCAATCTTCTCTAGAGTCTCGCTATCGCTACGAAAATAGTCTGATTAATCCCCAGCAGCCCGAATGGATTCAACAACTTACCCTCGCTGCCGACCAGTTTATCGTTAGTCGTCCTCTCCGGGATCAACCGGACGGCAAAACGATCATCGCGGGTTATCCTTGGTTTGGTGATTGGGGTCGCGATACGATGATCTCCCTAAGAGGATTAACTTTGACTACAGGCCGACCTGCGATCGCACGTCAGATTTTACTAACTTTTTCCCGTTATCTAGACCGGGGTTTATTGCCCAATTTACTGCCCGATGGCGGAGAAATGCCCGAATATAACGCTGTCGATGCTATTCTTTGGTATTTTGAAGCCATTCGTTGCTATTTTAACCAAAGCCAAGATTTTGAGTTTCTCAGAACTATTTATCCCGCTTTAACGGAAGTGATCGCTTGGTTTCGTCGCGGTACTCGCTACAATATTCACCTAGATGACGATGGTTTGATCTATGCCGGCGAAGCGGGAGTACAATTGACTTGGATGGATGCCAAAGTTGATGATCTGGTGATTACTCCCCGCATCGGCAAACCCGTAGAAATTAATGCCCTTTGGTTCAATGCCCTAAAAATAATGGTTCAATTTGCCCATTATTTGGGCATGGATGCCACTGATTACGAAAAAATGAGAAAAATGACCTTAAAAGGGTTTTCTCGCTTCTGGGATGATTCTCTGGGGTATTGTTACGATGTTTTAGATACGGACAAGGGCAATGATGCCAGTTTACGACCGAATCAACTTTTTGCCGTGTCTTTGTCGGTGGAGGAGTTATTAAATTCCCCACAGAAAAAGGCCATTGTCGATATTTGTACTGTAAAATTGTTGACTTCTCGCGGTTTGCGATCGCTAACTGCCGATCATCCTGATTACCGTGGCGTTTACAGTGGCGATCGCTTAAAAAGAGATAGTGCTTACCATCAGGGGACAGTCTGGGGATGGTTATTAGGGGCATTTATCGAGGCCCATCTGAAAGTCTATCGCGATCCCATCCTAGCTGAGAGTTTTTTAACACCGATGATCGATCATATTTGGGATAGCTGTATCGGTAATTTAAGCGAAATTTTCGATGGTAATGCCCCTTTTACCCCTAGGGGAGCTTTTGCCCAAGCATGGACGGTGGCAGAGGCATTAAGGGTTTGGCAAGCGATCCGAGAATTTCGGCCATAATCCTTTAAAATGAGCAATTGTTAGGTGTGTTAGGCCCCCTAAAGGGCCGACCCTAAAAACCTCAGTTCGACGGTTATAGACAAAACTCTCATGCAGAAACCGCAAGTTATTTTTCTCGATGCTGTGGGGACCATTTTTGGAGTAAAAGGCAGTGTCGGAGCAATTTATAGTCAAATAGCGGCGGATTTTGGGGTAGAGGTGGCGGCCGATAGTCTAGAACAGTCTTTCTCGGCTATTTTCCCCACTTCTCCCCCCCTAGCTTTTCCTGACGTTGAACCGGCACAAATTCCTGAGTTAGAGTATCGCTGGTGGCGATCGCTGACTGGGGCAGTTTTTAATGATTTAGGTTATCTGGAAAGATTTCCCGATTTTGAGGCTTTTTTTGGCGAACTTTACCATCATTTTGCCACGGCCGAGCCTTGGGTCCTGTACGAGGATGTCATTCCCGCTTTAAGACTCTGGCAGATTCAGGGGATCGAGTTGGGCATTATTTCTAATTTTGATAGTCGTATCTACCAAGTTTTGGCCGAATTAGGCTTAGAATATTTTTTTCGATCGATCACGATTTCTTCCCATGCAGGAGCAGCTAAACCCGATGCTGAAATTTTTCAAATCGCCCTGCAAAAACATGATTGTTCCCCCGCACAAGCTTGGCATATTGGCGATAGTAAAAAAGAAGATTACCAAGGAGCAAAAGCCTTGGGTATAGAAGCATTTTTAATTAAAAGAGCCAGAGGGTTAGCTGAATAAATCTAAAAACCTTGTGGGATCAGATCTTTGGCTCTTATGGGTAAAACCCCACACCCCACACCAAGAATAAATAGGTTAAGAGAGAAAAAGTCTTTCAGTGGGGATAGGTGATAGGGAGGGAATACAGACCCTACTGGCTAATACCTAACCCTCAAACCAGTTTAATCCCCATCGGGATTTTAGACCGATTCCTGGGATGGAATGGAAGTGGCTTCGGACTGATCAGCATTAGGGTCTGTCTCTTTGGGGGCGGCCACTTTTACCAAAGCATGACGCAAAACCTGTTCTCCGAGAGTGTATCCCCGTACTAACTGCTCCACCACTGTGCCTTCGGGATGTTCATCGGTGTACTCCCGCATCATCGCTTCGTGGTAGCTAGGATCAAAGGGTTGACCTTCCGGACGCATGGGGGAAACGCCCAAACGCTTGAGACTGTCCACTAAGGTTTTATAGACCCCTTGGTAGCTTTTGTGAATACCCATCTCGCCATCATTAGCCGGTTTAATTTGAGTACGGGCGCGCTCAAAATTATCCACCACACCAAGAATTTCCATCAGGGTTTTGCCCTTGATTTTTGTTTCCAGTTCCTCTTTTTCCTTGGCTGTGCGTTTGCGAAAATTGTCGAACTCGGCTGCTAGACTGATATAGCGTTTCTTATAGGCATCAACCTGTTGGGTTTGCTCCTCTAACTGCTGCTTGAGAGTGTCGATTTCCTCTTGTAGAAAATCGATAGTCATTCCGTCTAGAAGGGAAAATTCCTCGCTAGAGGCGGCCTTGTCCGTCACCGTTTTGGCTTCATCGGTGACACTGGCTTCTGATTCGTTGGCAAGAGATTCAGGGGAATTAGAAGAGGATTCTTGGTTTTCGTCGAAAATTGCTGAGGTATTTGGTTCTGCACTCATGGTATAGGATTTTAGTGGGGAATTTGGCAATATATGACCATTTAATGCTGATTTTGGTCTTTAAGTACCAGCTAATAATCAAGGCTTAACCCTTAATGTAACATTTTGTGGACAAGATCCGTAACTAGATATAAGCAGCCCCGATAAATAATCAGTGATCGAGAAAAATTTTTGCTATAATGCAATTTTATCAGTAAAATTGGCAAGATTAAAGGGTAGTGGAGAGGTTAGGAATCGTCTATGACATTTTCTGCCAAGAAAACCCGTGCCGTTGCCCTACGCAATTACTTTTCCCCCTTTGGTAACAAGTTGGTGCAGTCGGGCTATATCGGTGCCGAGGAAATGCAACAGGCCCTGGTGGAAACACGGAAATCGGGACGATCGCTAGTAGAAATATTACAAAAACTAACCGGGCGACCTTTGCCCCCGGATTTACAGCGACAGTATAAGAAAAACCAGTTATTTGAACTAAAAATTCTCTACGGAGTCGAATCGCTCGACCCCGAATTGAGCGATGTGGATGGACTAGAAATAGCCAGATTGATCGATTCTTTGATTCCGATCGATCTTTGTCGTCGCTATCGTCTCATCCCCCTGCGTCGAATCGAAGGAGAGCCGGCTTCAATTTTGATAGCCATGGTCGATCCCGACAACCTAGAGGCTACGGACGATATTAATCGTATCCTCCGCCCCAGGGAGTTAGGTTTACAGCGTTTAGTGATTACCGGCGAAGATTACGAAAGATTACTGGAAAAATTCCACTGGGCCCAACCGGAACTAGAAAAGGAAAAAGCCAGACTCGAAAAAGAAAAAGAACTGGAAAAACTGGCGTTGCTGAATTAAGCTATGAATCAGTAAGGAATAGGCACTTCTTGAAACTTCAGATAATGAATTAATAAACGAATAGAGTATCCTAACATTTCTGTAGACTTAGAATAGCAGAGTGTTTTGCGATGCAATCGGGCTAGATAATGTCTTAAACGTGTGTTCTCACCCTCTACTCTGGTCATATAAGTCTTACTAATTATATGGTCGCCCTCTGCTATAAAACATGGATAAACTGACCATCCATCACTCACATAAAAATAGCATCCCCAAGACTTAACTAATTCCCATAATGGGCGAAACGTTTCGCTACTATGGTCTCCGATTACCCAACCTAAAATTCCTTTTTTAAAGTGGTCAACGGCTGTCCACACCCAGATTTTGTTTTTTTTGAGCCAACAAAGGTTTCCAATTCATCCAGTTCCCCTACTTCAGGAATTGTTTCTGGGTCATAGGCGACTGGCAATAATTCTCCCACAGATTTTACCCAATTAATTACGGTCGTATGATGAACTCCCTTTAGCCTTTCTATTCCTCTAAATCCCATCCCATTAACATAGGCAGTTAGGCATTCTCGCTTCGTTTTTTCGTCATAGCCTTTCTGTTTTTCATAGTTATTAATAAATTGACGGCCACAGGTTACACAAATATGATTTTGTTTACCTTGTTTATTGATGCCATTTTTACGGATATGGGTAGATTTACATTCAGGGCATTGCATTTTGATTTCCTCCATTCATATCTCTATTATGCAACGCCGAAAAACTCTCGGATCTCACCGATATTGTCGCCAGTATTGAGGTGGTCTCTGGTGCTGACGATGAAGTGGCCGATGATCTCGGAGAAGGAGACGCTAATCAAGCCCCCGTCATCAACCTGGTCAATAAAATACTAGCTAAAGCTCTACAGGAAGGGACTTCCGATATTCACATCGAACCCCAAGAAGAATTCCTGAAAATTCGCTTTCGCAAAGATGGAGTTCTTCATCAAGCTTTTGATCCACTGCCGAAAAGAATTACCCCAGCGGTTACAGCCCGTTTTAAAATCATGGCCGATCTCGATATCGCTGAACGTCGTCTTCCCCAAGATGGTAAAATTCGGCGGATTTATCAAGGGCGGAAAGTGGATTTTCGGGTTAATACCCTGCCCAGTCGCTACGGGGAAAAAGTCTGTTTACGGATTCTCGATAACTCCTCTACCCAGTTGGGTTTAGATAAACTAATCACCGATCAAAAGACCCTGCAAATTGTCCGAGACTTGGCCAGTCGTCCCTTTGGTCTGTTGCTGGTGACAGGCCCGACCGGTTCGGGGAAATCCACCACTTTATACTCGGTATTAGCGGAAAGAAATCACCCCGGAGTTAATATCAGTACCGCCGAAGATCCGATCGAATATTCTCTACCAGGCATCACCCAGGTGCAGGTAATTCGCGAAAAAGGCATGGATTTCGCCTCGATTCTGCGGGCATTCATGCGACAAGATCCGGATGTGATTCTGGTGGGAGAAACTAGGGACAAGGAAACAGCTAAAACAGCGATCGAGGCCGCCTTAACCGGTCACTTGGTCTTAACTACCCTACACACCAACGATGCCGCAGGTGCGATCGCTCGTCTCGATGAGATGGGGGTTGAAACGTTTATGATTTCTGGTTCTCTGTTGGGAGTTTTGGCCCAGCGTCTGATGCGGCGCGTCTGTACCGAGTGTCGAGTCGCCTATCACCCCACCCAAGAGGAATTGGCCCGTTTTGGTCTTTCCGCCGCCAATGAACAGGAAGTGACCTTTTATAAGGCTAATACCCTGACCATAGAGGAAATTCAACAGGCGCGAAGAGAGGGCAATCTCTGCGTCAAGTGCAACGGCAGCGGTTATAAAGGTCGCATCGGTGTCTATGAGGTAATGCAGAATAGTGAACGACTACAGCAATTAATTAACCAAGGGGCAACCACCGATCGCATTAAGGAGGCGGCCGTCGATGAGGGCATGGTGACACTCCTAGCCTACAGTTTAAATCTGGTGCGCGAGGGTTACACCACCCTCGAAGAAGTGGAACGGGTGACATTTAGCGATTCTGGTCTGGAAGCGGAATTAAAAGCTAAACGGAAAAGCGGTTTAATCTGTAGTGGTTGTCGCGCCGAACTAAAACCAGAATGGCTCGATTGTCCCTATTGTATGAGACCGCGATTTAGTGGTTAAGACAGTTTTTCAGTGATCAGTGAGCGGGGAATTCCGGAACCGGCAAAAGTATTATGAATTTGTCTCCTGACGACTGGCTCCTTTTCAGTTTTTACTTTATACGATAGATGGAGTTTAACTTATGGACTTAATGATCGAAGATTTAATGGAACAATTGGTCGAGATGGGCGGTTCCGATATGCACATTCAGTCCAGGGCGCCGGTCTATTTCCGCATTAGTGGCAAACTCACCCCGATTAATGAAGAATCTTTAACCCCGCAAGATTGTCAGAAATTGATTTTTAGTATGCTCAATAATAGTCAAATAAAAGAGTTAGAGCAGAATTGGGAATTAGACTGTTCCTACGGGGTGAAAGGATTAGCAAGATTTAGGATCAATGTTTATAAAGAAAGGGGAGCCTATGCAGCTTGTTTACGCGCTTTGTCCTCCAACATTCCTAACTTTGAACAATTAAATTTACCAGAAGTAGTCCGAGAATTATCGGAAAGACCGAGGGGATTAATTCTCGTAACCGGACCAACAGGGTCAGGTAAAACTACCACTTTAGCATCAATTTTGGACTTAATTAATCGGACTAGGTCTGAACACATTTTAACTGTAGAAGACCCAATTGAATATGTTTTTCCTAATATAAAAAGCCTGTTTCACCAACGACAAAAAGGAGAAGATACCAAGAGTTTTGCTAACGCATTAAAAGCAGCTTTACGCGAAGATCCTGATATTATCCTTGTGGGAGAAATGCGGGATTTAGAAACAATTAGTTTGGCAATTACGGCGGCGGAAACCGGTCACTTAGTCTTCGGAACTCTGCACACTAGCTCGGCAGCGGGAACAGTCGATCGGATCATTGACGTTTTCCCCCCTAACCAACAGTCACAAATTCGCTCCATGTTATCCAATTCTTTACTAGCAGTTTTTAGTCAAACCCTAGTCAAGAAAAAAAATCCTAAACCAGGGGAATTTGGCCGGGCAATGGTACAGGAAATCATGGTGGTAACTCCAGCGATCGCTAACCTAATTCGCGAAGGAAAAGCCCCCCAAGTCTACTCAGCAATTCAAACGGGAATGAAGCTAGGAATGCAAACTATGGAACAGGGATTAGCTAATTTAGTTTTTAGCGGTGTTATATCCTTTGAAGAGGCAATTTCTAAAAGTGGTAAACCCGATGAATTACAACGTCTTGTCGCTGGGGCCAGTGCTAACGCCAAAACTAAAGCCCGGATTTAATAACAAATCCTGTGTAAAAGGGATAGGAGAGTGGGAAGTGAGAAGTTTTTTGCTGTAAACAGTGAACTGATAACTGATAACTAATAACTAATAACTAATAACTGATAACTGATTTGTCCTATGCCTAATTTTGTCGCACAAGTTAAAAGCAGCTCTGGAAAAGTTTTCCAAGAGAAAGTTGAAGCTATGTCTCCCGATCATGCCCGAATGATGCTGAAGGCGAAATATGCTGCCGTCGGTAAAGTCAAAAAAGCGGGAGGAGAGATCGATCTTTCTGGTTTAGAGTTGATGTTTGCCAAGATTTCCATCAAAGATAAAGCGGTTTTTTCCCGTCAATTTTCGGTAATGATTAATGCTGGGGTGCCGATTGTGAGATGTTTGGGAGTTTTGGGGGATCAATGCGGTAATCCCAAGATGAGAAAAGCACTACAAGCGATTGGTGCCGACGTACAGCAAGGGAGTCCGTTATCGCAAGCGATGGCCAAACATACAGAATGTTTTGATGAACTTTATGTCAGTATGATCGAAGCTGGAGAGACGGGGGGGGTACTCGATGAAGTGCTGCTCCGTCTCTCGAAACTTTTGGAAGATATGGCCCGCTTGAAAAACCAGATTAAATCAGCGATGACCTATCCGGTAGCGGTGGGAATTTTAGCGGTAATTGTGTTTTTCGGGATGACGATCTTTTTAATTCCCGTGTTTGCGAAAATTTTCACCGATTTGAAGGTGCCACTACCAGCTTTAACGCAATTTATGCTCTTTTTAAGTAGTCTGATGCGTAGTTGGTTGATTTTAATTCCGATTGTCACCATTACTGCCACAGTTTTTTTACTGCGTCGCTATTACAAAACCCCGATTGGTCGTCTGCAAATTGACCAGTTTTTCCTTAAAATGCCTCTTTTTGGTGATTTGAATGAAAAATCGGCTGTGGCTAGATTTTGCCGGGTTTTTGGGACTCTGACGCGTTCTGGTGTCCCGATTTTGAGTTCCCTTGATATCGTTTGTAATACGGTGGGTAATCAGGTAATTGCCAATGCGATCATCGGTGCCAAGGAGGAAATTCAGCAGGGGGGAATGATGAGTTTAGCCATACAAAAAGCCAATGTTTTTCCAGCTTTGGCCATTCAAATGATTAGTATTGGTGAGGAAACGGGAGAATTAGATGCCATGATGATGAAAGTGGCCGATTTCTACGAAGATGAGGTAGAACAGGCTGTTAAAGCTTTAACCAGTATCATTGAACCCTTGATGATGGTCGGTATTGCCGGGATAGTGGGAACTATTCTTCTGTCCATGTACTTGCCCATGTTTAAAATCTTCGAGGCGTTAGGATAAGTTGAGACTAAACCCTATTTAAAAGGCATAGGAGAGCGGGGAGCAGGGAGAAACAATCCATAACTGGGTTTCTAGGCTTGAATTGGCAGTTAATCACACTATTAAAAACGGATTTGGCATGACGGTTGACAATGGTTAAGTCCCTAAAATCAAGCGCTGACGATGGCAATTAAGCAGCGAAATTTCCTGCCCGGAGACCCTTTCTAACATCTCGACGATATGATCAGGCTGTAGTAAAGTGCCATCATTGCGACAACTGCCCACATAGCACAAAACGGCTTGTTTGTCAACAGTTTTTAACTCTAATTCATATAATTGTTCTCGCAGATTAATCGTGACTTTTTTGCCAGATTTGGTGGTTTTTTCTCGTTCCATCACCGTTGCTTGCTTAATTGCCTCGAGCCAATTTTGCCACTGTTGGCTATCAATTCCCTCACTATTAAAAGTGAGCAAATACTCGGCTTTTTCCAACAAACGGGTGGCAGCGGGGGCATTTAAGGGAATTTCTTCCACCTGATAAACCGGCAAATCTGCGGGTAATTGCCCGCTTAACTGCTGTTTAAAAGTCTCTAAATCGATTACTTTTGTCAATTCAAAATCGACAATCTCACCGCTACTGGTTGCTCCCAAGGATAAAGCATTAGCGATCGAAATGCGCGGACCGGGGTGAAATCCACCGGTAAAGGAAATAGGAATAGCAGCCCGACGGACGACGCGATCAAATAAACGCACCAGATCCAAGTGGCTAACTAGGGCTATTTCGCCAATTTTGCCAAACCAAACCCGAATTCTTTGGGCGCGTTCTTGATTGGGTTGAAAATGTCCAGCAAAAGCGGGAATCGGGGGCGCTTCAATGACGATATTATGACCAAAATCGACGCTACAAACGCCACAATGGGAACAACCCTCAAAAGAACAATCGGGGACCGTTGCCGCGTCTAGGGCGCGTTTTAAGTCCTCCTCTAGCCATTTTTTATCGATACCGGTATCCAGATGATCCCAGGGCAAAGGACGCTCTAAAATATCTTTGTCTGCATCGGCAAAAATATTCCATTCTCCCTGTTCTACCTGACGATATTTCCAAGTTAAACCGGATTCTTCGATCGCCTGTGACCATGCTTGATAGGCTTTTTCTGTATTATCCCACCAAGCATCCATCCCGGCTCCCAATTGCCAAGCGCGCAGCACCACTTTCCCTAAACTTCTGTCACCGCGACCGATAAAATCTTCCATAGCCGAGATACGGACATCGGTATAATTGACTTTTACCCCTCTCATGCCTTGAAATTCCTGTCTTAATAACTCCTGTTTGCGGATAAATTCGGCCGTGGAGACGGAATGCCACTGGAAGGGGGTATGGGGTTTAGGGGTAAAATTGGAGATAGTTAGGGTAAAATCGAGGGGTTTCCGCTTCGGTAAACGACATTCCCGACGCAACCAGCGCACCGTTTCCACGATACCAATCACATCCACATCGGTTTCCCCCGGCAAACCGATCATAAAATAGAGTTTGACCTTATCCCAACCCTGTTCGACAGCAGTTTTTATCCCTCTGAGTAATTCTTCGTTGGTTAACCCTTTGTTAATTACATCGCGCATTCGTTGGGTTCCCGCTTCCGGTGCAAAGGTTAAACCCGATTGACGATTGCCCCCAATTATGTTAGCAATATTTTCGTCAAAGCGATCGACTCTTTGACTGGGTAAGGATAGAGATATATTCTCATTCTGGAGACGGTTTTTAATCTCCATACCCACGGCAGGTAAAGCTAGATAATCGGAGCAACTGAGAGATAATAAAGAAAATTCGTTATATCCTGTCGCTCGCATTCCTTTTTCAATCGATTCGATTACTGCTTCCGGTTGCACATCCCGCGCGGGACGGGTTAACATCCCCGGTTGACAAAAACGACATCCCCGAGTGCAACCGCGACGAATTTCCACCACCAGGCGATCGTGAACCGTTTCCACGAAGGGAACTAAACCGATAGAATAGGCTGGGATAGGAGTAGCTACCCGGCGTAAAATTCTTTTCGGTACATCGTCACGATTGGGGATAACTGCACCGATTGGGGTGACATCGTAGAAACGGGGGACATATACCCCCGGAATTTGGGCTAAATCTAGTAATAGTTCTTCTTTGCTTAGATTAGCTAGTTTACCTTCTTCTAAAATTAAACCGATTTCTGGCAATAATTCTTCGCCATCACCAAGGGCGATAAAATCAAAAAAGTCGGCATAGGGTTCGGGGTTAGAGGTGGCAGTTTGTCCCCCGGCAAAAATTAGCGGATAGTTACCCGCATCTCTTTCTCTCCAAGTCAAGGGAATTGCCGCTAGGTCGAGCATTTCTAAAATATTGGTTGCTCCTAGCTCGTAACTAAGACTAAAACCGAGAATATCAAAATCGGTGAGGTAACGACGGGATTCTAGGGCAAATAGGGGGGTTTTTGTCTGTTTGAGTTTTTGGGCTAAATCCGGTGCGGGTAGATAAGTGCGATCGCAGAGTTGGCGGGGTTGAGCATTGAGGATATTGTAGAGGATAATATGACCGAGGTTAGATGCCCCCACTTCGTACACTTCCGGATAGGTTAACACCCAACGAACCACAGCACTTGCCCATTCTTTATGTTTAGCGCCTAACTCGTTGCCCAAATAACGCGCTGGTCGAAAAATGTCGGGGGTGAGCAGTTGGTCTAAAGCAATAGTCACGGCAATCTACCTCAGATATCGTCAGCAATGGGTGCTTTTCTACTATAGCAGCCAGAATCGAGTCAGTTATCAGTTATCAGTTATCAGTTATCAGTTATCAGTTATCAGTTATCAGTTATCAGAGTTCAGTTCACTGATTACTGTTTACTGTTCACTGAAAATACTTCCCACTTCCCCATCTCCCTAAAATTCCCGAGGTTATAAGATAATTAAGCGACGATGAAAGAACCGTTAATTGAATTGAGAGGAGTATCGAAAAGATTCGGGGATAATGTTATTCTCGACGGATTAGATTTAACCATTTATCGAGGGGAGGCCCTGGTAATTATCGGGCCGTCGGGAACGGGAAAATCGACGGTTTTACGGTTAATTGCGGGATTAACGGGGATAAATGCTGGAGAAATTCGTATTAAAGGTCAATTGCGTCAGGGATTGCTAGAAGATGGTCGGGAAGCGATGCGAACTTCCTTAGTTTTTCAACAAACGGCCCTATTTGATTCTCTCACCGTCGGGGAAAATGTCGGTTTTTATCTCTATGAACAAACTAAGTTAAAAAAAGCCAGAATTAGGGAATTAGTGGAAAAAAGCCTGGAAATGGTCGGGTTACAGGGAATTAGTAACCTTTATCCTTCGGAACTATCGGGGGGAATGCGTAAACGGGTGGCTTTTGCCCGCGCTATTATCACTAATCCCGATAATCCGGCCGATAATCCCGAATTACTGCTGTATGATGAACCTACCGCCGGATTAGACCCGATAGCTTCCACAATCATCGAGGATCTAGTGCGGACTCTCCATGAAAAATCGGGGTCTGCGAACACTTATGTAATGGTTTCTCACCAACAAAGTACCATCCGACGCACCGCCGATCGAGTAGTATTTCTCTATCAGGGAAAAGTGCAATGGCAGGGAGTAGTGGCAGATATCGATCGTACCGATCATCCCATGATCCGGCAATTTTTTAGCGCCAGCATTGAAGGCCCGATTAGGACAATCGTTTAAGCTAGATTAAGCTAAATTAAGAACTATCGAGAATGAGAGAAAAATCATGCAGAGTTCGCGAGCTTTACGGGAAGGAAGACTAGGTTTGTTTGCTCTAGGCGGATTATTGGTCTTTGGGGCGCTCGCTATCTGGGTTCGCGGGGGGGGATTTGGTCAGAAAACCTATCAATTAATCTTCGAGTTTGCCGACGTGGAAGGGTTACAAGTCGGGGCGCCGGTACGTTTTCGTGGGGTGAGAGTGGGAAGAATTACGAGTTTTATCCCGGGGAGTAATCAAGTGGAGGTTATTGCCGAGATCTCTTCTGCTACTTTAGTTATGCCTAGGAAGGTAACTGTTGCTACCAATCTTTCCGGATTAATTGGGGAGGCAGCCATCGATATCACTCCCTTAGTTTCTTTAAGTGCTGAGGCCAAAAATCTCGACCCTCTGGGTCCCGACTGTGATCAACAGTTAATTCTCTGTAATAATACTCGTTTACAGGGGACAACAGGAACACAATTAATGTCTAGTGTTGGTCGTTTAGTGGATACTTTTACCAGTCCTGAATTTGTGGGCAATCTCAATGATGTCACCAAAAATACCGCTATAGCGGCCAAAAAAATCGCCCGTTTATCCGATGATACCTCCCAGACTATCCGTAATGCCCAAAGAGAAATCTCTCGTCTATCTTTGGAATTAGCGGCCACCAGTCGCTCGGTCACTAATACGGCTAATAATGCCTCCCGTTTTGTCAATACTTTAGATAATACCGTTCAGGAAAACCGCAGTCAAATCAGCAGAACTTTTCAACAATCCTCCCAATTAGTCGCTAATCTTAATGCTGTTCTCAGCGAAAATCGGGGACAAATTGTTAATACTCTCGATAATATTAATCAAGCTAGTTTAGGTATTGGTAGTCTCGCTAATAATCTCAATAATACCGCCCTGAGGTTGAATGCTGGTTTAGATGAAATTGATACTAAACAAGTCATGCAAAATATCGAGACTATTTTGAATAATGCGGTGGAAACATCAAATAATTTACGAGAAATCACTAAAACTATTAACGATCCTGCTACAATAGTCCTGCTGCAAAAAACTCTCGAATCCGCTAGGGTGACTTTTGAAAATACTCAAAAAATCACCTCGGATATTGATGAGTTAATCGGTGATCCCCAATTTCGCGAGAATTTAAGACGTTTAATTGATGGCTTAAGTAATCTGCTTTCTTCTGGGGAACAATTAGAATATAATTTGCGTATCGCTCAAACTTTAGATACCATGACTCAAGAGTTAGCTAAACAAAAAGTTTTGACCATCTCTCGACCTCCTTTAAATCCCAAGCAAATGCAACTCTATCCCCAATTTATCGTTCAACAACCTCCTGGGAGTGAAAAATGACAAAACAGCACAATTCAAGCTATTTGCAGTGAACAGTAATCGCTGAACTAAAAAATCCCATCTGATAACTGATAACTGATAACTGATAATAATATGTCGAAATCAATTTGTATTACTCTTGGAACCCGTCCCGAAGCGATTAAATTAGCTCCCGTTATTCGTGCTTTTCAAGAATCGGAACAGTTTCAAACCCATGTAATTCTGACGGGACAGCATAAAGAAATGGTAGCGCAGGTGATGGAATTATTTGCTTTAAAAGCAGATGAAAATCTGGATATTATGCAAACCCGTCAAACCTTAACTGATATTACTTGCCGCAGTTTACGCGGTTTAGAAACAGTTTTTGAGCGCATAAAACCAGATTTAATTATTGTGCAAGGTGATACTACTACTGCTTTTGCTGCTGCTTTAGCGGCTTTTTATCAACAAATTCCTATCGCCCATGTAGAGGCAGGATTAAGAACTAATGATATCTATAATCCCTATCCCGAAGAAGCTAATCGTCGCCTAATTTCTCAACTGACGACCCTACATTTTGCTCCCACTACTTTAGCCGTAGAAAATTTACAAAAATCTGGGGTTACGGGCAATATTCACCACACCGGTAATACAGTTATTGATGCTTTATTAACCGTAGCCAAAACCGCGCCAGAATGTCAAATTGCGGGCTTAAATTGGTCAGATTATCGGGTTTTATTAGCCACGGTTCACCGCCGGGAAAATTGGGGCGAACCCTTACAGGATATTATCAAAGGATTCACTTTGTTGTTAGAAAAATATACCGATACAGCCCTATTATTACCCCTCCATCGCAATCCCACCGTCCGAGAACCAATACAGTCCGCTTTGGGCAATCATCCCAGGGTATTTTTAACTGAACCTCTCGATTATGCCGAGTTAGTGGGGGCGATTCAACGCTGTTATTTATTATTAACTGATTCTGGGGGCATTCAAGAAGAAGCCCCCAGTTTAGGAAAACCAGTTTTAGTATTGCGAGAAACCACGGAAAGACCGGAAGCAGTACAAGCGGGAACAGCGAAATTAATTGGTACTAATCCAGAGCAAATTTTAGCCGCAGCGGGAGAATTATTAAGGGATAAAATCGCCTATGATCGTATGGCTAATGCCATTAATCCTTTTGGAGATGGACAAGCATCCCAAAGAATCCTCGAAATCGTCCAAGATTTTTTGGCTTAATCTATGACTACTTGGTTGGGTATCGACCCCGGATTAGCGATTGTCGGTTGGGCTATTCTCCGGGATAATAGTGAGTTAATGCCGGTTTTAGTCGATTACGGCACGATCGAAACTTCTAAAAATCTTTCTACTGCCCAGCGTTTGATCGAAATTGAACGGGATTTAAAGGAGTTAATCGCAGAATATAAACCGGGGGAAATTGCCGTAGAAATGCCCTTTTTTAACCGGCAAATCAAGGCAGCCGGTGGAGTCCTGCAAGCATTGGGAATTATCAATCTGGTTAGCTGCCGCGATGGGGGAATTGAACCGATTTTCCTCCATCAAGCTAGTTGGAAATGTCATCTGGGCCATGGTAGGGCCACTAAAGCTGAGGTGGCCGAACAAATTAAGTATTTATTCGGATTGACAAAAATGCCTATTAATGATGCTGTAGATGCTATAGCGATCGCATACGCCGCTTTTAGTGGCGTTCGCAATCAAATCTCTTGAAGTAATTTGACCCAATTGGTCAAAAAATTTAGCTGACAACTAAAAGCCATCTTTGGATTTAGTATAACTCGTCCTTTTAGCAAAAGTGATCGCACCAAAGGGTTTAAGTGTGGAATTGTGATAATTGTCATCGTCAATGCTAACAAAAATATGGTATAGTTCTTAAATGAGTATAAGTTTAAAATAATGAAAATAGATGAAAATAAAAGTTTCCCAAAAAAAGGCATCATCAAACGGAGTTAACCCTCAGTTAAAGGATATTGCCTATTCGATGGACGCACTGATTCCAGGCTTTTATATTTGGTTGGGTTCTTTTTGTTGGCGATTGGGTGGTAGTGATGCAGAAGAAAGTTATCCAGGAACAATACATAGTTTTGCCGGTATCAGCTTAGTTTTACCTGATTATCAAATTTTTACAACCTATAAAGGGAGTTATGACCCTCGATAAGCATCAAATTGATGGTCTTTCTCCCATTTCATCTAAAATAATGCCAGCAGAAGTTTTTGAACAATTGATGTTCAATGCTGGTTATGCCGTTGTTGGGTCTGCTCCAGCCAAGGGAAATAGAACTAAAGTCTGGTGGAATCATTCTAGTTTTCGTCGTGTTGAAGCAATTTATAGTGCCGATAGAAGTCTGGTTATTACGGCTTATCATCCATGAATCATGAGCTTTCTGTGACGAAAATATATTTATTGTTTACCCACAACCGGCCAAACCTACAAGATTAGCAATCGCACTACCAGATATTATCAGGCGATTGCCGCTTTGATTGACACAAGCAAAACCTTCAACAGGTATAATGGGGCTTGACAGGTGGTATCAGTTATATCACCATAAGCGAATGCGTAATACCCGTCCTATATCTTGGATTAAAGCGGCACGGAAAGATTTTCAAAAGTTTCCCAAGGAAGCCCAAGAAATTGTACTTGACGCTTTAACTATTGCAGCAGAAGGGGCAAAATCATCCCTAACCAAGCCTTTTAAGGGGATAGGTTCTGGTGTGTTCGAGATTGCTCTACCTTTCAAGGGGGATGCCTATCGAACTATTTATGCTGTCCAGTTAGGTGAGGCTATCTGGGTGATTCATGCCTTCCAGAAAAAATCCCCAAAAGGGATCAAAACACCACAGCAAGAAGTCGAAGTTATCAAAGCACGGCTCAAGCGATTGAAGGAGGAACTCTCATGAGTGAAGAACAATTTGAACTGGTACAAGGTAGCGGGAATGTGTACCGCGATTTTGGCGATGTGGATGCGGACGTGCGACAAGCGAAAGCACTGCTTGCTGCTGAAATTATCAAGGTTCTGGAGAAGGAAGACTTATCAACCCGCGATGCTCAAGTGCGAACTGGAATTAATCACAGTGAATTTGTTCAGATTCGCCGTGCTAATTTGGGACGCTTTACTATTGACCGTTTGATCTCAATTTTGGGTAGTCTCAATCAACAGGTTGAAATTACTATTACGACCTATCCAAGACCGACTGATTCTTCACCAATGGCATCCTAACTGTAATTGAGTGTGGGTCGATGGGAACGACCGCGCCACCAAGCTAGTAGGGTACTAGCGATAAAAATACTCGAATAGGCCCCGGCTACAAAGCCAATAATTAAAGCTAGGGCAAAATATTTTAAGGTGGTGCCACCAAAGAGAAAAATCGCCACCAGAGGCAATAAAGTGGTCAGGGTGGTATTAATTGAACGAGTTAGGGTTTGACTCACCGCATTATCGACAATTTCATCCACGGATAATTCGGGGGTATTAGCAAAATTTTCCCGGACGCGATCATAAATTACCACTGTGTCGTTAACAGAAAAGCCCACAATTGTCAAGAGGGAAACCAAAAATAAACTATCCACTTCTACCCCCGCAATTAAGCCTAAAACCGCAAAGACCCCTAAAGTGATCAAAACGTCGTGCAGCAGGGCGACAATGGCAAAAAAAGCGTAATCCCGTTGAAAACGGAAGCTGAGATAGACGGCAATGCCAAAAAATGACACTAATAAAGCTAAAAATCCCGACCTAAATAATTCTTGACCGATGGTGGGCCCGACGGTATCGATTTGACCGGTTTCGGGGTCAAAGGTGCCAATTTTCTGATTTAAGGTGTCGAGTAATTTTGTTCTCTGTTCTTCTGCTAGGGTTTTAGTCCGCACCGATAAAGTATATTTATCCAACACCTGCACACTACTGTTACCCAATCCTTCCTCTTCTAAAATTGCTTGCACTTCGGCAGTAGTTAAGGGTTTCTCACAGGTATTCTTTTTGGCACAGGCTAATTCTATCTGAATTCTCGTGCCACCAACAAAATCTAAACTCGGTCGTAAAGGCGCTTGAATAGTGAACCAAGAAATTACCATGGCCAAAATACTACCAATCGTCAGCAAGGCCGAGACTGTCCACCAAAAATTACGCTGTTTTGTAACGTTAAATGCCATATCGATTAAGTAACAAGGAACAAAGGAAAAAAGGGATTTGGGGAGTGGGGAGTGGGGAGTGGTAATCGGTGGGTTACGGCGAATCAGAAATTATTGGTCAACAGCATAACTTGTCGTCGCCTAACCCACCCTACTGGTTTACCGGTAAATTGGGGCAGAAAAGTTGCGGTTTTTGACGGACGCTGGGGACGTTTAACACGGTGATTAACAGGAGAGTGCGACTACAGGTTAAAGCGGTAAACATACTCACAGCTACCCCAATGGCTAAAGTTAAAGCAAAACCCTTGACTAATCCCGAACCCAACCAAAATAGGGCAGCACAGGCGATTAAAGTAGTGACATTACTATCAAGAATACTGGAAAAAGCCCGATAAAATCCCGACTCCACCGCCCGAAATAGGGATTTTCCCGCCCTTAATTCCTCCCGGGTACGCTCAAAAATCAGTACATTTGCATCAACTGCCATACCGATACTGAGGATAAATCCAGCAATACCGGGTAACGTCATGGTGACTCCCACTAAGGCAAAAGCCCCCAGAGAAAGAATAGTATAGATAATCAGGGAAACATCGGCGATAATCCCGGGTAAACGGTAATAAACCGCCATGAAGATTAAAACTAACAGTAAACCCACTAAACCGGCGTAGATACTACGACGGATGCTATCCTGGCCTAAAGTTGCTCCGACGGTGCGAATTTCCTCCACTTTAACGGGGAAAGGTAGGGAACCACCGCGCAATTGAATCGCTAAATCGTTGGCAGTTTCGGCGGTAAAATTACCAGTAATCACGGCCCGGCCTCCCGTGATTCCGGTTTGGGCAAACTGCACATCAACCACAGGGGCGCTAATTAATTCATTATCGAGGAAAATGCCAATACTGCGACCCGTACCCGCGATCGCTTTAGTTAGTTCGGCGAATTTATTGCCCCCTTCCGAGTCGAAAGTAATGGCCACTTCCCAGTTAGTGCCTTGGGTGGAACTAATGGTGGCATTTTGCAGATTTTTTCCGGTTAAGTCCACCGACTCAAATAAATTTAAAATTGCCTCTTTAGATTTTTGCAGAGATTGTTCTAGTTCGGCAATTTTAGCGGCATTTTCGGGTTTATTCTCGGTTTTGAGGGCGGTTAATTCCGCCTTTTTTTGTTGAAAAATCGAGTATTCAGCCCGGAATTCTCCTTCTGTACCTTGTTTTTGCTGACGAAATTCTAATTGGGCCTGAACATTTAGGTTTCTCTCAGCTTCTTTGGGATTTGTAACCCCTGGTAGTTGCACGATTACCTGATTTTTACTGTCCACAGTCTGCACTAATGATTCAGAAACACCGAGGGCATTAACGCGATTTTCAATCACATTTTGTACGGCTTTTAAATCATTAGGTTGAATGGTCGTCACGGTTTCAGTGGGTTTAACCTGAATGGTTAATTGACTACCACCGCGCAGGTCCAAACCTAATTGTAGGGGTAACTTAATCAGGACGAAGATCGAGGCAACAACCAGGCCGATGATCAGTAACAATAACCAATTTTGTCTCTGCATAACTTCAGTATCAAAAGGAGAATTTTTTAAATGCGATCACCGACCATTTTTTGGACAGCTTCGACAATTTGATTAGGTTGAATAATCGTCAATCTTTCTAGATTACCGTTATAAGGTGTGGGGATATCTTGGGAAGATAATCTTAACACGGGGGCATCTAATTCATCGAATAACTGCTCGTTAATTAAAGCAATTAACTCGGAAGCAATTCCCGCAGTTTTCATACATTCTTCCACGATAATCACCCTGTGAGTCTTGCGAATCGAAGCGGCAATCGTCTCCATATCAAAGGGTTTCAGGGAAATTAAATCGATAATTTCTGGATCGTAGCCATCTTTTTCTAACTGTTTTAATGCCTGTAAACAGTGATGACGCATCCGCGAATAGGTGAGAATAGTTATATCTTCTCCCTTGCGAACGATTTCCGCTTTATCGAGGGGTAAAAGATACTCGCTATCAGGTAAATTTTCCTTGAGATTATAGAGAAGAACGTGTTCAAAGAAAAGCACGGGGTTATTATCTCTAATCGCCGATTTTAATAAACCTTTGGCATTGTAGGGAGTAGAACAAGCGACAATTTTTAGACCGGGTACCGCGTGAAAATAGGCCTCTAAACGTTGGGAATGTTCCGCCCCTAATTGTCTCCCCACACCCCCCGGACCGCGGATAACCATGGGGATTTTAAAATTACCGCCGGAAGTATAACGTAACATCCCGGCATTGTTGGCAATTTGGTTAAAGGCAAGCAGAAGAAAACCCATATTCATGCCTTCAATAATCGGACGTAATCCCGTCATGGCTGCCCCCACTGCCATGCCCGTAAAACTATTTTCAGCGATGGGAGTATCTAAAACCCTTAAATCGCCATATTTTTTGTAGAGATCTTTGGTAACTTTGTAGGAACCACCGTAATGACCCACATCTTCACCCAAAACAAATACTGTCTGGTCCCGGCCCATTTCCTCATCGATCGCCTGTCGCAAAGCATTAAATAATAGGGTTTCTGCCATATCAAGTCCCCGCTCACAATTCGGTCATCTTATCACTAAACTTATTATCTTACCCCTTTTCTGGCCCGAAGGAGCGGGAAGTGGGGAGGTGGGGAAGTGGGGAGATGGGGAAGTGGGGAAGAACGTAGGTTGGGCTTCGGCCGTGAGCTTTTGCCGAACGGTTGAAGCATGAAACCCAACGCCCGATTATGTTACGCTACCGCTAACCCATCCTACAAATAATTTTGCCCCCCTACTGATGAATAAAAACAATTTTGACATCCTCACCGCCGTAAACGGACGGCGATTCCCAAACCTCACGATTTGGGTTTCTGCTTCTGTCCCGAAGGATTTTTCGCACCTGCCTTAACAGATTTACTCTGTTCTGGTCATCAGGTCGCTCTACAGACTGACACCGCAAGCCCTGCGGCCAAAATATTTTTACTTGCGTTAATATCTCGGTCATGGTGTGTCCCACAGTCTGGACAGTCCCATTCTCGAACATTTAACGGCATTTTCTCAGCAATATACCCGCAATTACTACACCTTTTAGAGCTAGGAAACCATCTATCTATTTCGATGTAATTTCTCCCATACCAACGGCATTTATAGGCTAATTGTCTAGTGATTTCACCCCAGCTTACATCAGATATTGCCTGAGATAATTTCGGGTTTTTGACCATATTCTTGACGGCTAAATTCTCAACCACAATCGTTTGGTTTTCACGAACTAATTGAGTGGTTAGCTTATGTAGATGGTCTTTTCTACTATCGGTGATTTGAGCGTGAATTCTGGCTACTTTGATTTTTGCCTTTTCTCGATTTTTTGACCCTTTCTGTTTTCTAGAAAGGCTTTTCGATGCTCTTCGCAACCTCTGATAATGTTTCTTAAAATGCTTGGGATTAGATACTTTATCGCCATCGCTGGTAATTACTAGGCTACTAATTCCTAAGTCAATTCCAATGGCTTTATCTGTTACTGGTAAAGGCTTAATCGTTGGGTCATCAAATCTTATTGAAATATGCCAGCGTCCAGAGGGATGTAATCTGACTGTTACTGTGCTTGGTTCACAGCTTTCTGGGATTTGTCTTGACCATCGAATAGGTAAAGGTTCTGTGCATTTAGCTAAATAGATTTGTCTGTCTTTAAATTTAAAAGCAGACTTGGTAAATTCGGCACTTCCTCCCTGATGTTTTTTCTTAAAGTTAGGATACTTAGTACGACCAGCAAAGAAATTAGTGAAAGCTGTTTGTAAATGTCTTAACCCTTGTTGTAAGGGTACACAGCTAACTTCGTTTAAAAACTCTAATTCTTCTTGTTTTTTCCAATCGGTTAGCATTGAAGAAGTTTGAGCGTAGCCTACTCTTTCTTGCTTTTCGTACCAAGCTTGTGTTCGTTCGTGGAGAGCTTTGTTGTAAACTAATCTTACACAGCCCAAAGTGCGCCGCAATAGCGACTCTTGTTCGGGTGTGGGGTAAAATCGGTAAGAATAGGCTTTTTCCATATCTCACATTTTAGCATATATTTCGTAAATGTGCTAATATTTAACAGCAAAGCCGTCGTAGAACGACGGGGTTTCAGACCCAAAATTTCCGATGAAATTACCCCGTCTTGCCACTTTAATCATTGGTCTGAGCTTTATTTTCGGATTAATGTTGTGGTTAGTCAACTCTATCTATCGTCTTTACATCCAGATCGCCTTTACCGCTCCTATCTTAGCTAATATTCTGCTTTTGCTCATTATCGGACTGCTGGGCTTGCTGATATACGTTCTTTTGTACTACTTTTATCTGCTGCCCCAGCGCCCAAAAAGTCGCCGCGGGTTGCATTCTTCCTCCCGTCCACCCCTAAAATTACCAGTAGAAAAAACCGAGGCCGCCGGGGAAACCTTAAAAGCTATCCGGCAACAAGTGGAGCAAATTCAAGATAAAGTAACTCAACAGGTTTTTATTAAGCGTTCTCAAGAAATTGAGCGAAGTTTAGCCAGAAAAGAAGTTAAAATCATTGTTTTCGGCACGGGATCGGCGGGAAAAACCTCCCTAATTAACGCCCTCATCGGTCAAATGGTGGGCAATGTGGAGGCAACCATGGGAACCACGGAAAAAGGGGAAACCTATAGTTTAAAAATGAAAGGTGTGAATCGGGAAATTCAAATTACCGATACCCCCGGCATTCTCGAAATTGGTGCGGCCGGAGGTCAAAGGGAACAGTTAGCGCGACAATTAGCCACGGAAGCAGATTTACTTTTATTTGTCATCGATAACGATATTCGACAATCGGAATACGGCCCTTTATTGGGTTTAATTGATATTGGTAAACGTTCTCTCTTAGTCTTTAATAAAATCGATCTCTATAGCGACGAAGATCGAGAAATGATTTTAAAACAATTACGAGAACGGCTAAAAGGAGTGATCCTTTCCGCCGATATTATTGCCGTTACCGCTAATCCCCAACCAGTACAGTTAACCGGTGGACAAATCATCACACCGGAACCGGATATTTTAGCTTTAATTAAACGTTTAGCTTCAGTTTTACGGGCCGAAGGGGAGGATTTAGTGGCGGATAATATCCTCTTACAATCCCAAAGATTAGGAGAAGAAGCTAGGAAAATTATCGATCGCCAACGTCGTCGCCAAGCTGATAAAATTATCGATCGCTATCAGTGGATCGGTGCGGGAGTGATTGCGGTGACTCCCTTACCGGTGATCGATATGTTAGCAACGGCGGCGGTTAATGCTCAAATGGTTAGGGAAATTGGTCAAGTTTATGGCTGTGAAATTAACAGCGATCGAGGCAAAGAATTGGCCGTATCTTTGGGTAAAACTCTAGTTAGTTTGGGAGTGGTGAAAGGAGCAGTAGAATTATTAGCCAGAATCCTACAATTAAATTTTACTACCTATATAGTCGGGAAGGCAATTCAAGGAGTCAGTGCCGCCTATTTAACCCGCATTGCTGGCAAAAGTTTTATTGAATATTTCCGTCAGGATCAAGACTGGGGTGACGGTGGCATGACGGAAGTGGTACAAAGACAATTTCAACTCAGTCGCAAGGAAGAATTTATTAAGTCTTTTGTGGCCGATGCGATCGGTAAAGTGGTACAACCTTTTCAGGATGATTGGCAGCAAGAAGAAGTTTTAGAAGCTACTCGCGAGGATGATTGGTAAAGATCGAACCTTGAAGCGATAGGCAAAATTGTATAGTAATTGTTACAATCGTTTTGGGGTTCCACAAGGGCAAAAAAAAGATGCGACAGCAAGTTATCGACTGGTTAAAAGAAAACGTCAACGAACACCGTCTGCGCCATATTCTTGGTGTGGAGACCATGTGTATTGATTTAGCTCGTCATCACGATCTCGATACCGTCCAAGCAGGGCAAGCCGGGTTAATGCACGATCTGGCTAAATTTTTCAAGCCCAAAAAACTGCTAAAAATGGCGGAATCGGCGGGAATAGACGTGGATAATATCTGTGCATCCCATCCCCACTTACTCCACGCCGATGTCAGTGCAGTTGTCGCCCAAAAAGAATTTAACGTTACCGATGAGGAAATTCTCGAAGCAATTCGCAATCATACCCTCGGTAAACCCAATATGAGCGATCTTAGCTGTATAGTCTTTATTGCCGATGCCTTGGAACCCAATCGCGGCGATACACCCGAATTAAACGCCCTACGACAACTCAGCTATCAAAATCTCCATAAAAGCGTTCAACAAACCTGCGATTATTCCCTAAAATATCTTTTAAGTAGCCATTGTCCCATTCATCCCCGCACCGTGCTAACGCGCAACTGGGCGTTACAAATTGTTAAAGAACAACCAACAAAAACTAAACCCATTGATTAACATAATCTCAAGACTCGCTTACAACCACCTCAGCCAAAGGATAACCACAACCTGAATGACCAATCCCACTGGAATTATTACCCCTGTCGCCGAAAATCTCAAGACCGAAAATTTTCTAGAGACAATTGTTACCGCTGCCGAGGACAAGAAAGCAGGGGACATCGCCATCCTGAAAGTCGCCGATATCTGTTATTTAACCGATTATTTTCTGATTATTACCGGCTATTCTACCACTCAAGTGCGAGCGATCGAGGATGCGATCGAAGCCGCTATGGAACTAGAATGGCAACAATCCCCCCGACAAGTGGAAGGAAAAAGCGAAGGTAGCTGGATCCTGATGGATTATGGCGCTATCATTGTCCATATCTTTTTGCCAAAAGAGCGAGAATTTTATAATTTAGAAGCATTTTGGGGTCATGCTCAACGGATTCCTCTACCTAGCGACCATTTGGAGGAGTAGAATCCATGAAATCCTCCCTTGATTTCTGTCCCGTCCCGGAAGAACAGCAACCGGTTAACGAGTACGAACAATTAAAAGAATCTTGGTTTTTCCGTTGGGCAACGCTAGATGTAGCCTCTTATACAAAAAAAATTGTCTGGTTATGGTTGTGGACATGGTTAATTGTCGGACCGATTGCCGCCGCTAGTTTTCCCCTGAAAAAGGCCCCTTTTCTCTTCTTCTGCGCGGGGATTTTTGGCTCGACAATTTTGGTAGGATTGGTGTTATTGCGCTTGTATTTAGGCTGGATCTACGTCTATGACCGCCTGCAATCGGAGAAAGTATTTTATGAAGAGTCGGGCTGGTATGATGGCCAAATCTGGACAAAAACCGCCGCTATTTTAACCCGCGATCGTTTAATCGTCTCCTATCAAATCCAGCCCATTCTCCAGCGTTTACAAAAAACCGCCCTAATTCTAGGGGCAATTGTCGCTATCAGTGGTCTTTTCTGGCTATTTTTCACTCACTAACCGCAACCAATCTGAATGAATAGGGTAAAACGTACACCAACCCACCGCTTAGAAATTCATCTCCTCCGGGAAGGCATTATTGAATCGGTCCATCATGTCGAGGCCGCTATTTGCGATGACCGCGGCCGGGTATTATCCACCGCCGGCAGCGCCGAAACTAGCGCCTTTATTCGTTCGGCCCTGAAACCTTTTCAAGCACTGGCTGTCATCAGTACCGGCACCCTCGAACGCTACGATCTTAACGATAAGGATCTAGCCATTATCTGTAGTTCTCACCAAGGCACGGTGGAACACGCCCGTCAAGTCTTTAATATTCTCTGGCGCGCCGATATCGATCCCAACGCCCTGCTATGTCCCCTCCCCGAAGGTAAACGCAGTCGCCTCCAGTACAATTGTTCTGGTAAACACGCCGGGATGTTAGCGGTGTGTCAACAGCGCGGCTGGCCGTTAAATAGCTATCTCCGGCGTTCTAGTCAGATACAGAAGCTAATTTTAAGCAAAATTGCCGAATTATTGGGGATGCCGGGGGATGAATTAATCAGCGCCCACGATGACTGCGGTGCGCCCACCTATTCAATGCAGTTGGGGCAAATGGCCCATCTCTACGCCCAGTTAGCCTCTGGCAACCGTTTAGACTTAGAAAGAATCGTCCGGGCGATGACCTATCATCCCCGCATGGTAGCAGGAGAAGGGGCTTTTGATACGGAATTAATGCAGGTTAGCCAAGGAGAAATCGTCAGTAAAGCTGGGGCCGAAGGGATTCAATGTATCGGGCGCGTCGGTGAAGGTTTAGGATTAGCGATTAAAGCCCTAGATGGTTCCAAACGGGCTAAATATGCCGCCGCTTTGCAAATTCTTAAACAGTTAGGCTGGATTACTCCCAATGTGGCCGAATCTCTCTCGGAAAAATTCCTGACAATCGGCAGTTATACCCGCTTGGAAGTAGTGGGGGAAATGGCTTTATTGTAAATAGTCGGTTAACAAAGCTTAATGGAACAAAAAGAAAAGTTTTTGCTGCCTTATGGCTGACTGTGGCGGGCAATCATTCGATTGAAGGCGGTTCCCAGAGGGGGGGCGTGGCAATCCCACTTAACCGATAGATTTACTCTGTCAATTTTAAAAGGATCAGTGGAGACAAGCCGGGAGAGCAGAAGGGGCAGGGGAAGCACCGGGAGATTTATCTCTCAATTCGATCTTGACGGATCAATGGGTCTATGGTAAACTGTGGTGGCATTCTCGCTGAGTGTGCGGCAGTTCAAGACAATACCAACAGTAGCCTATGAGTTTGATCGATAGGAAAATTTGTTTCGTCACCCTAGCTGTCGGGAAGAAATATCGAGATCATGCCCTTACCCTCGCCGAGGATATTCGTACTATAGCTGATAATAGCCCTTTTGTAGTTCTCACTGATCGCCCTGAAGTTTTTGCCAAATCCGATTCGCTCATCCCGCTCCCCTCATCATTGCGATAGCAGTTATCTGGAGGAGGCGAGCCGTCATCGTCAAAAGGCTAAAAGTCTTTCTAGTTAAGAAACTTACCCAAATAGAAATGATTTTAATTGTCCTATATTTTTGCGGTGAAATTGAATTAGCCAAGATAGATATACATTTCAGCCATTGAACTATTTTAAATTAGGACAGAGCATAAAAGCAAGCTGTAATTGGGTTATAATTTTTAGAGATGTCTAATAGAGAAGCGATTCTTTGACCTTGTTTCTATGGAATTTAAACTTGTAAGACACGAAGAGTTGATAATGCAAAATACTAAAACACCCACAGTCGTCTGTGCTGCGGACAACAATTACGCAATTCCTCTTGGCGTAATGCTTTACTCCTTGGCAGAGAACCTGAAAGAGGGGAAAGCTTTTATTTATGTTATTGATGGAGGAATTACCAATGCTAATAAAAAAAAGGTGATTCGGTCCCTACAAAAATTAGAAGTTGAAGTGGTACTTAACTGGCTAAAGCCTCAAGAAGCAGCGTTCTTTACAATCGTGGAAAAACTTCCGACTTGGGGTCATGTTACTATTGCCGCTTACTATCGTTTATTAATTCCTTATCTCTTACCCCCGTCGATTGAGAAAGTTATTTATCTAGATTGTGATTTAATTTTGAAAGAAGATTTAAACAATTTATGGAAAATTGATATTGATAATCAATATTTATTTGCGGTGCAAGATATGGGATGTCCTCTAGTGTCAAGTAAAAATGGCTTAAAAACTTATCAAGAACTTCAAATACCCCCAGATACGCCATATTTTAACTCTGGGGTAATGATTCTTAATTTAAAAAAATGGCGAGAAGACGATATGTCTTTTAAAGTTATTAATTATCTAGAGGAAAATGGGAGCCGTCTCCGTTACTGGGATCAGGACGGTCTCAACGCTATTTTGGCGGGCTGTTGGGGGAAACTGGATCCACGCTGGAATCAACTTCCTAATAAATTTTCTTCTTGGCAAGAAAGTCATTTTTCCGAGGAAGTTTATCATCAGGTTATGGAAGCTCCTTATCTAATACATTTTGCATCAGATGATAAACCTTGGAAATTTAAATTCTCTCCGTTAAGGGATACAGAAAAGCAATTTTTTGAATACTTAGATCGAACGGATTGGTCTGGATGGCGACCGAAAGAGGCATGGAAAAAAAGATTAGAACGATATTTTAACAAGGCTCTAGCCTATTTCAAAACCAAATCATTTAGTTCTAATATTTTCTAGCAAAAGTTATAATTTTTTAGCCATGATACTTGCAAAACTTAAAACTTATATCTCTCGATTAGTCGGCAAAAGATCGGACAAACAGTCAAAGTTCTGGAGCATTTTTAAATCACCTAGTCTTCGCTACAAAATCTTTAAGGATAAGCTCGATACACTGCTGTATAGTTTATCCATTTCACAAGCGCATATTTTCTTTGTTCAAGTAGGTTCAAACGATTCTAGCTACGGTGATCCCCTACGTTATTTTCTGCTAGATAAACGTTGGTGTGGAATTATGATAGAACCCGTTGACTATGTATTCAAAAGATTATGCTCCAAATATGGTGATTATGGTCGATTTAAGTTGGAAAATGTAGCGATTGCCGAGGTAAACGGGTTTAAAGACTTCTACTATGTTGAAGAGACAGATTCCCCTTTGCCTGTTTGGTACGATCAAATCGGTTCATTTTCCTTATCTCATGTCTTAAAGCATATTGATTTTATCCCAGAACTAGAACAACGAATTCGGAAAACTCAAGTGGAATGTATAACGTTTGAAGAATTATGTAACCGGAACTCGGTTCGCACTGTAGATTTAATCCACATAGATACGGAGGGATTCGATTACGAGGTACTGAAAATGATAGATATTGATCGGTTTCAGCCTAGTTTAATCCTGTACGAGCATAAACATCTTTCCGATAGCGATAGGATATCCGCTCGGAGTCTCTTGAGCGCACGAGGATATCAATTGTTGCAGTTAAATAGTATGGATACTGTTGCCGTTTCTGTAAAAGCATTGGAAAACAGAAAACCCTTAAAGTGGGCGTGGAAAGTGATCACTAAAAATTTATAGCGTTTTTCACTCTGCTGAGGTACAAAAGTTATGGGTTTTAGGCAAAAGGCAACAGGCAAAAGGCAAAAGGGAAGAAAAATAGGTGTACCTCACTAGCTTAGGAAACGCTATATCTTATCATCAAAATTCAGCGAGCAATTAATTTTTACAACTGCTAGAACTCGCCAAATAATAAGTTGATTAGTTTGAGGTGATAAAATATGGTTAAGGATACACTCACATTTGCCAAAATATCACCCAGACAAAGCACCATTGACGTAGGAACAGCGCAAAATGTAGAATGCTCTAGACCTTCTCACTTTTACACTGTACGCCTGATATTTTTGCCCTTCTTCCAATCCCTGAAAACGACAGTTTAAGCATGGCATGGAGGGTTAAAAACCCATATTCTCCCTAAATAATCACGATTTTCTCATAACTACCCCTCGATCGTTGTGCGCGAGAAAACGGATAATTGATTCAGTGATTAGGCAACAGGGGGTTAGGTGTTGGGGTTTTTTCCTTTGTCCCTGAAATACCCCTCCACCCCAACAGTCCATAATCCCTACATATAAGGAGAATAATTAACTATGACCGAAAATAGAGGCCCGATTCCCGTAGTTGTCAACGGTGCAGCCGGCAAAATGGGACGGGAAGTTATTAAAGCCGTTGCTCGTGCCGACGATATGATCTTAGTGGGTGCAGTCGATCGAAATCCAGCTTTTCGAGGTCAGGATGTGGGGGAAGTGGCCGGTTGTGAACCCCTAGAAGTGCCGATTCTCGACGATTTACAGAGTGTTTTAGTCCTGGCAACTCAGGAAAAAGTGCAGGGGGTAATGGTGGATTTTACCCATCCCGACGGTGTTTATGACAATACCCGCAGTGCGATCGCCTATGGAGTGCGTCCCGTGGTGGGAACTACGGGATTATCGGCGGCACAACTGCAAGATTTAGCCGAATTTGCCGAAAAAGCCAGCACTGGCTGTTTAGTTATCCCCAATTTTTCCATTGGCATGGTTTTACTACAACAGGCTGCCGTGCAAGCATCCCGCTACTTTGATCATGTGGAAATTATCGAACTGCATCACAATCAAAAAGCAGACGCACCCAGTGGCACAGCCATTAAAACCGCCGAATTACTGGCCGAATTAGGTAAAACCTTTAATCCTGCCCAAGTTTCCGAAAAAGAAACCATCCCCGGTGCTAGAGGCGGTTTAACTGCTGAGAACATCCGTATTCATAGCGTGCGTTTACCCGGTTTAATTGCTCACCAGGAAGTCATTTTCGGTTCTCCTGGAGAAATCTATACCCTTCGTCACGATACCAGCGATCGCTCCTGTTATATGCCGGGGGTTCTCCTTTCTATCCGCAAAGTTACTCAGCTGCAATCCCTCGTTTACGGTTTAGAAAAAATCCTCTAAATCGAGACATTTTAGAGAAAGGAGAGGAAAAGGGCAAAGAAGAGAAATCTCGACAAATTGCCCTAAAAATGCTATCTGCTGGCTTTCCTATCCCCAAGCTTTAGACTGAGAAATTGAACAAGTACCACAAGTCAATGAGGGACAAAATTGAGTGAAAACGGACAGTATTTTCTATCGTCTCTTTGAGACTTTTCCTGAAAGTTTCTTTGATTTGCTCAATCTTCCCCCAGAAACCGTCAATCATTATCAATTTTCCTCCCTAGAAGTTAAACAACTCGCTTTTCGTTTAGATGGGGTTTTTCTTCCCGATAACCTCAATGATCCGATTTACTTTGTTGAGGTACAATTTCAAAAAGATGAACGGTTTTACTCGCGCTTTTTTAGTGAAATATTTCTCTATTTTCATCAAAGTGAGAGTAAGAACAATTGGCAAGGGGTGATCATTTATCCCCATCGGGAAATTGAAAATAGTCCCAAATCTCGTTATCAAGAATTCTTTGAGTCAGGCCGGGTTAACTGTTATTATCTGAATCAGTTAGATGAGGGGGATTCTCTGGGGGTAAAAGTGTTACAATTAATTGTGGAATCGGAACAAAATACCTTAGCTCAAGGAAAAGAACTGATTCAACAAGTTAGACAACAATTTCAGGAGTCTTTAAAAAGAGAGGACATTCTGGAATTAATCGAGACAATTCTCATTTATAAATTGCCCAAATTAAACCGTAAGGAGATTGAAAAAATGTTTAGTTTAAGTGATTTAAGAGAAACTAAAGTCTATCAAGAAGCTTTGGAGGAAGGAGAATTATCCGCTAAAAAAAGCCTAATTTTGCGTCAGCTAAACTTAAAACTCGGTTCTATTCCTTTAAAGGTAGAACAAAAAATTAAACAATTAAATCCTAATCAACTGGATAATTTAGCTCTTGCGTTGTTGGGGTTTTCGGATTTAGAAGATTTGCGGCAATGGTTAAATTAAAGAAAAAAGCCTTAGATTCAACAATTTAAGCAACAATTTCAGGAGTCTTTAAAAAGAGAGGACATTCTGGAATTAATCGAGACAATTCTCATTTATAAATTGCCCAAATTAAACCGTAAGGAGATTGAAAAAATGTTTAGTTTAAGTGATTTAAGGGAAACTAAAGTCTATCAAGAAGCTTTAGAGGAAGGCAAAGAGGAAGGCAAAGAGGAAAAAGCTCGACAAATTGCCCTAAAAATGCTATCTGCTGGCTTTTCTATCCCAGAAATTGCCCGATTTACCGATTTATCCCCCGACGCAATCGAGCAATTACAAAGACAGCAGCGCAATTAAAGCTTTTAACTGCAAAGGGTGGGGAATTGGCAAAATTTGGCTCATCTCCCCACCCCAAGCGCGATTAACGACGTTTAGCGAGGCGACGCACCACTAAACCACCACCTAAGAACACCAATCCTGTGATCATACCAGGTTCAGGAACTGCGACGGGAACAGAGGCAACAGAGGCAAAAGAAGCGCTATCGATCTGGAAGGAATCGAAGAAAGTTGTATTATTCCCAAAGACGATCGAGCTAAAGTTTGCGTTACCAATAATGCCCAGAAAGCCGTCTGGTCCGCCGATACTGTCATTCACAAGCAGAGTTTGGTTTCCTGTACCATCGAAATTTCCCGTTAGGTTTAGCCCGCCAGCCGCAGTACCTTTAAAATCCGCTCCGAAGGCAAACACAGGTGAGGGAAAAGTCCAAGTGATAGTTGCGGAAGCACCACTCGCATCTCCATCAGTGGCATTGTTGAAAAGTCCTCCACCAACGCTATTATCCCCATACGCAACTGCGGGTGGAAAGGAATTCGCCGAAACGATGCCCGAATCCAGTGTTATTGTTTGAGCAGAGGCGATGTTGTTGGTAAAAGTATCGGTGGTGGTGACACTGCCAGCGATGGCATCGACGGCAGCTTGCCAAGCGGTGCGATTAGTGAAAGTAGTGAAAGCTTCGGCGGAAGATACCGAACTCAGCACAAGGGTAGTGGTAAAAACCGTGGCTAGGGAAAAGGATTTGAGCAGAGCCTTTGATAAGCTATGCTTCTCCCCCCCCCCATGGTTGATAAGTTTTTCTAATGACATAAAGCTTCATAAAATTGATGTGATTGTAATCTACTCCCTTCCTCTAGCAATTGTCAAGAAATTTCTGGGAATATGTGACAAATTTGCCGATATTTATACAATTAGTCCATAATTAAAGTTGAATTTTGTCTATAATGTATTCTGCGCTACGATTCTCTTCGGCAACAGTTACGGCGAATACAGGATGTCAACACCGGCGACCGAGGGTATCCTAGGAGAAACGGAAAGTAATCCCTGACAATGTTTGATAATATTTGTAAATTTATCGCCGAAAACTTCTCCGATGATCTAGCCACTTGGTTATTGGGTTCTCCCCTCCCCTTAACCGTCCTCGACCCGACGGAATTACAATTAGACCCCATTCGTGCCGATTCCCTGATTTTTTTGCAGTCAGAGGAATTGATTCTCCATACCGAGTTTCAAACCGACCCCGACTCCAAAATTCCCTTCCGAATGCTCGATTATCGCATTCGCGTCTATCGTCGTCATCCCCAAAAACAAATGCGTCAAGTGGTAATTTATCTGCGACGCAGTGATTCCCCCCTAGTGCAAGAAAATACTTTCCGTCTGGGGGAAACCTTTCATTCCTTTCAAGTCATCCGTCTTTGGGAAGAAAATACACCACAATTTTTTCATCATCCCGGTTTATTACCCTTTGCCATCCTCAGCAATACCGATGACCCCGAACAGGTGTTAAGTCAGGTGTCCCGTTCTTTAGAAACTATCCCCGAAAAACAGGTGCAAAGCAATCTCGCTGCCGCTACCAGTATTCTCGCCGGGTTAGTATTAAATCGAGAGACGATTAAAAAAATCCTTCGGAGTGACATTATGAGAGAATCCGTCATCTATCAAGATATTTTAGAGGAAGGCGAGGAAAAGGGACTACAAAAAGGTAAAGAAGAAAAAGCTCGACAAATTGCCCTGAAAATGCTATCTGCTGGCTTTTCTATCCCAGAAATCGCCCGATTTACCGATTTATCCCCCGACGCGATCGAGGAATTACAATCGAGAGACGATTAAAAATATTCTTCGGAGTGACATTATGAGAGAATCCGTCATCTATCAAGATATTTTAGAGGAAGGCAGAGAGGAAGGCGAGGAAAAAGGACGACAAGAAGGACGACAAGAAGGACTGCAAGAAGGACGACAAGAAGGTAAAGAAGAAAAAGCCCGACAAATTGCCCTAAAAATGCTATCTGCTGGCTTTTCTATCCCAGAAATTGCCCGATTTACCGATTTATCCCCCGCAACTATCGAGGAATTACAAAGACAAAACGCTCACGATGTTTGATAATATTTGTAAATTTATCGCCGAAAACTTCTCCGATGATCTAGCCACTTGGTTATTGGGTTCTCCCCTCCCCTTAACCGTCCTCGACCCGACGGAATTACAATTAGACCCCATTCGTGCCGATTCCCTGATTTTTTTGCAGTCAGAGGAATTGATTCTCCATACCGAGTTTCAAACCGACCCCGACTCCAAAATTCCCTTCCGAATGCTCGATTATCGCATTCGCGTCTATCGTCGTCATCCCCAAAAACAAATGCGTCAAGTGGTAATTTATCTGCGACGCAGTGATTCCCCCCTAGTGCAAGAAAATACTTTCCGTCTGGGGGAAACCTTTCATTCCTTTCAAGTCATCCGTCTTTGGGAAGAAAATACACCACAATTTTTTCATCATCCCGGTTTATTACCCTTTGCCATCCTCAGCAATACCGATGACCCCGAACAGGTGTTAAGTCAGGTGTCCCGTTCTTTAGAAACTATCCCCGAAAAACAGGTGCAAAGCAATCTCGCTGCCGCTACCAGTATTCTCGCCGGGTTAGTATTAAATCGAGAGACGATTAAAAAAATCCTTCGGAGTGACATTATGAGAGAATCCGTCATCTATCAAGATATTTTAGAGGAAGGCGAGGAAAAAGGACTAAAAAAAGGCTTGCAAGCGGGTAAAGAAGAAAAAGCTCGACAAATTGCCCTAAAAATGCTATCTGCTGGCTTTTCTATCCCAGAAATCGCCCGATTTACCGATTTATCCCCCGCAACTATCGAGGAATTACAATCGAGAGACGATTAAAAAAATCCTTCGGAGTGACATTATGAGAGAATCCGTCATCTATCAAGATATTTTAGAGGAAGGCAGAGAGGAAGGCGAGGAAAAGGGACTACAAAAAGGATTGCAAGCGGGTAAAGAAGAAAAAGCTCGACAAATTGCCCTAAAAATGCTATCTGCTGGTTTTCCTATCCCAGAAATCGCCCGATTTACCGATTTATCCCCCGCAACTATCGAGCAATTACAAAGACAGCAGCACAATTAAAGCTTTTAACCGCAAAGGGTGGCGAATTGGCAAAATTTTGGCTCATCCCCCCACCCCAAGCGCGATTAACGACGTTTAGCGAGGCGACGCACCACTAAACCACCATCTAGTATGCCTAGTCCGATAATACTAGAAGGTTCGGGAGTGGACACATTACCAATATCACCCGGAATATCAGCAGCAACAAGGCGAAAGTTATCGATTGCAGCATAACTACTGCTGAGAATATCGGTTTTATCCCAAAAAAGCCCCAATTTTCTCCACGGCAGCCTCTAGAATATCGGGATCGTGAACTAAGGCAAAACGCACATAACCCTCGCCACCCTTGCCAAAACCGGAACCCGGGGAAACAGCGACACCGGTTTGGGCCACCAATTGCCGACAAAAATCGACGGAATTACCCGGCCAACTGGGGGGAATTTTCGCCCAAACGTACATAGTGGCGGCCGGAGTGGCAACCGGCCAACCGATGCGATTTAGGGCATTAATAAACACATCCCGACGTTTTTGGAAGATAGCGACGGTTTCCTTGACCGAATCTTGATTACCGGTTAAAGCAGCGATCGCACCGTTAAGGATGCCCAAATACTGATTAAAATCAACCATGGCTTTAATCTGTCGCAAAGCCATAATTAACTGCGGGTTGCCAATGGCGAAACCGATGCGAAAACCGCCCATATTATAGGACTTAGAAAAGGTAAAAAACTCGATCGAATTAGTTTTAGCTCGATCGGCCTGTAAAATTGACGGGGGGGGCGATGTTCCCGCAAAAAAGATGTCTAGATAGGGAAAATCGTGGATTAAAACTAAATTATGCTGACGGCAAAAATCAACCGCTTTTTGGAAAAATGCCAAAGGTGCGATCGCTGTAGTGGGATTATGGGGATAACTCAAGACCATCAGCTTCGATTGTGCCAGCACTGCCTCAGGAATGTCCTCTAAAACCGGCAGAAAGTCATTTTTTGCCAAAATTGGCATTCCGTACATTTGACCGCCAGCAAGGGCAACACCGCCCAAATGGGAGGGATAACCCGGATCGAGGAGCAGAGCAAAATCCCCGGGGTTGAGAAGGGCCAAAGGTAGATGGGCCGTGCCTTCCTGAGAACCAATTAGGGGTAAAACCTCCGTTTCCGGATCGACGGGGACACCAAAGCGATCGCTATACCAGTTAGCGGCAGTTATTCGGAAGTCTCGCGTACCATTATGGAGTAAATAGCCGTGGGTGTGAGGATCGTGGAGAGATCGCTCAATCGCATCGATAACATGGGGAGCAGCACCAAGATCGGAGGAACCGAGCGAAAGATCGATAATGGTATTACCCGCTTCTCTACTGGCAGCTTTTGCCCGATCCATATCGGCAAAAACGTTGGATTGTAGTGCCTGTAAGCGGTGTGCTAGGGTTAAGTTATTCATAACCACGGATACCTAATTAGCTGACATAGGTATCGATAAAAGATTGTAATTGTTGTTTGCCGATCGCCCCTTCATGAGTGGCAATAATTTCGTTATCTTTAAAGATGCGTAAAGCGGGAACACCTTTCACATCACATTTAGCCACCGAGTTGGGGTTAGGGTCCACCTCTAGTTTAACTACTTTTAGCCGTTCGCCGTAGGTGTTGGCCACCCAATCGATCGAGGGGGATACCAAACGACACGGACCGCACCAACTCGCCCAAAAATAGACTAAAACGGGTTTTTCGACCTCAAAAACCTCTTGGTCAAACTTCTGATCGCTAATGACAGTTACGCTACTCACAGTATTTATTTCCTCACCATCGTTACTGATCATCATAGGGGTTCTGGGTAATTTTCGGCAATTATCCACTTCTACGCTTCCTTAAACATTAGGATCAAAGACATCGCGTAAACCATCGCCGATAAAATTAATACTTAACACTGTGATCACGATAGCCAGAGCCGGAAAAATCACCAAGTGGGGGGCAGTTGTCAAGTAATCTTTAGCTTTAAATAACATTTGTCCCCAAGTCGGCACATCGGGGGGGAAACCCAAACCCAAAAAACTCAGGGTTGACTCGGTAATAATCGCATTACCCACCGCTAAAGTAGCCGCCACGATGATCATTCCCAAAACATTAGGCAATAAATGCACCCAGATTAAACGGAAAGGAGTGGCCCCCAAAGCAATCGCAGCCGAGATAAACTCCATCTCGCGTAATTTTAAGAAATTTCCCCGCACCAATCGCGCCACCGACATCCAATTTAAACCCCCGATTACTAAAACCACGAGGATAAAAATACCCGTTTCCGGTCCGGCGATTTTTTTGATGCTATCGCGAAATAGATAGACAATCAGTAAAAGTAGGGGTAATTGGGGCAAAGATAGGAATAAATCCGTTAATCGCATCAATAAGCCATCGATTGCGCCCCCGTAAAACCCAGAAATAGCCCCGATCGCTGTCCCTAGAATAATCGCGACTATCATAGCAGCAATCCCCACCGCTAGGGAAATTCGACCCCCCACCAAAATCCTCGCCAATTGATCCTGGCCCAGATCGTTAGTGCCGAAAAGATGTTTTAAACTAGGGGGAGCAGTGGTTTGACTAAAATCGATGGTATCGATGGGGACCCGATAGAAAATCGGACCGAATAGGACAGCAAGAATAATTATCATTAATGCGATCGCTCCTATTGTTGCCAGGGGATCTCGGTAAAAACGTCGCCAAGTATCGATAATTGCAGAAGACAGGGGAGACATAAGCTGTTAAGTGTTTAAATTACTTTTTGAGACGAGGCACTCTTGCATTAGGGGAGATTCCGCTAATCTAAGAATAAACGGTTTAAATGAGTCTTTTTAGTCTGCTGTATTTTAGGTAAAATCTCAAGATGAGTCCCTTTATTGAAGGAACCGTTGTGTTATAGTATAACTCAAGTTCAGAAAATAGAGAGTAAAACTATGACTGTTAAAGAACTTATTCAAACAGCAATTGATAATTTACCTGAAGAACAACTAGATGAACTTTATCAATTAATTAAAAATTTCACCGCCAGCAAAAACAACTTATTAGAAGAAAAACCATCCTTATTCAAACGTCATTTTCCAGTTGAGAATATGGTGGGTAAAGCTAAAATACTAGGTGATATGGTCAGTCCTATTGTAGATGAAGAAGATTGGGAATGTCTGAAGTAATTGTGCTTGATACTCATATTTGGTTGTGGTTAATAAATGGCAATTTTGACAGATTTCCCGAGCATTGGCTAGAAAAATTTGAGTTAGCAGAATCTCTCGGAGTTTCCCCCATTTCTTGCTATGAAATAGCCCTTGCTAACCAACGGGGGAGATTAGAATTAAGTTATCCCCTTCAAGAGTGGATTCAACAAGCTTTAACAGTAGCTAAAATAGATATATTTTCAATTACCCCCGAAATTGCCATTAGAGCCGTTAATTTATCTCCCATTCACAAAGATCCTTTTGACCGTATTATTATGGCTACAGCCTTAGCATACGGGGCAAAACTGGCTAGTATTGATAACTTATTTTCTAAATATGTTGAAATCAAAGATCATCTCATGGAGAGAGGGAAATAGTGATAAGTAAGAGGACAAAATCAACAGATGATTAAAATTTACACGGAAATCGAACGGGGGCAAAATTGGTTAGAGCGCCATCAAAAATCTTCTCCGATATTTGCCCTAGTTTTGGGGTTTACCGAGACGGGATTAATCCCCGGAATCTCCACCGCCGGTGCTACCCCGGAAGATAGAAAATATACAGCGATCGCCGATGCCGAATTTATCGTTAAAGGAGTTTCACCCCATCCCCGTTATCCCTTACCCCCCCTAACGGTGGGAGCCTCCCCTGCCTATATTACCCGGGCCGTGGTGGAAAAATTAGCCATTCCCGTCCTCGTTTTTAACGCCGGTTTACCCTTGCCCCCGGCCGTCGATTATATCGAACTCGGGGGACAACCGGCCCGTTGTCTCTCCACCGGCCGCGCCCTAGATTTCGACATAGTAAAACACCTGTTCGCCCAAGGATTAGCTTGGGGAGAAAAACTAGCCCGCCAGTCTAGTTATCTAATTATCGGCGAGTGTGTGGTCGGTGGCACCACCACCGCCCTCGCCATCCTCACCGGATTGGGTTATCGAGCCAACGGCAAAGTTAACAGCAGCCATCCCCAGTGCAATCATGCTCAGAAATGGGCAATAGTTGAGCAGGGATTAGCCCGAAAAGAAATTTTTGATCCTTTTGAGGTAATCGCCGCCCTAGGCGATCCTCAGCAGATTTTCGTCGCTGGCATGGCCATCGCCGCCAGTCGCCAGGGTGGGGTACTCCTCGCCGGAGGAACCCAAATGTTAGCCGTTTCTGCCCTAATTAAAGCTCTAGTGGCTAAATATGCCTATCCCGTTAACTGGGAAAATATCATCGTCGGCACAACTCGCTGGGTAGCGGAAGATAAAACGGGGGATACGGTGGGATTAGCCCGAATGATCGGAAAAGTGCCTTTATTAGCCACACAATTAAACTTTTCAGCCTCTAAATACCCGGTTTTGCAAGCTTATGAACAGGGTTTCGTCAAAGAGGGAGTCGGTGCGGGGGGATGTGCGATCGCCGCTTATCTGTACCAGAATTGGACTAATCAAGATTTGCTCAAAGCGATCGAAAATTTAATCGGGTTTCAACTATAGCAGTTATCTTAATGATCAGGTAGGAAGTTTTCCTTTTAGGGAGTCGGTAGTCGGATGTGAGTTTTTAAAATTTTATCTAGCTCTAAAGTTTTATTTACCTTCTCCTACTACAGATTGATAAAATCTTTCTAGACTTTCTACAGAGGTTCGATCATTAAATACTGTATCGATATTCATTTTAGTATAATCTTTGATTGTTTGTCGCCATTGATTATCTAAACCTAAACGAATAGCAATTTCAATATAGTGATTTTTATCCGTAGCAATTGTCTCGGTTATGCCTAATTTTTTCAAGATAGCATAGGAATGTCTTCCGCGCATAAATTCCCCCGGACAGGTAACAACTGGAAGTTGACAGGCAATTGCTTCTAAGGTGGTATTTCCCCCCGACCAACTTAAGTTATCTAAATAGATGTCTGCTAATAAGTTAAGCTGAAAATAATCATTTTGTTCTAATTGTGGCATCATTACCCCGTAATCTTGCCAATTGAGTCCATACTTATCAAAAGCTTGACTTAATCTCGACTGAAAGCAATGGGTCACAAATTCGCTACGATGACAGATAAAAATAAAGTGGCTGTGGGGAACTTGTCGGGCAATTCTAGGAAAAATATCGTCATTTTCTGGCAGATATTTAAATAAACTCTGACAGTTTAAATAGATGATTTTATCCTCGGCTAATCCCATCTCTAAACGAGTTTTTCTCTGGGGAGGAAGCGAGGGTTTAGCATAGGCAATACCTAAATTAGATAAGCGAATTAATTTTTCACTGTAGTGATTATCTCCCTCCGTGGGTTCCATTAATTCACTGGAGATAAAATAATCAAGGGTTGGTAATCCTGAGGTGATTGGATGGCCCCAAGTTACACATTGTACTGGAGCTAAACGCAATGCTGCTAGTTGGGTAGTGCGAGCATCCATACCAATATCTAAATAAACCAGAATATGTAACTGATTATCTAAAATATGTTGAGCAATTCTTTCTATATTGACCAGATTATCAAATTGATAAAAATAATCACTTTGCTCTTGATATTGTTTGGTAAAATTATCCCAGGTGTTATTAATATCTATTCCATAACAGTAAATTTCAAATTGCTCTCGATTTCGCCACTGCAACCATCCTTGAAACAGTTTCGCTACTGTGTGATGACGCAAGTGAGCAGAAATATAGCCAAGGCGGATTTTTCGCGTAGGTATGGTTGGCTTTTTCACCGAATTAGTAAAGTTAACCGAGGCAATTTTATAAACCAATTCTCCATATTTTTTTTGTAGTTTTAAATCATTTTTAGCTTGATATTGAAGATAAAAGTTAGTTCTTAATCCAATACTTTTCCAAGCATCCTGTTGTTGATTAGTAGTAGTAGTTAAATCAAGATTGGATAAGATATTATCTAACTGTTTCTCGTAGTTTGATCGATATTGCATAATATCGGCTTGAGTTGTGTAAACTATTGGCATTAAACGCATTAATTCTAACTTCAGAGATAGGTGATCGGGAAGATACTCTAAAGCCGATTTAGTTGCTTGAATTGCCACCTCGATCGGATAATTATTTTGTAGTAACCAAATTAGGCGCAAATGTAAATCAATATTTTCTGGATGATAGGCAATGCCTTTTTTATACACTTCTAAAGCTTGTTTTTCTTCTTTAAGAATGAGATAGCAATGGGCGCAATTTAAATAAAAATTGCTCTCCTCTATTTTAATTGATAATAATTTTTGATAATAGTTTAATGCTAATTGATAGATTTTTCTTTGATAAAAATAATCACCTGAATAAATATTCGCTCTTTTTTGGTCAGCTTGCAGAATTTCCCAAAGGGAGAGATTTTGACTAATTTCTCCTCTATCTCCTGCCAGTTGTTGGACTGTTTTATAAGCATTTTTTGCCTCTGTCCAAGCTTGTTTAACTAAATAGACATTGCCTAAATTGATATAGAAAGGATAAAAATCAGCCTGTTTATTAATTCCCTGCTGATAGATTTTTTCGGCTGACTCTAGCTGCCCTAGTTTATAAAATAAATTGCCCAGTTTGTTATAAGCATCGATAAAATTATCCTTGAGATCAATCGCTTTTTGATAAGCTGATAAAGCTAGATCTAAACGGGATTGTTTTTCTAGCACCATGGCCATAGTATAATGATATAAGGCTTGATTTTCCTCTAAGTTGATGGCTCGTGCCAAACAGTTAAAAGATTCTGTTAGTCGGTTAATTATATAGTATAAATATCCTAAATCGTGCCAGATGTAAGCTAATTGTTCACGCCAAGATAAAATTCTTAAGTAAAAGTCCTCAGCTAAAGTATATTCTCGCCGATTAATTGCCTCTTGCACCTCTTGAAGACAGGAGTTTATCACCGTCAGGGCATAATTTTCTATCTCTTCATCGCCTTCTATTTCTTCTAATTCTAGCCACTGGATATAGATTAATTTAGCTTCGGCAAACTGCCAGCAATCAAGATTTCTAATTATCTCTTTTTTGAGCAGCATAATTAAATCCTGACTGGACTCTGATTGTAATAGCCAAAATAACCAAATTTCTTGCGCTGTTGCTTGCTGCCCTAGCAGCAGATAAGCTAATCCTAGATAGGGATAATAATCAGTCACTTCCGGATGAACCGCCAGTGCTTGCTGACAAAATAACAATAATTGATTATAGTCTCCCGATGCTAACATTAGCTCGATCGCTTGTTGGTGATCACTGTTGATCATTATCTTGACTCTCGCTGCTTTTATTCCACAATACCCTCGATCGAGCTTAGGGTAACATTTTGGGCTTATTGAACTTAACTAGCGATAGATTCGAGGATTTATTAGCCCCATCAAAACCAAAAACCCTGATTTTACCTTGATTTTACCCCATCTACCGCCCTAGCCCGACAAATAATTTTTCGCACAGATAAGAATTATTCTCAATAGCTGTACAATAGGAAAAGACAACTTTACCAAGAATCGAGCAATGAACGATAAAATAACTCGTAGAGTCTTTCTAGGCGCAGGAACAGCCACCTTAGCGGTAGCAGTGGGTCAATTAGGGAAAATAAACGAGGTTTCCGCCCAAACTAACCAATTAAACCTCTATTCCTCCCGTCACTACAACACCGACCGACGATTGTATGACAACTTCACCCGACAAACGGGAATAAAAATTAACCTCGTCGAAGGGGAAGCAGACCCATTAATCGAACGGATCAAAAGCGAAGGCCGCAATAGTCCTGCCGATATACTCCTGACGGTAGATGCCGGGAGATTATGGCGGGCCGACCAACAGGGAATTTTTGCCCCGGTCAATTCCCGCATTCTCACCCAAAGAATTCCCGCTAATTTGCGTCACCCCAAAGGTCACTGGTTCGGGTTTAGTAAACGCTTGCGGGTAATCATGTATAACAAAGACAGAGTTAACCCCAGAGAAATCGATTCCTATGCAGATTTAACCAATCCCAAATGGAAAGGAAAAGTCGTCACTCGGTCATCTAGTAACATCTATAGTCAATCTTTTACCGCTTGGTTAATCGACATCCAAGGAGAAGCAGCCGCAGAAAAATGGTGTCGGGGATTAGTGGCTAATTTTGCCCGTTCACCCCAGGGAAATGATAAGGCACAAATCGAAGCTGTCGCCGCAGGAATTGCCGATTTAGCCCTAGCTAACACCTATTACTTAGCTGGGTATGCCGAAGAAAAAGACCCCGCTAAACGGGCAATTTATGACCAAGTAGGCGTAATTTTCCCCGACCAAACAGGGCGCGGCGCTCACGTTAATATTAGCGGTGGTGGTTTAATTAAAACCGCCCCCAATCGAGAATCGGCCATTAAATTTTTAGAGTATCTTTCTAGCAATGAAGCACAGAACTTTTTTGCTAAGGGTAATCAAGAATATCCCGTCGTTCGAGGCGTTGCTTTAGATCCTGTTCTGGCAAAACTCGGACGCGGTAAAGAAGATACCGTTAGTGTGGCTAATTATGGTCCTAATTTAGCCAAAGCAGTACAGGTAATGAATCGCGCTGGTTGGAAATAAGTTATCAGTTATCAGTTATCAGTTATCAGTTATCAGTGGGAAGTGGGAAGTGGGAAGTGGGGAGCTTTTTTCAGTGATCAGAACGTAGGTTGGGTTGAAGCATGAAACCCAACGCCCGATTATGTTACGCTACCGCTAACCCATCCTACAAATAATTGTGCCTCCCTACTTAATTGGTTAAGCTAAAAGCTTGGATGTACTTAGTTTATAACCTTCTTTTTAGGTAGGAGAATTGCCAGATTCTTTTTTTGCCTTTTGCCTTTTGCCTTTTGCCTTTAGAAGCTAATTACCGATTACTGTTCACTGATAATTGCTATGTTAAGGCAAATAAAACCGAGAGATTATTAGCGGGCATAGGAATTACTTCTAACAATTGTAAACCTCGATCGCTCGCTGCTTGCACCACATCTTCTAAATTCCTAACTCCCCAAGCAGAGTTTTGAGAACGGAGAGAAAGATCAAAGCTTTCATTACTAGGAGAAGTATGTTTTCCCTGTCGTTTATATGGACCATAAAGATAGAGAATTTCCCCCGGACTGAGAAGGCGACTCGCTCCTGCCATTAAAGCTAAACAAGCGGACCAAGGAGCGATATGAATCATATTAATATTAACAATGGCATTAATAACGATATTTTCCCTCTCTATCGCCCAAACTGACTGATGAACATCGATAAATAGGGGGCGATCGAGATTAGAACTAGGACAATAATCGCACCAACTGCGAATACTATCTAGAGCCAGAGGGTTACAATCCGAGGGAATCCAACGACGAGGAGCAAGACGAGGGGCAAAAAAAACAGCGTGTTCACCCGTGCCGCTAGATATTTCTAAGATATTGCCAGTCTTCGGTAAAAATTGGCTGAGAACTTCCAAAATCGGCTGACGATTGCGTTCCGTTGCCGGGGCGTATTGACGTAAATCAGACATAACTGCAGCGTTTCTTATAAAGATGAAGCGTAACCTAATTTAGTATCGACGACCATCTCCCCCCTTGAATCAGTGATCAGTGATCAGTCATCAGTGTCAGCTTTTTTCTCCCTTCTCCCCCCTCCCCTCTCCCCTCTCCCTGATCCAGAAAAATATTAAGTTTTGTTAAGAAGTTAGTGACAAAACACCAGCTTTAATCTCTATTATCGTAGTAAGTGGCTTTTGACTGGAATCAAGCCGGTCAAGATAAATAGTAACTTTTGTCCATCATCAAACAACGATTGTCAGCCCAACTAAAACAGTCGCTGTGGCCATGCCCTCGTGATCAATTCCTATGTCAACCCTGGTTATTGTCGAATCCCCCACCAAAGCTCGGACGATCAGTAATTATCTGCCTAGCGGCTATCGAGTCCAAGCCTCCATGGGCCACATCCGCGATCTGCCCGCCTCCGCCGAAGAAATTCCCCCCGCCCACAAAGACAAATCCTGGGCCAATTTAGGCGTAGATGTGGAGAACGATTTCGACCCCCTCTACGTCGTCCCCAAAAGCAAAAGTAAAGTCGTCAAAGAATTAAAAGAAGCCCTCAAAGGGGCCAGCGAACTGATCCTCGCCACCGACGAAGATCGGGAAGGGGAAAGCATCAGTTGGCATCTCTTGCAGGTACTCAACCCGAAAATACCCATCAAAAGAATGGTATTTCACGAAATCACCAAAGAAGCAATCCAAGCCGCCCTGAAAAATTGTCGCTCCATCGACGAAAATTTAGTTCACGCCCAAGAAACCCGCCGCATACTCGATCGCCTCTACGGTTATACCCTCTCCCCCCTACTCTGGAAAAAAATCTCTAAAGGTCTATCCGCCGGCCGGGTGCAATCCGTCGCAGTACGTCTGCTCGTGCAACGGGAACGGGAACGACGGGCCTTTAAAACGGCAAATTATTGGGACTTGAAAGCCACCCTCGAAAAGGACAAAAATCAATTCGACTCGAAATTAGTCACCTTAAACGGTCAAAAAGTGGCAAATGGGAGCGATTTCGATGCCGACACCGGCAGACTGCTCCCCGGTCGCCAGGTGACACTCTTGGATCAAGCGACGGCGGCGGCCTTAAAAGAACGCATCCAAGACAAAATCTGGCGGGTTAGCCACACCGAAGAAAAACCCACCCTTCGCAAACCTTCCCCCCCCTTCACCACCTCCACCCTACAGCAGGAGGCTAACCGGAAACTAGGCATATCCGCCAGGGACACCATGCGAATCGCCCAAAATCTCTACGAACAGGGCTACATCACCTATATGCGGACCGATTCCGTCCATCTTTCCGATCAGGCCATCAGCGCCGCCCGTCATTGTGTAGAACAAATGTACGGAAAAAATTATCTCAGTCCCCAACCCCGGCAGTACACCACCAAAAGCAAAGGCGCACAGGAAGCACACGAAGCCATCCGGCCCGCCGGTAGCAGCTTTCGCCTGCCCCGGGAAACCGGCCTGAGCGGACTAGAATTCGCCCTCTACGACCTAATCTGGAAGCGTACCGTCGCCTCACAGATGGCCGATGCCCGCATTACCCAGATCGCCGTTAATATTCAGGTAGAAAATGCCGGATTTCGCTCCTCTGGCAAAAGAATCGACTTCCCAGGCTTTTTCCGCGCCTATGTGGAAGGTTCCGACGATCCCGAAGCCGCCATCGACGACCAAGAAATAATCTTACCCGCCCTCAACGTCGGTGACACCCCCAATTGTCGCCAACTAGAAGCGATTAGCCACGATACCCAACCCCCCGCCCGTTATAGCGAAGCCTCCCTCGTAAAAACCCTCGAAAGTGAAGGAATCGGGCGACCCAGCACCTACGCCACCATTCTCGGCACCATTATCGATCGCGGTTATGCCCAAATGCGGAATAAAACCTTGATTCCCACCTTCACCGCTTTTGCCGTGGTTAGTTTGTTAGAAAATCATTTCCCCGACCTGGTAGATCCCAAATTTACCTCGAAAATGGAGGAAACCCTCGACGATATCGCCACCGGTTCCGCTCAATGGTTGCCCTATCTCGATCGCTTCTATCGCGGGGAAAAGGGGCTAGAAAGCCAAGTCAAAGAGCGCGAGAGTCAAATTAACTCTAGCACCGCCAAATCGGTAAATTTAGAAGATTTACAGGCAACCATCAAGATCGGCAAGTACGGTCCCTATCTGGAAGTCTCCCGAGGCGATGAAATCCTCACCGCCTCCATCCCCCCCGATTTAACCCCCGCCGACCTCAACCCCGAACAGGTAGAAACCCTGCTGCGACAAAAAACCGAAGGTCCCGATAAAATAGGTCTTCATCCCGACACCGGAGAGCCGATTTATCTGCTGGTGGGTAGTTACGGTCCCTACGTCCAGTTAGGAGATGTCAGCGATGACAATCCCAAACCGAAACGCGCCTCCCTACCCAAAGGAGTCAAACCGGAAGATATCACCCCCGAACAAGCAGTGGGTTTATTGGCACTGCCGCGACTGCTGGGAACCCATCCCCTCACCGGAGGCAAAATTAAAGCCAGCTTAGGTCGTTTTGGCCCCTATATAGTTCAGGAAGAGGGTAAGGAAAAAGAATATCGTTCCTTGAAAGCCGGCGATGATATCTTAACCATAACCCTCGATCGAGCTTTAGCCTTATTAGCCGAACCGAAAAAAACTCGCAGCGCCAGGGGTTCCACCAAACCACCCCTAAAAGAATTGGGTCAACATCCCGACGACGGGGAATTGGTGGGATTGTACGAGGGTCCCTACGGAGTTTATATCAAGCACGGTAAGACTAACGCCAAGATTCCCGAAGGAGAAACCGCCGAAACCCTCACCCTAGAACAGGCTTTATCGGCCCTAGCGGCCAAGACAACCACTGCCAAGAAAACCACCACCAAGAAAACTACTTCTACCACTACTAAAAAAACTACTTCCCCAAGCGGTAAAACCGGCAAAAGTAAGAAGGTTTAGCGGTTAGTGGTGAGGCAATTTTCTCCATGGTCAATTCCTCACCCCGATGCGAGGACAAATCCGGTTGGCTCTTTTGTCCTTGGAACTACTTTGACTAGGCTGATCCTAAGTAGGTAGGCGTTAAAAATTATCAGACACCACCCTTATCAAGGGTAGGGTTGATTCATGAATCAACCCTACCTTATTAAGGGGGGATCAAGGGGGGATTAAAGGCAAAATCCATTTTTAATTTAATTATAACCAGCTACTTATACCCCAAATTCCCCTACTGTAAAGCAATCGCCATCGCTTCTTGGGGAATTTGTCGGTAAATTGGTTTTAAAAATTGTTCTATGGCATCCGATTCGGGGGCAGCCAGGGGAAAATTGCCTAAAATGTCGAGAATGGTTTGATTTTCATTCCCCGGCGTAATGACAACGAGGGACGGATCTAGCTCCTCATCGTACTGCCAAAAGCGATCGATAGCGCTTTCGGGGGCAGTTTTTTCAACTACTGTGGGGAGTTCACTGACTGCTAAAGGTTGATTATCAGAGGAATAGGAGCGTTTTTCGCGTAAAGCTTCCAGAATTTGGCTTTTGGTTCGGCCGCGCAGTTGCAAAAGCAGGAAGGGATCGACACTAAAACGATCGCCCAATTGATAATATACTGCTCCTATATGTTTGCAGGGGTTAGCTTGATCGGGACAGGTGCAACGAGAGCGAATATCGGCCAGGGAAAAGGGAAATAAATTTACCCCACTATCGATAAAAACACGCTCGATATGATCGGGCATTTGTCCGGTGAGTAATTGAGCAGAATAAATGGCTTTTTTGGAGAGAAGCTTAATAATATAATCCCATTCTTCATCACTAAAAGCCGCTAGGGATAAGTCCACTATATAAGGCTCTGGTTCACTGCCTTGTACTCTGGCAATAACTTGCGAGTCTTCAAAGTCAATACTTAAAACATTGCCTTCTCTTGCGTACAGTCTAGCTCTTTCCAAGCGTTTTTTAAAGCGATAGGAATCGAGTAGTTCTAACCATTTTTGTACCCACCAAGCTTGTTCTGTCATTTTTTATTCACCCTGCCGCTTATCAGCTTTGTTACCAACAAAAACGCCAATTCAAAAAGGAAAAGCATCAGCCTAGAGGCTTGACTAGGAAAGGCTCATCAGGTATAGTCTGATCAATACAACAACAAATCAGACCCAAAAACGAAGCCCTCAATATCTTAACATAGAACCAAGAAAGTTTCTCCACCAACTTAGTCAAGAGGGAAATTTATCTCAACGACAAATAGCCGTCTTGCTCTGATGTCATCTATAAAACAGAAACCCAAATTGTGAGGTTTGGGAATCGCCGTCCGTTTTAAGGCGGCGAGGATGTCAAGAAACCATCTATAAAATTATCTATCAAAACTAAGCTAAGACGCATTTTAACCGCCTATCCTTTGATTAGCTGAACTCCCCTAATCCCTTTCGGCGTTGCCTGTTGCCGTTCGGCGTGAGCTAAGTAGTTCGACAAGAGTTCGGCGAGGCTCACTCGAGCTGCTCACTAACAGGAACGCTCAGCCGAGCGGCGGAGCGAAAAGTAAGCGTGGATGGATTCCTAGTCTTGTGGGAGTTGAGTCAGAAAATCGGGGCAGATTTTTATTTTGCTACTACTTATCATTTTTGGGAGAGGGGATTAAACGATAATACGAATGAACTATTTAAAATCGTTAAGCCGGAGGAGGTAGAAATAGCCGTAAACTTTATTAAAATAAGACGTATTTAAATCGCTTATTCTTAGATTAACCAAATCTCCCTCAATCCTTTTACTGTGGCCTTTTGCTTGTTGCCTGTTACCTCATATTAACAAGCAATTTAAATTACGAACAGCTTAACAATCGTCCTCGAAACTATCTTGACTATCGCAGACCGAATGAGGTATACTTTGATAGCTCTGACCGTGATACAATTCAGACTTGAATTGGCGTATTATAGATTTCGAATTGGCTACGCATGAAAGTCCTTATTGAAGAAGCTTTCACAAGATGTACACAGAACCGAGGATTTTAGTATGAGGACGGATCACAAAAATCCAAAATTAAGTTGTCAGAAATTAGCAGAAGTATTTTTATCAAATCCCTTAATTGAAGATTGCTACTTTATGGTACGCGAGGGGGAATTAGTCGCTTATCTCGTTTCCTCTGGAGCTTGGAATTCTGAACAATTGTCCTCCGAGCTACAGTCTCAGTTACCAGACAATCTTCTACCTGATATCTATGTGCAAATTTCCAGTTTACCCTTAACCGATAGCGGTGATGTCGATGAAACTGCATTAAAGAATATTGAAATTATCGATGATCATCAAGTTCAGGAGACAGAAGAAAAACTACGCTCTTTGTCAGATATTGATCAAGTTGCCGCCGTCATTACTTCCAAAAAAATCAAAATTTTACCCCTACATCTATCGGACTTATTGCCCGTAAAACCAGAGAAAAAAAATGATAATCAAGAATCTCAAACCCCGATTCATCTGAGGATTAACACTTCTAACACTCAAGCTGGAATCAGTCACGGACAGCTTTTAGAAGAATCTGAACTTCAGCCTAAAACCTTGGCAGAAATCCTCCAAAAAGCCGCTAAAAATCATTCAAATAAAGGGATTATTTATATTCAATCTAATGGATTAAAAATTTTTCAGTCTTATCAACAATTATGGGAGGACGCTCAACAAATACAAGCCGGATTACAAAAGCAGGGGTTACAAGCTCAAGATAAAGTAATTCTTCAGCTATCGGAAAACTATGATATCATTTCTGCATTTTGGGGGTGTCTTTTAGGGGGATTTATTCCTGTTATTATTTCAGTGCCACCCAGCTATAAAGATTTTAATAATGAAATTCATAAAATATGTCAAGTTTGGCAGTTGTTAGATGACCCTATTATTATCACAAATCAATCCCGTCAGCAAGAGATAAAATATTTAGAACAATGCTTACCTAATCAAACCTTAAGCTTGAGTTTTATTGAAGAATTAAAAACTCATTCTCCCCATCAGCCTCCTATTGGTCAACCGGATGATATCGCGTTCTTTAACCTAACATCAGGCAGTACAGGGATACCGAAATGTATCTCATTAACCCATAAAAATGTCATCTCTCGTGCGCGAGGAACAAACATAATTTGTGAACATCAAAACGACGATATTATTCTTAATTGGCTTCCTTTTGATCATATTGGAAGTATTTCAGACTGGAATATTCGCTGTGTCGAGTTAGGATGCCAAATGGTTTATGTTCAAACTGAATATATATTAGGTCGTCCTTTGAATTGGTTAGATTTAATTGATCAATATCGAATTACTCACAGTTGGGCTCCTAATTTTGCTTATAATTTGATCAATGAAGCTTTAAAAAAAGAACCCGATCAAAATTGGAATTTAGATTGTGTCAAATTCTTTTTGGCGGCGGGTGAAGCCGTTTCCGGTCAAGCTGTTGGAGAATTTATTAACACCCTTCATCTTCAATATAATCTGAAAAAAACGGCGATGCGTCCTGCTTTTGGGATGGCAGAAATGGGTTCAGGGATTACCTATTATCAGCCTACAGAACAACAGCCATTACTCTTTCATACGGTTGATAAATCCTCCTTGAATTCTTCCTTAAAACGAGTCCATCCTGAACATCCCAATGGTGCAACCTTTACGGATTTAGGATTACCCATTCCGGGGATATCAATTAGAATTGTTAATACTGATAATTCCCTATTACCAGAAGAAACCATTGGTCATTTACAAGTTAAAGGTCATGCAGTTTCACCCGGGTATTATAAAAACCCAGAAGCAAATCAAGACGCTTTCTTAAAAGATGGCTGGTTTAAGACAGGAGATTTAGCATTTATTAGTAACGGTCATTTAGTCATTACTGGAAGAAGTAAAGAAACCATTATTATTAATGGAGTGAATTATTATAGCCATGAAATTGAAACTGTAGTGGAAACTATTGAAGAAGTAGAAGTGTCCTACACCGCCGCTTGTGCTGTTTATGATCCTAGGAATAGTACCGATCAATTAGCTTTATTTTTTAGTGTAGAAACCTTTGACCACCAGCATCTAGCGGAACTTCTGAAAAAGATTAGACGAAAAGTCATTAACAGTTTTGGGGTTAATCCTGAATATTTAATCCCCTTAAATAAAACTGAAATTCCTAAAACTTCCATCGGTAAAATCCAGCGATCGCAATTAACAAAACGGTTTGCGAACGGAGAATTTAATTCTATTTTAAAAGAAATAGATATTTTATTAGAAAACGATCAAACCATTCCTGATTGGTTTTACCAGAAAGTTTGGAAACCTCGATCTCCAGTTAACTTAAAAACCGAACTTTCCAAGTATTGTAGTTTAATTTTTCTCGATTCCTTGGGTTTAGGAGCATCTTTAGCAGAAAAAATCCAAGGTCAAAACTTACCCTGTATCACGGTTTTAGCAGCGGAAGAATTTTCTCAAATCAGTCAAAATTGCTATACCCTCAGACCTGGGACAGCCAATCATTATCAACAGTTAATGGCATCTTTGTCCGAGCGAAAAATTATCCTTAGCAATATTATTCATCTGGGGACTTATCAAGACTATCAGGGAGAAATTTCAACAATTGAACAGTTAGAAAAAGCACAAGAGCGAGGAATTTATGATTTATTATTTCTAGTTCAAGCCTTAGCTAAAATTCATGATTTTAACTCAAAAATTCAATTGCTATTTGTTTCCAGTTATAGTCAATTTGTCATAGAAACAGATGAAATTGCCTATGAAAAATCTCCAGTTTTAGGACTGATCAAAACCCTAGCTCAAGAACTTCCTTGGTTAAATACTCGTCATGTTGATTTACCCCTGGATCAAACCGAAATTAATGTCAGTTATCTGCTGCAAGAACTATCCGTTTTATCCAAGGAAAGAGAAATTGCCTATCGCCACGGGAAACGTTTAATCGCAGGTTTGGAAAAAGTCAATTTACTTCAACACAGCCAACAGGAATTACCCTTTAAATCAGGGGGAATTTATCTGATTACCGGAGGACTAGGGGGGATTGGCAGACAAATTGCTCAGTATTTGCTCAAAAATTATCAAGCTCGTTTACTGTTAATTGGAAAAACACCTTTACCAGAAAAACACCTCTGGAGTGAGTACCTCAAAGTCGAAGATCAATTATCCTTAAAAATCAAAAATCTCCAAGCTTTAGAAAACCTTGGGGGAGAAGTCATTTACCAAGGGGTAGATGTGGCTAATTTCCCTCAAGTTAAACAGACTGTAGAACAGGTGAAAAAACAATGGCAAGGAGAACTTAATGGGGTGATTCATCTGGCTGGAATTTACAAAGATTGTTTACTTCTGGACGAAACTCAAGAGGGTTTATCGACAATTATTCGCCCTAAAGTATTAGGAACTTGGGTTTTACATCAACTCCTCAAAGAATCTCAGGGAATTTTTATTAGTTTTTCCTCCTTAGCTAGTTTTTTTGGAGGAGCGGCTTTGGGTTCCTATGCGGCGGCTAATAGTTTCCTTGAATCTTTGAATACCTATCAAAAATCTAAGAATTTGTTCCCCAGTTATTGTTATAGTTGGACAACTTGGCAAGAAACTGGAATTAGCCAGGGTTATCAGATGCAATACATAACCCGATCTCAAGGGTATTATGATATGACGGTGCGGCAAGGTTTAGACTCATTTCTAACGAGTTTATATCACAACCAAAGACAATTAATAATCGGTTTAGATGGGAGTAATGGCAAGATTAATCGGTTCACATCTAGGTCTGAAGGATGCCAAAAGTTAACGGCTTATTACACTCGTAAATCTACAGTTCAATCGGTCAATCTACCTAATCATGTTAGTCTAAAAGATCGATTGGGAACGTCCTATCAATGTCCCCTGGTTCTGCGACAATCTCTCCCTATTAAGGATAATGGAGATATTGATAAGCGGCAATTACTCAAGGAACTGCAAGGTAAAGAAAATAACGAATTGGTAGCACCCAGAACGGAAGCTGAACATCAAGTTGCTAAGATTTGGCAAAAGGTGTTAAATCTATCTCAAATTGGAATTCATGACAATTTCTTTGAACTAGGAGGACATTCTTTGCTGGCGAGTCAAGTCATCTCTCGTTTACGCGATATTTTCTCGGTAGAATTGTCGTTGCACAGTTTATTAGAATACCCAACCGTTGCCAGTTTAACTCAAACGATTGAGGTGCTTAATGTATCCAAAAATACTCAAAGTGTATGCAAAAGTGGTAAAGTTATGACAACAGCCGCAGAAAATTATGAAGAAGGAGAATTATGAAAATAGGTTAACTAAAATTTAAGCTTTTCAGAAGCCTTTTGGGAAAAAATGTAAAAAATTGTATCCATCACTAAAATTTATCATCCAGAATATGCTATAAATAGTCTCGGTTTAAAACAGTCTTTTTGTGGAGTATGTAAGCGGTTGCTCCCATAGCAACTGACTTTAACAATAATCACTCACTCCTCGCCATTGATAATTGTTGTTGGGTCTATAGTGTTTAGTCTTTGAGGGACTTAAATTTATGAAAACAGTTGAATTTTTATCGCATCTGAATCATTTAGGTGTGACAATTTGGATGGAAGGAGATAAGCTGCGCTATCGTTCTCCCCAAGGTGTTATGACTCCCGATTTACTCGAACAATTGAAAGAGCATAAAGAAGAACTCATCGTCTTATTGCGTGAACAAGCTGACAATTTTAGTTCGGAAACAGACTATGATGTGGCAATTTGTGGCGGTGGATTAGCGGGTTTAACCTTAGCGAGACAGTTAAAACTTAAACAACCTAATCTTTCCGTTGTTGTTCTTGATAAAATGGCTCGTCCTTTACCCGAAGCTGGTTTTAAAGTGGGGGAATCAACCGTTGAAGTTGGTGCTTTTTATTTAGCAAATACGCTGCAGTTAACCGATTATTTTAACAATCAACATTTATCTAAACTGGGATTACGTTATTTTTTCAAATCTCAAGAAACTGAATTTCATAAAAGACCTGAACTGGGATTATCAGAGTTTCATGATCCTAAATCTTATCAAATTGATCGGGGTAAATTAGAAAATGATTTACGCCAATTTAATATTGAAGCCGGAATTGATCTTAAGGAAAGTTGTTCAGTTCAAGACATCGAATTTGCTGAAGGGCTACAGCAACAGCATAAAATTATTTATACTCAAGGTAGTGGAGCGAATCAAAAAACTCATTGTATTAAATCCCGATGGGTTGTCGATGCGATGGGTCGCCGTCGATTTATACAGAAGAAACTCGGTTTAGCGAAACCTAATCATAATAATTACAGTGCGGTTTGGTTCCGAGTTGAGTGTCGTTTTGATGTCAGCAATTTTGTGCCAGCCAGTGAAGAAAAATGGCATCGGCGTGTTCCTAATAACAACCGTTATTATTCTACAAATCATTTATGCGGTGAAGGATACTGGGTTTGGTTAATTCCTTTATCCACAGGTTATACCAGTATTGGCATTGTGACTCGTCAAGATATTCACCCGTTAAAAAATTATCATAACTATGAATTAGCCTTTGAGTGGTTAAGGGAAAATGAACCCGTTTTAGCGGCTCATTTAGAAGGTAAATCCCCTGAAGACTTTAGAAAGATGCCGAAATATAGTTACTCCTCCAAACAAGTCTTTTCCTTTGATCGTTGGACTTGTGTTGGTGAAGCCGGTTTATTTCCCGATCCTTTTTATTCCCCTGGTTCAGATAGTATTGGTTTTGGCAATTCTTTAACCACCCAAATGATTGAACTTGACCTTAAAGGTCAACTAACTCCCGAAAGAGTTGACGATGCCAATCACTTTTATTTAACCTATCACGATGGGTTAACCTTTAATATCCAAAATTCCTACAACTGTATGGGAAATGGGATAGTGATGGCAACAAAAATGATCTGGGATACGTTAGCTGGATGGACATTTGGTTGCTTAATGATGTTTAATTCCATCTTCCTTGACCCGGAACTTAAGATGAAAGTTCAACAGATTAATGCAGAATTTTTCCCTCTTTCCTATCGAATACAACAACTATTCCGAGATTGGGCAAATCAATCCCTGGGTCGGGTTAGCTTTGAATTTATTGATTACTTAGCAATCCCCTTTGTGAATGAACTGCGAACCCGGAATTTACAATCTAATAAAACCGAAGCTGAAATCATAGAAGCTTATCGAGCCAGCTTAAAATTATTAGAAGAATTTGCTCAAGTCATTTTTCAAATTGCCTTAGAGGATACCAGACCCGAACTGTTACCTAAAATTAACGAACACCCCTGGTTAAATGCTTGGGCAATTAGTTTGGATGCCAGTAAATGGGAAACTGATGGGCTGTTTTCTCCTAAGAACGAACCTCGTAATTTACACAGCATTAAAAAACAATATTTAGAGGCAATCAACCGATAAAAATAGACGAATCAAGTTGATTGGATTTCTAACAGTAGCTCAAGTTAGGGCTACTGAACCCAGCCAAACATCACCCCCATTCCAAAAATACCAGAACATTAATTAAGGAAAAGGATACTATTGATGAAAGTCGCAGAATTTTTATCTTACTTAAATAGTTTAGACATCAAGCTTTGGCTTGAGGAAGAAAAGTTAAAATATCAAGCTCCCCAAGGAGTAATGACACCAGAAATTAAGCAAGAAATCGGGACAAGAAAACCAGAAATTCTCACTTTTTTAAGAAGTGCAACAACACCATCTAAACCAGTTGAATCGGTTATTGATCCCGTTGCCCGAACTGAAGATTTACCCCTATCTTTTGCTCAACAGAGAATGTGGTTTCTCTATCAGATGGATCGGCAAAATCCAGCTTATAATGAAGCTTTAACCATCCGTTTAACGGGACGCTTAAACATTGATATTTTAGAGCAAACGATTAATGCTATTATTCAACGCCATGAGAGCTTACGGACAACCTTTCCAGTGGTTGAAGGAAAACCTATTCAAAAAATTGCTCCATCGCTGAAGATTAAATTATTAGTTGTTAATTTAAAAGATATACCCCAAGAGCAAATTGATAAACAGATTATTGAAGAACTACAAAAACCCTTTGATTTAACCCAATCTCCCCTATTACGATGTACTCTGTTTGATCTGGGATATGAAAATTATATTTTAGTCAACGTTTTCCATCATATTATTATCGATGGTTGGTCAAAGGGCATTTTATTTAAAGAATTATCTAAATTTTATCAAGCACTTTTATCCAATTCAACCGTAGATTTACCCGAATTAGCCATACAATATGCGGATTTTGCGGTATGGCAAAGACAATGGTTACAGGGTAAAATCTTAGAAAATCAGTTAAATTATTGGAAAAAACAATTAACGGCTGCTCCTCCTTTATTAGAACTTCCAACCGATAAACCCCGTCCAGCTACTCCCAATTTTCGAGGTCATAGTATCTCGTTTCAAATTGACTCAGAACTCACAGAAAAACTGAAACTTTTGAGCCAAAAGTCGGGGGTGACTTTATTTATGACCTTACTGGCTGCTTTAAACACTTTACTCTTTCGTTATAGTGGTCAGGATGATATTTTAATCGGGACACCTACCGCCAACCGAAACCGACAAGAAATTGAACCTTTGATTGGTTTTTTTGTCAATACTTTAGTGCTGCGGAATTCCCTAGAAGGAAATCCGACTTTTTCGGGATTATTACAGCAAGCTCGCAATGTTGTTTTAGAAGCGTATGCTAATCAAGATGTCCCCTTTGAGCAAGTGGTTGATGGGTTAGAAATAGAACGAAGTTTAAGTTATAATCCCTTATTTCAGGTAATGTTTGCGATGCAAAATGCCCCCCTCAATGCTTTAGAATTACCCAATTTAAAAGCTCAATATCTAGCCGTTGAAAACCAGAGAATTAAATTTGATCTCAGCTTAGTTTTAGAGGAAATCGAAACCGAAAAAGGAGCTTATTTAGAAGGTTTTTGGGAATATGATAGCGACCTATTTACTCCTGAAAGAATTAACCGCATGGTCGGTCATTTCCAAACTTTATTAAAGGGGATTGTAGCCAATCCTCAGCAAACCATCGGGGAATTACCGTTACTGACTGAATCGGAAGAACAACAATTATTAGTAGAATGGAATCAAACTCAAACATCTTATCCTGATCATTACTGTATTCATCAGTTATTTGAAGCGTGGGTAGAACAAACACCAGATGCTATAGCAGTCATCGATGGAGAAAAATCTTTGACCTATGAACAGTTAAATCAAAAAGCCAATCAACTCGCTTATTATTTGCAAAACTTAGGCGTTAAAAACGAGGACTTAGTAGGAATCTGTATCGAGCGTTCTGTTTTGATGATCATCGGACTTTTAGGCATTCTTAAAGCGGGTGCAGCTTATATTCCTTTAGATCCGAACTATCCATCAGAACGTCTAGCTTATATGTTAGAAGATTCTGCCGTATCGGTGTTATTAACTCAGGAAAACTTAGTTCACACTTTACCCAACTATTTAGGAACAATATTTTGTTTAGATCAGGATGGGAAAATTCTTGATCATCATCCGCAAGATAATCCCCTCCATCCGATGACATCTGAGAATTTAGCTTATGTCATTTATACCTCTGGTTCTACTGGAAAACCAAAGGGAGTTTTAATTCAACATCAAAGTTTATTAAACCTAGTTTCTTGGCATCAAAACGCTTTTAATATTACAACAATTGATCGAGTCACTCAATTAGCTGGAATTGCCTTTGATGCTTCAGTTTGGGAAATTTGGCCTCATTTAACAGCTGGGGCGTGTTTGGCGATTGTTCCCCAAGATTTGCTAACATCACCGAACCAACTGCAAGAGTGGTTAATTGCCCAAAAAATCACCGTTTCTTTCTTACCCACTCCTCTTGCAGAAACCCTAATTCCCCTAGATTGGTCTCCCAATTGTCCATTAAGATTAATGTTAACTGGAGGAGATAAACTCAATGATTTTCCCCCTACCTCCATTCCCTTTACATTAGTCAACAACTATGGTCCAACTGAAAATACTGTTGTTACAACATCTGTTAAAATAACCCCAGATTTATTAACCGAAAAAGCACCGCCTATTGGTCGCCCCATTAGCAATACTCAGGTCTATATTTTAGATCAATATCAACAACCTGTACCGATTGGAATTCCAGGAGAATTATACATTGGTGGTTCAGGATTAGCTAAAGGATATCTCAACCGTCCAGAGTTAACCGATTCTAAATTTATTGCTAATCCTCTTAGTCAAAAACTCAGTGATCGCCTTTATAAAACTGGTGATTTAGTTCGTTATGGAAACGACGGACAAATTGAATTTATTGGACGTATTGATGATCAAGTTAAGATTAGAGGTTTTAGAATTGAATTAGGGGAAATTGAAACCATTCTCAATCAACATCCCCAAGTTAAAGAAGCGATTATTATTGCTAGAGAAGATCAACCCGGCGTTAAACGTTTATGTGCTTATGTAATTGGCTCTCAAAACTTAACTGTTTCTCAATTGCGTCTATTTTTGCAAGAAAAGTTACCTCAATATATGGTTCCTGCTTTCTTCGTTTTGTTAGACGCTTTTCCCCTAACTCCTAATGGTAAAATTGATCGTCGTGCGCTCCCCAAACCTGCACTAGAATTAGAGGATGAAGCTGCCATCAATCTCAGTCCAGGTACAGGAACAGAACGCATTCTCGCTGCAATTTGGCAAAGGGTTTTAGGACTTAAAACTATTAGTATTAACGATAACTTTTTTGAATTGGGAGGAGATTCTATCTTAGCCATTCAAATCATTGCTCAAGCTAATCAAGCGGGATTACAAATTACTCCTAAACAATTATTTAGTCATCAAACTATCGCTCAATTAGCCACCGTAGCGGAAACAACTACTATCACTGAAATTGACCAGGGATTAGTTACAGGTGAAGTCCCGTTAACTCCGATTCAAAAATGGTTTTTTGAACAAAACTGGCCCGAACGTCATCACTTTAATCAATCTATCTTGTTAGAGGTTCCCAATAATCTACAACCAGATTTATTAAAACAAACTATTTCTAAAATACTCTATCACCATGACGCTTTGCGGTTACGGTTTGTGCAACAAGGAGAACAATGGCAACAAAATCACAGCGATGATTGCAATAATTTTGCTTTTGAAAAGGTGGATTTATCCCATCTATCTTACCATGAACAATTGACCAAGATGGCAGAAATTTCTGAGGTTCAACAACGGGTACTCAACTTAGAGGAAGGACCCTTAATGGCGGTGGTTTTCTTCGCCTTGGGTGAGAGTGGAAAAATGTTAATTGTGATTCATCATTTAGCAGTAGATGGAATTTCTTGGCGGATTATCCTCGAAGATTTCGTTACGATTTACCACCAATTAGAAACCCAAAAGCCTCTGCAACTTCCTCCTAAAACCAGTTCTTTTAAAACTTGGGCTGAGGAACTGCAAAACTATGGTAAAACCCCAGAGTTTTACGCTCAATTCAAGTATTGGCTAAACCGTGATTTTCCCTCAATTTCTCCTCTTCCTGTGGATGCTCAGGGGGATGCCCAATCTAACATTGTTGCCCATGCCAAAACGGTTTCTTTCACCTTAAACGAAGAACAAACCCGCTTACTCTTACAGGAGGTTCCGCAAGTTTATAACACCCAAATTAATGATATTTTATTGACCGCTTTAGTCCAAGCTTTTGGCCATTGGACAGGAAATTATGGACTTTTGCTTGACATGGAGGGTCATGGAAGAGAGAATGTAATTGAATCCGTGAATTTATCTAGAACTGTGGGTTGGTTTACCAGTATTTTCCCCGTCTTTTTGACCTTAGAAAATCTTCACCATCCGGGTGAGTGTCTCAAGTCTATTAAAGAGCAATTACGACAAATTCCGAATCGAGGATTTGATTATGGAATTGGATATTATCTCAACTCAGATTTAACAATTCAATCCCCGTTAAAAAACTATCCAAAAGCTCAAATTAGCTTTAATTATTTAGGTCAATTTACCAGCCATCAAATCGGCGAGATAGGCTGGAAATTATCTCAAGCATCCAGTGGTTCCATTCATAGTCCTTTGGGACAACGTTCCCATTTAATTGCGATTCATGGAATTGTGGTTGATGGGCAACTTGATATAGAATGGCAATATAGTGAGAATTTTCATCATCAAACAACGATCAAAAATTTAGCTGCTGCCTATCGAGATTCTTTAGAAAGCCTGATTAACCATTGTTTATCGGTAGAAGGAGGCTATACTCCATCGGATTTTCCCGATGCGGATCTTAATCAGGTAGAACTAGATGAACTGCTTTCAGAACTCGATTTTTAACCTCAACTTAATGTTTAACCCTTATGCTTGATAACAACTATGTCACAGCCTAATCTTCCCAGTGAAATTGAAAATCGTAAAAGCGAACATCTGCGAGTTTGTATCGAAGAAGATGTAGAGTTTCAACAACTTACAAACGGTTTAGAAAAATATCGCTTTACCCATTGTTGTCTTCCTGAACTTGACCGTAGCGATATTGAACTGGGGACAACCTTTTTGGGGAAATCTCTAAAAGCTCCAATTCTCATCTCTTCCATGACCGGAGGAACGGAATTAGCCCATTTAGTCAATACTCGATTGGCAACGGTCGCTCAACGTTATGGTTTAGCGATGGGGGTGGGTTCTCAACGCATTGCACTCGAACAACCGGAATTAGCGCCGACCTTTGCAGTCCGTTCTCTGGCGCCAGATATTCTCCTGTTAGCGAATTTAGGGGCTGTACAGTTAAATTACGGCTGCGGTTTAGAAGACTGTTTAAAACTGGTGGAATTATTAGAAGCTGATGCCTTAATTTTGCATCTCAATCCTTTACAAGAATGGGTGCAATCGGGAGGCGATTCTAATTTTAAAGGGTTACTCGCTAAAATCGAGCAAATTTGCGCTCAATTGCCCGTCCCCGTCATCGCCAAGGAAGTCGGAAATGGCATCTCTGCGCCGATGGCCAAAAAATTAATTGAAGCCGGAGTTGCCGCAATTGATGTGGCGGGGGCCGGAGGCACGTCCTGGGCCAAAGTCGAAAGCCAAAGAGCCAAAGACAACAGACAAAGGCATCTCGGACAAGTTTTTGCCGATTGGGGTTTACCTACGGCTGAATGTATTACCGCCATTCGGTCCATGAATTCAACCATTCCTTTAATTGCTTCTGGGGGCTTAAAAAATGGCTTAGACCTTGCCAAATCCATCGCTTTAGGAGCCGATTTAGGAGGGTTGGCTCGACCGTTTCTCGTAGCAGCGATTGAATCAGAAGCCGCCGTTGATGAGTTGGTAAAATTTTTAATTGCTGAACTTGAAATTGTTTTATTTTGCACCGGAAATCCTAATTTATCCGCCCTTAAAAATTCAGGAGCCTTAAAACCATGTTAAAGTTTTCAATGGAATTGTGTTATCCCCAGCTTGATGTCAAAACCTTAAGCGTTGGCACTTTGGGTCCCAAAGAAACCAGCAGCGAACAAACCTTAAATTATCTAATTTCTCAATGGAAATTACAACATATTTCGGTTAATAGTCATTTATTTGATAGCTTTACAGATTTAAAAGAATCTTTACTCCAAAATCAGATAGATTTGGCGTTAGTCCCCCATGCCTATGAAAGAATTAATGATTTCTATATGGAACCGAGTTTTAAACTAGGTTTTATCTTCACCTATCCCACACCCGTTTACGGATTAGCCAAGCGAAAAAATGAAGAAATCCTTTTAGAAAATTGTACCCTGGTCACTCATCCCGCTCCTCTTCCTTTACTTCCTTATTTATTACCAGGCGAACTGAATCAAAACAAGATTAAAATCAAATTTGTCAATTCTACCAGTGTTGCGGCTATTCAAGTTAAACAAGGGTTGGCAGATTTAGCAATTACCAATGAAAATGCCCTCCGAGAATATGATTTAGAATTTATTTCACAATATGGTAAAATTGAGATGAGTTGGTCTTTATTTCAGAAAAAAGAAAACACCATGATTCAAAGTATTTATTTACCTGTGCATACCTAAAAAAGCTCCCTATCCGCTCAAAATAGTTGCCTTCATCACATAAAAATAATTGAGAGTTTAAATCTCAATTTCATTTTGAACCTGTACCCTAAAATCATGTCTGAATTTTTCCCAATTCCCGATCCTCTTAAACTCAATCATCATGTAGAATTAGAGGTTTTTCAATGCCAAGATACCATTTTTCAATTATACGTTATAGCTCCTAATGCTAAACTTGAATCCCACCAACATCCTGAAAGTCAAATTGGCATGGTATTCTCAGGAGAACTAGAACTGTATATTAAAGATTTGATTAAACCCTTAAGACCTTTGCAAGATGTTTATATAGCTGATGGCAATATTCCTCATGGTGCTTTTAATCCTTTATCAGAACCGATGATTGGATTTGATCTTAAACGGATTACCTCTGCTTTACCTTCAGAAGATGTTTTATTAACACTATCAAACAACCAAGATAAAATCACTCATTTACCTTGTCAATCTGTTAAGGGTTCTTGGTTTGAAATCGTGATGATGAAAATCCCTTCTGGTTATTCCATTCCCCCACATCAAGTTGAGCAAGAAGAAATCGGATTGATTTTGAATGAAAAATTAGAAATCTCCATAGAAAATGAAGAACAGTTTTTAGAATATGGTCAAATTTATTATGCTCCTTCAAAAGTTTTAAAAAAGGGATATAATTCATCGAACCAAGATATTAATTTGATTAAAATTTTAATTTAGTTCGTTTTATGATTTTAAGTTTAACCTCAAAATGCTAGGACAAAGTTTATGGATTTAGGATTAAAAGATAAAGTGGCTTTGATTACGGGAAGTAGTGCGGGAATTGGGTTTACCATTGCTGAAAAATTAGCAGAAGAAGGCTGTCACTTAATTATTTGTGGTCGCAATTCCCAACGCTTAGAACAAGCTTATCAATCTCTGGCTCAAGCTTATCCTGTCCAAGAAATTCTGCGTTTAGTGGCTGATGTCCATCAAGCTCAAGATTCTGAACAATTAATACAGGACTCTTTAAATCAATATGGCAAAATTGACATTTTAGTAAATAATTCTGAAGGAGCTAACTTTGCTGATAATTTAATTGAAAACCTTTCCGATGAAGATTGGTTAAACGTTTTTCAAGGAAAATTAATGGGTTATATTCGCTTAACCAATTTAGTGTTACCGATTATGAAAAAACAACATTGGGGAAGAATTGTTAATATCATTGGGACATCGGGAAAAGAGCCATCTCCTCGTTTAGTTAAATCGGGTGTTGTCAATGCAGCTTTAATGAATTTTACCAAATCAGTAGCTAGACAAACCGCCCCCTATAATGTTTTAATTAATAGTGTTAACCCCGGCGTTATTGATACCCCTAGACATCGAGAATATTTAGAAATTTATGCCAAAAAGCAAGGAACAACCCCAGATTTAATCCGAGAAGGAATTCTAAAAACAATTCCCATGAATCGAATTGGTACGACTGAAGAATTTGCTAATCTCGTTGTATTTTTAGCTTCAGAATGTGCGAGTTATATAACGGGAATTACTATTCCCATCGATGGTGGTTTATCCTCGTCAGCATTTTAAATTCAACCCTCCAACATCATCAACAAGCATCATGAACACACAAACTAAACTCTCAAACCAAGCTCTTAACTATTATCCCATCGCAGATAAACAGTTTTTTCCCGTGTATTCCTATATGAATAATAGGATTAATATGTGGAATACAGAAAGAAAATTAAAACAAGAACTTCTCAATAATTCTTCAGTCATATTTGTTTATCAAATGGGGAAAGTCGGTTCAATGAGTACCTATTTGACCCTAAAAAAACATCTGCAAAATCAAGCTATTTATCATATTCATAATCTGAATTCAGAACATTTCTCAAAAATTTGGAAAACAATGCAACTGGAGAAACATTATCATGCTTTTACCTTTGGGCATTCCTGTATGACCAAATATTTAAGCGAACACATTGAGGAAATTAAAAATCAAAAAAATATTAAAATTATTACTGGAGTCCGAGAACCCATCGCCCGTAATATTTCTTGGTTTTTTCAAGTCATTCATTGTCAATCTGTTTTTCCTGAATTTTTCATAAAATATCAAGAAGGATTAATCACAATGGATGAAATTATTAAAAAATTTTGGTCTCAAAAATTTGTTTATGGAAAGCAGTTTGACTGGTTTGAAGAAGAATTGCAACCAGTTTTCGGCATTGATATCGCTTCCATTGATTTTCCGAAAGAAAAAGGTTATGCGATTGCGAATTTCCCGGACAGAAATATTGACTTATTAGTCTTAAAATTAGAAAAACTTGATTCTTGCTTAAAAGAAGCCCTAGAAACTTTTTTAGGTGTTGAAAATTTAGATTGTGAACGACTTGACCGAGCAGACTTTTTAGAAGCGGATGACTATCTCATCTATGATAATTTAAGAAAGAGTCTGACCTTTAGTGATGAATATTTAGAAGAGATTTATGATCAACCATTAGTGCGTCATTTTTACACCGATGAAGAAATTAACAAATTTAAACTCAAGTGGTCTAGTCAACGTTAAAGGTAATTCGTTCTAATTTTATCAGGTTTCTTGAATAAAATTTGATTCAAGAAACTCACGCATATTTTTATTTAATCTATTGGGAAAAATAATGGTAACACCTCAACAATCTAGGGTTAGTAAAAAAGATATTGAATCCATTTATCCCCTTTCTCCCATGCAGCAGGGGATGCTGTTTCATTCTTTATATAATCCAGAATCAAAGACGTATTTATCACAAATTCAAATCACCTTGCAAGGCAATTTAGATATTAATGCGTTCCAACAAGCTTGGCAAAAAGTAGTAGATAGACATAGTATTTTACGGACTTGTTTTGCTTGGAAAAAAACCAAACAGCCTTTACAAGTGGTTAGAAAAAATGTCACCTTACCTTGGTTTAATCAGGATTGGCGAGCGCATTCTCCCGCCGAACAAGAAACTAAATTTCAGGAATTATTAACCTCTGATAAAGAGCAATATTTTGAATTAGATAAAGTCCCCTTACTTCGAGGTCATTTAATTCAAGTCGAAGATCAAAAATATGAATTTATCCATACTGGACATCATATTTTATTAGATGGTTGGGCAACAGCAATTCTGTTGAAAGAAGTTTTCGATTTTTACGCTGGACTCATCAACTATCAACCCGTCAATTTACCCACACCCCGCCCTTATCAAGACTATATTAATTGGCTACAACAGCAAGATCAAACTGAAGCCGAACGATTTTGGCGAAAAAATCTTCAAGGTTTTACCTCTCCAACTCCATTAGTCGTTGATAAACCGTTAAATCCTCTTGTTACTCAAAGTAAAAATTATCTTGATCAAAAATCAAAACTTTCTCCAGAAATTACCAGTCGTCTGAAATTACTCGCCCAAGAATATCGCCTTACTCTTTCTACCCTAATTCAAGGAGCTTGGGCTTTATTATTGCATCATTATAGTAGTGAATCTGATATTGTATTTGGGGCAACCGTTTCGGGACGACCGCCCAATTTTACTGGGATTGAATCGATGGTGGGGATGTTTTTAAATACCTTACCCGTTCGCATCCAAATTGAGTCTCAACTTGAATTATTAACTTGGTTTCAACAATTACAACAAGAGCATTTAGAACGAGAGCAATATAGTTATAGTTCTCTAATTGATATTCAAAAATGGAGTGAAATTCCAGCCCCTCATTCAGTTTTTGAAAGTTTTGTTGTCTTTGAAAATTTACCCTTTAGCGACAATGATAGTCAGAATTTAGGCGGTTTACAAGTCGGTGAAATGCAAGATTATGGCAATGCTGATTATCCCTTAACGGTTATTGTCACCCCTGGAGAAGCCTTAAGTATTAAAATTATTTATCCTCAAGAACGATTTGAAAATGACACCATTGAACGGATGTTAGGTCATTTTAAAACTTTATTAGAAGGAATCGCTATTAATCCCCATCGTCGGATTCAAGACTTACCTTTATTAACGGAAGCTGAACGTCAATTATTATTAATTGAATGGAATCAAACTGCACCCCAAAAGCCTCTAAAACACTGCGTTCATCAATTATTTGAGCAACAAACTCTCAAAACTACTTCAGCCATTGCCGTTGTTTTTCAAGAGCAACAATTAACCTACCAAGAACTGAATGAATACGCTAATCAATTGGCTCATTATTTACGAAAAATTGGGGTGAGTTATCAATCTTTAGTCGGGATTTGTTTAGAACGGTCTGTTAATATGGTAATTGCCGTTTTAGCAGTGTTAAAAGTAGGCGGCGTTTGTGTTCCTCTAGACCCAACTTATCCCCAAGAAAGACTTTCTTACATCCTGCAAGATACCCAAATTAAAACCTTATTAACCGAAAAAGATTGTCAATCTCTCTTAAACAGTGAAACCATTTCTCAAAGGATTTTATTGGATGAACAAGGTTCAGAAATTGCCTTAGAACCCAAGACTAATCTTGACAACCCCGTGAGTTTAAAGGATTTGGCCTATATTATTTATAGTTCAGGCTCTACGGGTGTGCCAAAAGGGATTATGATCCTGCATCAATCCTTAACGAATATTATTGAGCATCATCAAGTAAAAATGTCATCCGCAAGGAATTTCTTACAATTTGCTCCCTTTAATTTCGATGTCAGCTATCACGAAATCTTTGCCGCTTTGTGTTTAGGGGGAAGCTTATTTATTGTTCCAGAAGATTCTCGCTTAGACCTTGCTAAAATAAGTCAATTATTGGCAAATAACCCCATTCATAAAGCAATTTTGCCCGTTACTTTATTACAGCAATTAATTGAAACCTATAGTGAGGAAACCTACTTATTTGCTAACTTGCGTGAAATTATTTCAGCTGGAGAGCAATTACAAATTACTCCAACGATGATTTCTACATTCAAAAAACTCGAACATTGTACCCTTTACAATTATTATGGTCCCACAGAAGCGGATATCGTTACCAGTTATACCTTTGACACCAATCCTGAGCTTTGGCCGAAGTATATTCCCATTGGTAAACCCGCGATTAATGTGCAAGTTTATATTTTAAATTCTCATCTTCAACCTGTACCCATCGGAGTCACTGGCGAGTTATATGTTGCGGGTGGCGGTTTAGCGCGGGGTTATTTCAACAATTCCCAATTAACCCAAGAAAAATTTATTCCTAATCCCTTTAGCGAGAATTCATTGCTGTATAAAACTGGAGATTTAGCTCGTTATTTACCCAATGGAGACATCGAGTATGTAGGAAGAATTGATGATGGGGTAAAAGTTAGAGGTTATAGAATTGAATTAGGGGAAGTAGAAACTATTTTAAATCAACATCCTCAAATTGCCCAAGCTGTTGCTACAGTTCAGGGAGAAACAGCTAGAGAAAAATATCTAGCCGCTTATTTTATTCCCCGTCCAGGTGAAACCATAAACCAAGTTGAATTACGTCATTTCCTTGAAAACTGGCTACCCGATTATATGATTCCTTCTGCTTTTGTTGTGATGGAATCTTTTCAACTCAGTCCTAACGGTAAAGTTGATCGAAAAGTCTTACCAATACCCGATAAAAACCCCTTATCGTTAACTCAAAATTATGTCGCTCCTCGAACTGCAATTGAAGAAGTTTTAGCGGTAATTTGGGCAGAAATTTTAGAAGTCGAACGAATTGGGATTGAAGACGATTTCTTTCTGTTAGGTGGGCATTCTTTAAAAGCGATTCAACTGATTAGTAAAATCCGTCAAACCTTAGAAATTGAAATTTCTGTGCGTCAACTTTTTAATCACTCAACTATCAGCCAATTAACTCAAGTCATGATTGAATTAGTGGGGAATGAAGGGTTACTAAATGAAATTGCCGTAACAGTTCAAGAAATTTCTAGACTTTCACCAGAAGAAGTTCAAGCTTTACTATCTCAAAGCTGAACCTAAATGACTTAAACTTTCTATAATGGACATTGATTTAAACTGAAGGAAAAAAATGACAAATCATCTCTTTGATTTAACAGGTAAAGTTGCAATTATCACGGGTGCTGCCCGAGGAATTGGTCGGGTATTAGCCCAAGGGTTAGCACAAGCTGGAGCTAAGGTGGTAATTGGTGATATTAATCAAGTTGGCGCTGAACAAACTGCTCAACTGATTCAAGAAGCAGGAGGCGAAGCCATCGCAATTGAGACCGATGTTCGTCAACGTCAAGCTTGTCAGAATTTAATTAACCAGGCGGTTGCTCATTATGGTCAACTCGATATTATGGTCTGTAATGCAGGGGTTGAAATTCTCAAAAACACTGATGAATTAGAGGAATTTGAATGGGATCAGGTTATTAATGTTGACTTAAAAGGTTATTTTAATTGCGCTCAACTCGCAACCAAACAAATGATCAAACAAGGAACAGCAGGTTCAATTATTATGAATTCTTCTATCTGTGCTTTCGTTGCTGTTCCCAAATCTTCAGGAGCATATAGCGCCGCAAAAGGTGGGGTCAATCAATTAGTAAAATCCCTAGCGGTCGAATTAGCTAGTCACAAAATTCGAGTCAATGCTTTTGCACCGGGGTATATGAATAATATGATGGAAGGAACAGAAGGTTTACGTTCAACTTCCGATGAAATGGACGAATTATATACTAGAATTCCCATGAAACGAACCGGAGATTTAGAAGAGTTAATTGGCCCTGTCGTGTTTTTAGCCTCCGAAGCTTCCTCTTATGTAACTGGAGCAATTTTAATGGTAGATGGAGGTTATACCGCTATTTAGCATCAATAATTAAACAATTTTTAGGTTGATTTGTATCCATGAAAACAACCTAAAATCACTAAATTAAATCCTATTTAATCCATGTCAAAGATGAACCATAACTCTCAAGACAAACAAAAATTACTCAAGCTGTTACTACAAAAAAAAGGAATCGGGGTAAAAACAAATACGATACCTACTAGGGATCCGTCTCAACTTGTACCGCTTTCTTTTTCTCAAGAACGACTTTGGTTTTTGTACCAATTAGAAGCTAACGGCTATACCTATAATATGCCGTTTCGCTTTCAAATTGAAGGCAATTTAGATATTGATATCTTTAGAAAAGCTTTGGAAACTATTAAGCAACGTCATGAAGTGTTGCAGACCTGTTTTCAAGAAGTTGAAGAAATTCCCAGACAAATTATTAACCCTAAAATTCATTTAAATTTTACCTTGCTGGATTTACAGTCTTTATCTTCTGGGGAACAAACCCAAGAATTAGAGCGATTAACCGAACAAGAAATTTATACTCCCTTTGACTTAACCAAAGCTCCCTTAATGCGGACTTTTTTGGTTAAATTAAAAGCTGATTCTTATCTTTTATTTTTGAGTTTACACCATTCTATTTTTGATGGCTGGTCAATGAAAGTTTTACTACAAGAACTTTCTCGTTTATATCAAGCTTTTTTACAAAAACAATCTAATCCTTTACCCGATTTGCCTATTCAATATGGTGATTTTGCCGTTTGGCAAAGACAACAGTTACAAGGAGATAAACTCACCCAGGAAGTTAATTATTGGAAACAAAAATTAACGGGAATTCCACCGTTATTGGAAATTCCCACTGATCATCCTCGTCCTCCCATACAAACGTTTAAAGGCAATAATTGTACATTTAAACTAAGTCCAGAATTAAGCCAAAACCTGAAAAATATTAGCCAAACGTCAACCGCTACTTTGAATATGACGCTGTTAACGGCTTTTAATATTTTATTATATCGTTATAGCAGTCAAGAAGATATTGTGATTGGAATTCCTAGTGGAAATCGACAATTTCCTGAAATTGAACCCTTAATTGGTTGCTTTATTAATACCTTACCCATTCGCACTCAGTTTAAAGAAAATCTCTCGTTTAAAGCTTTATTAAATCAAGTCAAACAAGTAGTTTTAGAAGCTTATGAACACCAAGATTTACCCTTAGAGAAGGTGGTAGAAGCGGTAAATCCTCAACGAAACATAAGTTATAGTCCTTTATTCCAAGTGATGTTTTCTTGGGAAGATATGCTGCACATTAATCATTTTTCGATGGCGGATTTAAAATTAACTCCCGTCACGATGAATGCTTTAATTGCTCAATTTGATTTAACCTTAGCCATGCAAGAAACCACTGAGGGTTTAGTTGGATCGTTTGATTATAATTGCGCGTTGTTTAATCAAGACACAATTGAGCGCATGATTACCCACTTTAAAACTTTATTAGAAGGAATTGCCGTTAATCCTGAACAATCGATTGAATTATTACCTATTTTACCTTTATCAGAACAAAAGTTATTAGCTCAATGGAATCAGACTAATATTGCTGAAAATCCAAAGGTTTGTATTCATGAATTATTTGAACATCAAGTTTTAAAAAATCCAAATGGGATCGCAATAGAATGGGGCAGGGAAAAAATCACCTATCAAGACTTAAATTATCGTGCCAATCAATTAGCTCATTATCTCCAATCTAAGGGGGTTAAAGTTGAATCATTAGTGGGTATTTGTTTAGAACAATCTGTATCTATTATTATCAGTTTTTTGGCAATTCTTAAAACCGGTGCTGCTTATCTTGTTCTAGCTCCCAATTATCCCCAAGAGCGTTTAAACTATATCTTAAATGATGCTCAAGTCTCGGTATTAATCACTCAAAATACCTTGATTAATTTATTCCATGAGCATCCAGCAAAAGTGGTTTGTCTAGATACTGAAGAAAACTTAATTATTAGTCAAAGCCAAAACAATTTAGTTAACCCTATTCAGCCAAATAATTTAGCTTATATTATTTATACCTCTGGTTCAACAGGCACTCCTAAAGGGGTTATGATTGAACATCAAAGTTTAGTTAATCATAGCTTAGGAATTATTAAAGCCTATGATTTAACAAGTCGTGACCGAATTTTACAATTTGCTTCTTTTACCTTTGATGTAGCTGCTGAAGAAATTTATCCAACCTTTTTAACGGGTGCAACTTTAGTTATGCGTCCTGCATTAATGTTCCCTGCTTTAGCCGATTTTACTCAATTTATTCAGCACAATCGTTTAACGGTAATTAATCTTCCAGCTACTTATTGGCATGAATGGGTATTAGATTTATCTCAAACTTTAATAACTTTACCTGAAACCCTACGCTTAGTGATTACAGGAAGTGAAGAAGTATTAGCAGAGCGATTAATATTATGGCAAAAAATCCTATCAAATAGTCAACGAGAAGATATCACTTGGTTGAATGCTTATGGTCCGACAGAAGCGACGATAACCACCACGGTTTTTAATCCCAATTTGAGTCATAAAATTGCTCAAATTCATTCTGTTGCCATTGGTAAACCGATTACAAATACACAGGTTTATATTTGTGATCGCTATTTGCAACAAGTCCCGATTGGAATACCAGGAGAACTGTTAATTGGAGGTTTAGGTTTGGCCAAAGGTTATCTCAATCGCGATGATTTAACCCGTGAAAAATTTATTACTCATGCTTTTAATTCATCAGAATATCAACGTTTCTATAAAACTGGAGATTTAGCTCGTTATTTACCCGATGGAAATATAGAGTTTTTAGGACGCATTGATAATCAAGTTAAAATTCGAGGGTTTCGTATTGAAATTGGCGAAATTGAAGCCGTATTAACTGAATACACAGATGTCCGAGCGACGGCGGTAATTGTTAGAGAAGATCAAACAAATAATAAACAATTAGTGGCTTATATTGTGCCAAAATACCCATCCATTGATCCTGCAAAATTGCGGAGTTTTCTCAAACAGAAATTACCAGATTATATGATTCCAGCTTTCTTTGTACAGCTTCAAGAATTGCCCTTAATGAGCAGTGGGAAAATTGATCGTAACGCTTTACCCGCACCCACCGAAATTCGGGAGCAAAAAACGATGATTACACCCCGAACAGCTACAGAAAAAATTGTTGCTGAGATTTGGCAAGATGTTTTAGGGTTAAAGCAAATTAGTATTTTCGATAATTTCTTTGACTTAGGTGGTCATTCTTTAAAAGCTGCCCAAGTGATTTCTCGACTGCGAGAACAATTAGCTATTAATATTCCTTTAAACTATCTTTTTTCAGAACCGACGGTAGCAGGATTATCCTCTAATTTAGACTTGAATTTATCTGATACAATTGAGAGTGATCAAATCCCAGATTGGCAAGTCGAAATTACCTTAGATACCTCCATTCAACCGCCGAATCTTGTGGCTCCCTTTCCTCAAAAACCTGCTGATATTTTGCTCACAGGAGCTACGGGTTTTCTCGGAATTCATTTATTAGCTGAATTATTAGACAAAACAGAAGCTAATATTCATTGTTTAATTCGAGACAAAAGTTTAGAACAAGCTCAAGCGAAAATTTACCAGAAATTAAAAACCTTTCAATTATGGGATGAACAGAAAAGCTCTCGTATTATTCCTGTTATTGGTGATTTATCCCAAAAACGTTTAGGAATGTGTGAACCTGATTTTCTGGAATTAGCCAATCAAATTGATGTGATTTATCATAATGGAGCTTGGGTGAATGCTATTTATCCCTATTCAATACTGAAACCCACTAATGTTTTAGGAACAGCAGAAATCTTGAGATTAGCCTGCTTAATTAAAACCAAACCTGTTCATTTTGTCTCGACGATTTCTGTTTTTTCCCCCAGTTATGCTCAAGGAAACTTAATTCAAGAATCTGATCCCCTGGGTATAAATCATGGACTCAATGCCGGTTATACTCAAAGTAAATGGGTTGCCGAAAAATTAATCATGGAAGCTGGAAAACGAGGACTTCCGATGACAATTTTTAGAGCGTCTCGAATTATTGGACATAGTAAAACCGGAATTTGTAATAGAGAAGATTTGTTTTGTCGTATGATTAAAGGCTGTATTCAATTAGGAATGATTCCTGATTTTGGCGATAGTACAGAAGACCTCACTCCTGTGGATTATGTCAGTGGTGCAATTGTACATTTAGCCAGTCAAGAAACCTCTTTAGGGAAAGCATTTCATTTGTTGAATTCTCACCCAACCTTAAATCGTGAGTTATTTGATTGTGTTCGGGAAATGGGTTATCCGTTGCAGTGTGTTTCCTTGGAAAAATGGCGATCGCATTTAACAGAACAATGTAAAATTAATACAGATAATGCTTTATCTCCGGTGTTAGATAATTTTTCAGATGAAAATTTATCCGCAGGTTATCCCCCCCAGTTTGATGCTCAAAATACGGTAATGGGGTTAAAGGGTACAGCCTTTAATTTTCCCAAAATTGATGACAGATTGTTAAAAACTTATTTTGAATATTTTACTAAAAGTGGGTTTTTAACACAATAAATGTCGATTTTATCACACCCCTAAATTCAAAAATCCAGATCATAAATTCCACGAAATCAATCTTATGTTTAACTTAAAACATCAATTATATTTATTAATTTCAAAATTCTTAGAAGAACAAGAACGGATCGAAAAACGTCAACAACTTTCTGAAAATGCCACGTTTCACAGTTCAGTCAAATTTATCGGAAAGTGTGAAAATTATAGGGGAGATAAAAGTTTAATTACTATCGGAGAAAATACCATAATATTAGGTGAATTGTTTTTATTTACTCATGGTGGAAAAATAGAAATCGGTAAAAATTGTTATATTGGTGAGAAAACTGGAATTAGATCAGCAAATTCTATCAAAATTGGCAATGAAGTTATAATTGCCGATGATGTCAATATTTATGATACCGATGCTCATTCATTAAATTATGTTTTAAGACAGAAATAATTTGTGGAAGTCGTCATTTTAAATAATCTGATTAAGGATGCTAAATATCTTGATATAAAATCTGCACCAGTGGTGATAGAAGATCATGTTTGGATTGGATTTAATGTTGCGATTCTTAAAAGGGTTACGATTGGGAAAGGAGCAATTATTGGAGCAGGTTCGGTGGTGACACAAGATGTAGAACCTTTTACTGTTGTTGCTGGTAATCCTGCCAAAATTATCAAACGATTATGAATCTGATCCAATGCCTAAACAATAGGTTAATATTGATTACTGATATGTAAAAAATCTAGAAAATAGTAGTAATAGAATTTGTGATAATAATGCAGATTTTTATGGTATGCTGAATTAGTGTCTAACTCAATAAATAGACCTTAAAAGTTCTAATGTACCCCATTTTAGAGTAAAGAGAATCCTATGAATGTTGCAGAAAAAACCTCAGACAGCATGAATCTCAAGCAAGAGACTCGAACTTTCAATCAATCTCTTCAAGAATTTTTAAGATTTATTCAAGTTTATTGGTATCCTAAAGAACACCAGGATAGAGCTTTTTCGCAGATTATTCGTTCCTGGGGAATGCTCGTTTTATTGTTTTTATTATTAGTGGGAGTAGTAGGTCTTAATGCGTTTAATAGTTTTGTTTTTAGAGACTTAATTAGCGTCACAGAAGCTAGGGATGCAGAAAAATTAACTCATTTTGTCATTATTTATGGGATTACTCTAGGCAGTATGACGTTTTTCACAGGATTGTCTAGGTTTCTTAAAAAACTAATTGCGCTGGATTGGTATCAATGGATCAATAGTAGTATCTTGCAAAAATATTTTAAAAATCGTGCTTATTATCAAATTAATTTTAAAGGAGATATTGAAAATCCAGATCAACGTTTATCCCAAGAAATTCAACCCATTGCCAGAACAACGATGGACTTTTTAACAACCTGTGTTGAAAAAGTTATGGAGATGCTGGTTTTTATTGTCATCCTTTGGTCAATTTCTAAAAGCATTTCTATTGTGCTTCTGGTTTATACGATTATTGGAAATATTCTTGCCACCTATATTACTCAACAACTAAATAAAGTCAATAAACAACAATTAGAAATCGAAGGAACCTATAAATACGCCATTACTCATGTTCGGACTCACGCTGAATCAATTGCATTTTTTAGAGGGGAAGAAAAAGAGTTAAATATTATTCACAGAAAGTTCAATCAGGTGATTAAAATCATGATTGAAAGAATTAATTGGGAAAGAACCCAAGAATTTTTTAACCGCGGCTATCAATCCATTGTTCAAATCTTCCCCTTCTTAATTGTTTCCCCATTATATATTAGTGGTGAAATTGAGTTTGGACAAGTTAACCAAGCCAGCTATTGTTGCTATTTCTTTTCCACAGCCTTATCCGTGTTAGTGGATGAATTTGGACGCTCCGGTGAGTTTATTAATTATATTGAACGTTTAGAAGAGTTTTACCAAGCTTTAGAGGGTGTAAGCAAACAAAAAACCCCAGTTAATACCATTAAAGTCATTGAAGATAACAATCTAGCTTTTGAGGATGTCACCTTACAAACTCCCGATGCCGCTAAAGTGATTGTCGAACATTTATCCCTATCCGTTGAACCAGGGAAAGGTTTATTAATTGTTGGGCCAAGTGGTCGAGGAAAAAGTTCTCTTTTACGCGCTATTTCTGGGTTATGGAATACAGGTACAGGTCATTTGGTGCGACCTCCCCTCGACGATTTATTATTTTTACCCCAACGTCCTTATATCATTTTAGGAAACTTGCGCGAACAGCTAATTTATCCTCAAACGACAACGGAGATGAGTGAATTCCAATTAAAAGAAATCTTACAAGAAGTTAACCTGCAAGATGTTCTTAATCGCATCAAAAATTTTGATGAGGAAGTGGATTGGGAAAATATTTTATCTTTAGGAGAACAACAGCGTCTAGCCTTTGCGCGACTATTCGTTAATCAGCCAGATTTTGTAATTTTAGATGAAGCCACCAGTGCTTTAGATTTAAAAAATGAAGATCATTTATATAAACAGTTACAACAAACTGGCAAGACCTTTATTAGTGTCGGACATCGAGAAAGTTTGTTTAACTACCATCAAAAGGTTTTGGAACTGTCCGAGGATTCTACTTGGCGCTTAATGAGGATGGAAGACTATCATCCATCAGCAGTGATTGCAACTCATTCTAACAATGACCAAACCGTTGATGAAACGATAGAAATTGTCTCTGAAATGAACAATCAAGACAATTTTACCCATCAAGAAATGCAAAAACTGACCAACTATAGCTTAAGTACGATCAAAAATAAAGCCAGTCGAGGTCAAACGATTGTTGCCAATGATGGCATGAGCTATCGTTATGACAAAACCCTTGATATTGCCAAATGGGTGAGAGTTTAGCTTCTCAGGGAGCTTCGATTGAACTTAAAAAGATATATTGCCGCAGTTCGGGAACCTTCAAAGAAGATTCTCGACCGATTACATTGTTAGCCAATTGCGAGTTAAATTGGCGAATTAAAAGCCGCCGGGGCTTAAATAACTGGGATTTTCCTGTAGGGAAGTATCGAAGGGATTGGGTAGATCTTGGGTGCGAATTAAAGGCCCAGACTGTTGCTGTTGCATGACATCATAGTATAAAGCTTCGGTCAATTTAGCATCCCGGGTAATCATATTATCGAAATAAGAACCCTGGGGAAAAGTACGCCAACCCAAAAGAGAGTTGAACTGTCCTAAAATGTTGGTGTAGTCGTAGAAACGACCGGTATTATTATTAACAGCGCGGTTAAACAAACCGGGGATATTATTAAATCCCACCGCCGTATCGGGAGAGGGGACAAGTTGCAATTGTTGGATTTTTACCGGCGCCGGATTGGTGGCGGGTGAACGTTGGGCGATCGCAATAGGCGAACTCAACCAGACTAAACCGGTTAAACAAAACAGGGAAGGGAGTAAAAATTGAGCGCGCATGGGTGAAAACCTCCTCACAGGGGCAAGGTTAATTAAAAAATTGCTTCAATGGGATGAGAAAGAAATCAATACTAGCGATCGAGGCAATATATAATGACTTTTGGCTTAATTGTAACCGAAATTTTGGAGTCAGTCAGACTCCCAATCCTGAAAATATGGCTAATTCCTCGGTAGCGAATCTCGATACTGCTTCCCTGCGTCAATTTCTCCTCGATGCTCTTGTCCGTCTTGCCTATCGAGAGGGAGATTTCACCCTGTCTTCAGGACAAAAAAGCAGCTACTATATCAACGGCAAACAAGTTACTCTCACTGCTGAGGGAGCTTTAGCCGTGGGGCGTTTATTGCTGTCTCTACTGCCTCCAGATACCCAAGCGGTGGCAGGATTAACCCTAGGGGCGGATCCGATTGTCAGCGCGGTTAGTGTGGTATCTGCCTACGAAAATAGCCCGATTCCAGCTTTAATCGTCCGCAAAGAGGCAAAAGGTCACGGAACCATGGCTTATATCGAGGGGCCGACTTTAAACCCCGGTGCCGCAGTGGTTGTCCTCGAAGACGTGGTGACAACGGGGAAAAGTGCCATGGTAGCGGTAGAAAGATTACGCGATGCGGGTTATCAAGTAGATTTAATCATTGCTTTGGTGGATAGAGAGCAAGGAGGGGCGGAATTTTACCAATCTCAGGGAATAAAGTTTCAAGCTTTGTTTTCGATTCGGGATCTACAGGCGGCTTATCATAATCAATAGCGGGGAGTGGCGAGAAACGCTCGATAACTGGATTTTAACAGTCGGATTGGCTCTGGGGATAAACCACAAAGGCACAAAGAACACAAAGAGGAAGACAGATTCAAGCGGGCTGCTTTCATTGCCTAAACGATAAGTTATTTACATTTTTTTCCTGTGAATAATTGGTAACTAGCTGAGGTTGTCGGCACTAAGAAACAAATGAGAACATTGATAGATTCAGAGTCTAACGATTGACTAATAGCTATTCTCGGACGGGGAATCAAGATTGCTTGATTCTCTTGGCCGCTAAGAATTGAAGCCTTTATCACTTTCTGATAACCCTCAGACCGACTAACTGTATACTAGGCTATAAGATTTGCTTAAAAATCTTCGGACCATGCCGAACTATCGACAGTACAGCGATCGCCAAATATGAATCAAGGCATAGATTTACAAGAAAGTTTCATTAAATCCCTAACAGACTTGGGATTAAGTGGAGGACTGGCTAAAGCGATTTGGATGCCTTTACCCATGTTCCTGATGATTATAGCCGCCACAGTGGGGGTTTTAGTCTGCGTCTGGTTAGAAAGGAAAATTTCCGCCGCCGTCCAACAGCGTATCGGGCCGGAATACGCAGGACCCTTGGGCGTTTTACAACCGGTCGCCGACGGTCTGAAATTAGTCTTTAAAGAAGATGTCGTCCCCGCTAAAGCTGACCCTTGGTTATTCCTCTTTGGGCCAATTTTGGTGGTGATGCCGGTGTTTGTCTCCTACCTCATCGTCCCCTTCGGTCAAAATCTGCTGATTACTGACCTAAACGTGGGTATCTTTTTATGGATTTCCTTGTCCAGTATTGCCCCCATTGGTTTATTAATGGCGGGTTATGCCTCAAATAATAAGTATTCCTTACTGGGAGGCCTACGGGCGGCGGCGCAATCGATTAGTTATGAAATTCCCTTGGCTTTATCGGTATTAGCGATTGTGATGATGTCTAATAGTCTCAGTACCATTGATATTGTCGAACAACAATCCGGTTATGGCATTTTAGGCTGGAATATCTGGCGCCAACCGGTGGGTTTTCTGATTTTCTGGATTGCCGCTTTAGCTGAGTGTGAACGTCTGCCTTTCGATTTACCAGAAGCGGAGGAGGAATTAGTCGCCGGTTATCAAACCGAATACGCGGGGATGAAATTCGCTCTCTTTTATGTGGGTTCCTACGTTAACCTCGTGCTGTCGGCCCTAGTTTTCGCCGTCCTCTATCTTGGTGGTTGGGAATTTCCTATCCCCGTCAATGCTGTGGCCGGCTGGTTGGGAGTGAGTGAAACCAATCCTTGGCTACAAATTATCACCGCTTCCCTCGGGATTACGATGACGGTATTAAAAGCCTATTTTCTCATCTTCATCGCTATTCTCTTGCGTTGGACTGTACCCCGGGTTCGCATTGACCAATTACTCGATTTAGGCTGGAAATTCCTTTTACCGGTATCTTTAGTTAACCTACTACTTACCGCCGCCCTAAAACTAGCTTTTCCCTTTGCTTTTGGCGGTTAATTCCCGTTTTTGCCCTGTTAACCTACTATACCTCTGACCATCATGTTTAACATCCTCAAACAAGTCAGCGATTACGCCAAAGGTAGCATTCAAGCGGCGAAATACATCGGCGAAGGTTTATCCGTTACCTTCGACCATATGCGTCGTCGTCCGATTACCGTTCAGTATCCCTACGAAAAGTTAATTCCCTCGGAACGTTATCGGGGTAGAATTCACTTTGAGTTCGATAAATGTATCGCCTGTGAAGTTTGTGTGCGAGTTTGTCCGATTAATTTACCAGTAGTGGATTGGACTTTTAACAAGGAAATTAAAAAGAAAGAACTCAAACACTACAGTATCGATTTTGGGGTCTGTATTTTCTGCGGTAATTGTGTAGAGTACTGTCCGACTAATTGCCTATCGATGACCGAAGAATACGAACTAGCGACCTATGATCGTCATGAATTAAACTATGATAACGTCGCCCTAGGCCGTTTACCCTACAAAGTCACCCAAGACCCGATGGTAACACCTCTGAGGGAATTAGGTTATCTGCCTAAAGGTGTCATCGAACCCCACGATTTACCCGCCGGTAGTCAACGCGCCGGTAAACGTCCGGAAGAAATTACTGATTAATTAGCAGTTAGCTATCAGCCGTCACGGTTTTTAGGTAGGAGAATTGCCAGATTCTGTCTTTTGCCTCTTGCCTGTTACCTCTTGCCTTCAGAAGCTGATAACTAATAATTAATAACTCTCAAACATAAAAGGAGATGAAACTACTGTGAATTTAGCCGAGGGCGTTCAAATAGTATCTTTTGGCATTTTAGCAGCCCTAGTAATCGGGACAGCTTTAGGCGTGGTACTATTATCTAATATCGTTTATTCCGCCTTTTTATTGGGCGGTGTTTTTATCAGCATTTCGGGTTTATATCTCTTACTAAATGCTGACTTTGTAGCGGCGGCACAAATTCTAATTTATGTGGGTGCGATTAACGTTTTAATTCTCTTTGCTATTATGCTTGTTAACAAGCAAGAGGACTTTTCTGATATTCCTAAACGTTGGATTCGTCAGGCATCTACTGCTTTAGTTTGTGTGGGTTTATTTGTACTGTTATCGACCATGGTTTTAATCACACCTTGGTCAATTTCTACCACTTCTCCCGCCGTTGTGACTAATACTTTAGTAGAAATCGGTAAGCATTTCTTTAGTGATTTCTTGCTACCCTTTGAATTAGCTTCTGTGCTGTTATTAATGGCGATGGTCGGAGCAATTATTTTAGCTCGTCGTGACCTTATCCCTACCCTAAAAGCTGAAGAACCTACGGCCACAGCCTTAACATTACCCGAACGACCTAGAGAATTAACCGCCCCTAAATAAGACCCAAAAAAGAGGTATCATGCAGATTCAGTTAGAGTATTATTTGTTATTAGCGGCGGCTTTATTTTGTATCGGAATTTACGGTTTAGTCACCAGTCGCAATGCCGTCCGGGTTTTAATGTCGATCGAATTGATGCTCAATTCTGTTAACATTAACTTAATGGGTTTTTCCAACTATCTTGACCCCGCTAATATCCGAGGCCAAATTTTTACTATTTTCGTGATTACCGTAGCGGCAGCCGAGGCAGCCGTGGGTTTAGCGATTATCCTGACTATCTATCGTAACCGCGACACCATCGATATGGAACAGTTTAACCTGCTCAAATGGTAAGCTTTTAAATATTTACCCCTCTCTCTCCCTTTTTTGGGGAGAGTTTTTTTTGGCCAGTTTTCCCTGTTAACGAGGATAAATCTCGGTGACAACTCGATCGGGGGAGCTACTGGTAACAACAATGTTATTATCTTCTAAAGTGCCGATCGCTTTATCGCCGGTGAGATTAAATTTTGGTTCCTGTTGTTCATAGATAATATTCCCCTCGGCCTCGACAATTTTTTCCGACATTTTCCAAGTTAAGATCTGACTATACAATTGCGCCCCAGTTTTCTGATTAATTCCCTTAACCCCATCCTTGAGATAAGCGATACGATTGCCTAATTCCACCACCACACGATTACCAGTAATAGTGATTTGATCTTGATATTGAAAAATTTCCGTGGGGCGATCGGAAGTTAGGGTACGATTTTGATAGTTCCAAATTGCCTGAGAACCAGAAATCTGTAAAGGTGGTTCTAAAGAGCGATATTCGAGGTTTTCTTGCAGGATAACCTGATTATTTTTTCTTTCCCAACGACCGCCGATAGCAGTCAGGCGATCGATAATAGTTTTATTAATATAGCGATCAAAAGCGACTTTTTGATCGGTACTAATGACTTGTTGAGGAATTTCCCAGTACAGGCGCTCGGTTTGCAGGACGACACGAGATTCCTTGGCGGTAGCCACCACTTGACCTTGTAATTCTAGTTTTTCTTGGCGCGTGTCGTAGCGTCCTTGGCGGGCCTTGGCTTCTAGTTGTAGATGACTACCTTTGATCCCTTTGGGGGAGATTAAAATACCTTCCTTGGGTAGCCAACGCAATTCAGGCGCGTTAATAATGGCTTTATTGCGGGGATCCACAGCCACAATATTATCTTTGAGGAGAATTTCCTGGCCTTCCTTATAGACTTCCCCTCGGTCAGCACTAACCTGTAAAACTACTTTCCCCTCTTGATAGATATTACCCTTGATATTTTCCAGACGGGCGATTTTTTGGTCTTGGGTGTAGGTAGCTTTTTTGACCTGAATTTTCCAGAGGGGTTGTCCGGAGGGGTTAGCCTGTTCTAAGGTGGCATTATTGAGAATTAAGCGGCCAGTTTCTTCAATTTTAGGCGATTCTGTCGGCGAAATTTTCGGCGGATCGGGAGGTTGACAGGCTGTTAATCCCAGCAAACCGATTAGAAGGGCAGCCCCGCGCCCAATTGATAATTTTAATTGTAACCGCTGCCTCAATTTCGATCGCTCCGCTGCTATTTTCTCTCCTCCCAGTGTAGGGTAAGGGGTCGCCCCTTGACCGGTTGAAAGTAGTTCACTCGCTAGTTTTGCTAGGAAAAACCCCCGGTTGAACGGTGAGAGTTTGTTGTTTACCCCTGCGGTTAATCTCGATTTCCAGATTACCACCGATCGCACTGGTTTCTACACCTTGCTGCACATCCGAAGCGGTTTTAACGGGATTTCCTGCCACAGTTTCGATGATATCACCCGCTTGCATTCCGGCTTTTTGGGCGGGGGAATTTTCCACCACTCGCAGGACGATTACCCCTTCATTTTGGTCAATATTAAAGTTTAATTCTTTAGTTTCGTTCAATTGCTGCCGTAATTCTGGGGTTAGCGTCACCATCTGGATACCAATGTAGGGATGTTCCGCTTTACCCTTACTAGATAGCTGTCCCGCCACTTTTTGGGCGGTTTCGATGGGAATGGCAAACCCTAAACCCTGGGCATCGGCCCGAATTGCCGTATTAATGCCGATAACTTCCCCCTTGGCGTTCAGCAACGGGCCGCCGGAATTGCCGGGGTTAATAGCGGCATCGGTTTGGATAAAACGAACCCGTTTATCGGGAACCCCCACTTCGCTGCTAGTCCGGCCCAAGGCGCTAATAATGCCCACTGTCACCGTATTATCTAAGCCTAGGGGATTGCCAATAGCGATCGCCCACTCCCCGGGGGTTAAAGTTTCGGCCTTGCCAAAAGTCACCGTCGGTAAATTTTTCGCCTCAATTTTCACCAGGGCCACATCGGTCATATTGTCAACCCCCAGAACTTTACCCTGATAGGTTTGACCGTTTTTCAAAGTCACTTTTACTTGGGTTGTCCCGTCCACCACATGGGCATTAGTCAAAAGTAGTCCTTCTGTACTAATTATAAATCCAGAACCGGTTCCCCGTTCCCAATGCTCCTTGGGAATCGGCACTTGATCACCAAAAAAGCGCCGAAAAAAGGGCTGTTTAAATTCTTCGGGAATTTGGTCGGCCACTTCCCGGGCCGAGTCAATCCGCACCACCGCCGGCCCAACTTTCTGCACGGCCTGGGCGATAAAATTAACATTGTCGTCGTTTTGGGGAATAACAGGGAGAGAGAGGGAAGCGGGGACGATTGCCGGCGGTGTATTTACCTCTAGGGGCGCTTTTCTGCTTAAATACTGATTTCCTAGCACACCCACAGCACCGCCTAGGGCGAGTAATCCCAGTGAAATCCCCAATCTTGTCAATAAACCCATAAGCTCTAGCCCTAAAATGTCGTGTGCGGTAGAATCGGCCCCAAACTTACCTATATTATAGGCTGTCTTTTTTGTCGGTAGGAAAGAATCAATGGGAACTTACCCCGTTTACCGGTCTTCTTTTAGGGGTAAAATCACGAAACAGCTATGAGAATCTCAGTTCATGCAATTGTTTGATCGCATCCGTTTAGGGATAGCCGTAGCGGTGGCTAAAACCGTTACTGCTGTGGTTAAAGGACTCCGTTTAGGGGCTGCCAGCGTCTTGCCGGGGGAAATTGCCCGTCGTCTCCATCCCCGTTTGTTACCCCTACTTTGTGGGCAAGTCCGACGGGGGGTAATCTTGGTGGTTGGCACGAATGGAAAAACTACCACTTCCCTACTGCTAAGAACTATTCTAGAGCGTCAAGGGGCAAAAGTTACCCATAATACCACCGGGGCGAATTTAATTAATGGTTTAATCACTGCTTTATTAGCCGATGCTAATTTATTCGGCACTTTAAAGGCTGATTATGCCATTTTAGAAGTGGATGAAAATATTCTCCCTTTGGTTTTAAAAGATTGTCGTCCTCGCGCTATTTTAGCTCTAAATTTGTTTCGCGATCAACTCGATCGCTATGGGGAAGTGGATACGATTAGTCGCCGTTGGCAAGGGGCCATATCTCCCCTACCCACCGATACTTTAGTGATTCTCAATGCTGATGATCCGACCCTTTCCCATTTGGGTCAACAACTGCCCCAAAGAGTTGTATATTTTGGCTTAAGTGAGCCAGAATTATATCTGGAAGAAATTCCCCACGCTGTCGATTCTATTTACTGTCCTAAGTGTGGCGCTTCTTTGGATTATCGCGGGGTTTATCTCTCCCATTTAGGGGATTTTAGTTGTCCTAGTTGTGGCTTTAAAAAGAGTAATCCTGCTTTTCATAGTCACGATTGGCCGCAGATTTTAATCGGTGTTTATAATAAATATAATACTTTAGCAGCGGGTTTAGTAGCCCAGGAATTGGGGATTAAAGATCGAGAAATTTTTGAGACAGTTCAGGGTTTTAAAGCGGCTTTTGGTCGAGCGGAAGAATTAGAAATTGAGGGTAAAAAAGTTAGAATTTTACTATCTAAAAATCCTGTGGGTATGAATGAAACAATTCGCGCAGTGGCTGATATTTTACAGAAAGAAAAGTCCTCGACTACTCTCTTAGTTCTCAATGATCGCATCCCCGACGGGACGGATGTTTCTTGGATTTGGGATGTGGATACGGAAAAATTAACCCGTTTGGGAACAACTTTAGTAGTAACGGGCGATCGACTTTATGATATGGCTTTACGCTTACAATATAGTCAGGATAGTCTCGCTTATCCAGTTAATTTAATTGTTGAATCCGATCTAAAAAAAGCGATCCAAATTGCCCTTAATAACACCAAAAATGAGGAAACTTTACATATTTTACCCACCTATTCTGCTATGTTGGAAGTACGAGAGATTCTCACGGGTCGAAAGATTTTGTAGAAATTAGAAAAGGGGTACATAAGCGCAAGGGTACATTAGCTTTTTTTGTGAGATACTTACACGCAGTTGTTCATATATTAATAATTTTTGATATTTCCACAAACTTGAGATGCAGCCTGTCTCTTATCCCCCATTTCCCCATTCCCTAATCCCCTAAAAAATTATGCAAGAACTAGAACTAAAAATCGGCTGGTTATATCCGACCTTAATGAGTACCTACGGCGATCGAGGTAATGTTATTACTATCCAAAGAAGATGTCAATGGCGTGATATTCCTGTGACAATTATTCCCCTAGATGCTCAAACAGAAGCCGATACATTTTATCAAGTAGATATAATTGTTGGGGGTGGAGCGCAGGATCGGCAACAGGAGATCGTTATGCGGGATTTACAGGGGAAAAAAGCGGCGGCGATGAAAGAACAATTATCGGCAGGAATACCGGGGGTTTTTACCTGTGGTTCCCCACAATTATTAGGACATTATTACGAACCAGCTTTCGGTCAAAGAATCGAAGGATTAGGATTATTAGACCTAGTAAGTAAACATCCCGGCCCCAATGCAAAACGCTGTATCGGTAACGTGGTTTTTGAAATTACGGCCTCTCCCTTAGCGGAGGAAATTAAAGCTATGACTGGGGAAAAACCGCTAGTAATTGGCTTTGAAAATCACGGGGGTCGTACCTATTTACAGACCGTTTCTCCCTTGGGAAAGGTGATTACCGGTTACGGAAATAACGGAGAGGACGGTTATGAAGGAGCATTTTACCACAATGCGATCGCTACCTATGCCCATGGTCCCTTACTACCCAAAAATCCCTTTTTAGCTGATTGGTTAATCCAAAAAGCTTTAGAACAAAAGTATCAAAAACCGATTTTTTTAACAAAACTTGATGATTCTCTGGCCCTGAAGGCAAGATTTGCCATGTTTGAACGACTAGAACTAACCAGTGTGACCAATAAAGCCTAAACTGGTCATATACACTTATGGCAGGAGATAGTCAAACTAGCCATTAAGAATTTTAATTCTGGCAGCTTATGAAATTATGACTGGAAAAATTATCGATCGTCAAACGGCGGGGTTTCTCGTCCTCATCATCCCCCTAGCGGTGCTAATCATCCTTGTTTTTACCGCTTGGCCATTGATCCTACTGGTCTTCTTCTTAACTCTTGCAGTCAAGGTGTGGCAAGACTATCGCTGGTCAAAATTATCGACGGTGATTAACCCCTATTTCAATCAACTTTTACAGGACAATCAAGGTTGTCTCACCCCGATTGACCTATCGGCAAAAGCCAATCTCACGGCCAAATTAGCCAGACAATTTTTAGACAAAAAAGCTGAGGAATTTGGGGCGCAAAAAAAAGCTGTAGGCGATAAGGGTATGGCCTATTACTTTATCACCGCCAGTACCTTGGGTAGTATTTTTGATGAGAGTGACCCCTCTTTAGAAGAAATAGAGGAAAAACAAGTTCCTGCGATTACTGCATCGAGATCCCCTCTGACCAATTTAGAGCAATCGCAGGAGGCTAAATCCCCCCTGATTGTCGCCGAGAAAAGCGAAAATTCTGTCCCGGAGGTTGCTGTTATTTCCTCCTCCCAACCTCTGACTAATTTAGGTAAATTATTTGAGGAAAAAGAGGAAGAAAATACTGCAGCAATCTCTGTTCAAGAAACGGTAATTCAAGAACCGGAGGAGATAATTAATCCTAGTTTGAACAGTTCTGCCAGTTCTTTGTTCCAGTCAGAAGCAGAAGTTAGGGAAGAATCACTAACCACTGTATCTGAAACCATCTCATCGATGAGTTTGGCGGATTTGGCTAAACGTTTAGGAGTTACCCCGGCCGTTTTGGGTAGAAACAAGAAAAATAAATCGGAAGCAGAATTTGCCGATTGGAGTCGCATCAGAGATCCCGATGGTATTGCTTGGAAATTTGACGCAAAAAACTCCCTATTTATGGCAACCTGATAGGTGATTTATTTTGTTTTATAGACAGGCTTAATGCCTGTCTTTTTTGACTCTACGTCCTACCCTCAATCCCATAGATGGTTGCTTCAGATTGCTTGAGGATGTTGGAAATCATCACCGACCACAAATCTTGCGGTTGTATCAGTAACAGGATAGGTTTTAACGTAAATGAGACAACCTGTTGTTGAGGAAGGACTGTAGGGGCAATTGGGGGGGTATCTTAGCCAACTGCCTACTGGATAACTACCCAATTCATCTCTCCAGGTACCTTCAATGACAAAGATTTCTTTAATCTCAGTTTCGACAACATTCACCAACTGAGTGTTGGGCAGCCAACGCTCAATCCAGACTTTTTCTGAGAAATCTGCTTGCTCATAGAGGTGTTGAACCTTAATTTCAGGCACTATACCTGCTTGCCAGGAGCCGTTAAAAATGTTGGTTCTCACTTGTTGGCGAGTTTTACCACCATGTTGCCGCAATTTAACAAAAGTCAGGCATCCTTCCTCACTATAGGGGCGATGGATAAAGCCTTCGGGGTTAAGCATATAAGTACCCGGTGGATGCACCCCTGTTTCATCTGCAAAATTGCCTTCAAGCACCAAAATCTCTTCACCACCGGGATGTCCGTGCAGCGGAAAAAAACCACCCGGATAGAATCGAGTCAGCATTGTTACTGGATGATCCTGGATTTCATGGTCAGACTCGAAACAGCCAAACCAAATTCCAGTAAAGTTTGTCTGAAACCAAGTTAATGATGTGGGAAGCACAGATACGCGGCTTAGTAAGTTTACGTGAACTTTTTGGGGTTTCCACAGAGATTGAGCAGTCATCTTTCCTGAATTTTATTTTTTTGCGTCGAAAAATTATTTGGCATTATTCTTCTACCTAAGAATACTATGTAAGCAGTTATGACTTCAAGTTTCCGAGTTCATCTACTCTCATTAAGAACTTCGGAACAGGAAATAGGCGGAACTCGATCACGATAGCTTTTTAGTCCAGCTAACGACTAAGTTATGCCGTGCTTCTCATCGACAAGAAGGTGATCGTCTTAATTAAAACTAATGCGCTCCAGGGTTTGGGGGGGTAGAACCCCCCAAAAGCTGGGATTGAGTGATAAAATCGAAAGTAATGCCCAATTTTATCCGAGAGTTTCCCCTTAAAAATCCCAACTTAGTAGATTTACAAAAATGAGATGCACCCGCAACACTGCAGAAAAATTAATTCTGACTCAAAAATAAACTGGGCAATCCGATAAGATTATCCTGCTTAAAAAAGATCGAATTTTGTTGTCGCAATTTACCGATTAATCTTGTTACTGTTACTCTGGTAGTGCCGATGGCGCTGGCAATTTGAGCGTGAGTTAGGGTATAGGGGAGATAATAGCCTTCCAGACAGGGTTGACCGTATTCTTCCAATAATAGAACTAAGAACCCCATTAATCGATCGAGGGAGCGTTTTTGACCGAGAATACTCAACCAAAATAACTTACGCTGGTATTGATGGCGAAAAGTTTCCATAACAGCCGATCGCAATTGCGGCCATTGTTCTAGGTCTTCCCAGTATAACCAGACTAACTCGGTCCCGTCTAGATGAGCTTGGGCTTGTAATTGAAAGGGAAATTGAGAAACAATCTCAAAAGGTTGACCTGCACCCACAAAACCGAGAAATACTTCCTCACTGTCGGCCATAGGTAGTTGACGGCAGGATTTTTGGTCGATAACGTTAACTTGTGCCTTACCAAGAATACGAATCGCCCCAGATTCCACAAAGTATAACAGCCCGGGGCGCGTGGCGACTCTTTCATCTTTGGCAAAGGTATGGTTACGATAATGGGATTTTGCCCAGTTAAAGATTTCTGTTTCTTGACCGATTAAGGGTATAAAATCCGACGAAGGAACCGAAGAAGACATTAAAATTAATAACCCACTGGGGCGTTGAGGGAACTGTAAACTAATGTAACAAAAATTTTCTGCGATTGGGGGGGGTCTTGTGGCCGCTAGATGGTTATCGGTCAATAATCCCTAAAAGTTGCGGGGATTGAGCAGATAAGGAAATTATTAAGCATTCTTAACAGTATCCCCGCCCCAATGTTACAAAAGCTAGATAATCACCTTATCTATTCTTAACTTTTTCTCGCTTTTCTGGGGACTATGGCTTAGGATAGGAGGCGTAACTATAATTTTCTATCCGATGATAAATGATAGATGATAGTTGATGGATAACTTAAATTTATACTTTTCCTTAAAAACTTCGGTCAAACTTGTATGAATAGCATTAGACAAAAAGTTGAATCCCTCTTGAATCAATTACCAGATGATTGTTCAATTGAAGATATTCAGTATCATTTATACGTTCTGGAGAAGGTGCGTCAAAGTTTGAACGCTGCCTCTCTGGAGAATACAATCCCCCAAGAAGAAGTTGAGGGTCTTTTAAACAAATGGCTGATCGAGTGAATTATCGCCTTGTCTGGTCGCCCAAAGCAATTGAAGACGTAGATGCGATCGCATCTTATATTAGTCGAGATTCCCCGTCCTACGCGGCGGCCGTCGTGCGTCGAATTCTTGATATAAGCTATTCTTTAGAAAATTGTCCCCTAGAAGCGAAAAAATGCGCCGAATTTAGCGATGATACCATCCGAGAAAAGTCTGCCTATGCCTACCGTCTGATCTATCAAATTCAAGGGGCGGTAGTTATTATAGCGGCGATCGTCCATAGTAAGCATTTCTTGGATTGATCGAGTCAGTGATCAGTGATCAGTGATCAGTTATCAGTGATCAGTGGTCAGATTTGAATTTTCAGTTCACAAGGGCTGAATCTAATACCAAATTTGTTAAGCTAAAAGCTTTAATTTACTCAGTTTCTAACCTTCTTTTTAGGTAGGAGAATTGCCAGATTCTTTCTGGGAGCCTATTGCCTATTGCCTGTTGCCTGTTGCCTCTTGCCTTCAGTTGACTGATTACTGATTACTGTTTACTGGACGGCTACGCCGTGCCTTTGGCAACACTGAAAAGTCCCCCACCCCCCAATTTTGAGCCTAATTCCCGCTTAATCCGGTTGAGAATCGAGGTTTCATCGAGGGAATCGAGAATACTGGCCACCACTGCCTTCGGGCCATCGGGTCCCCAAGTGGCCCCATTAGCGAGATAGGTTTTCGTCACTTGGCCGATCGCGTAACAGGATACACCGGCAACTCCCGCTTGAGTCAGGGCGATCGAAGTATAGGGAAGGAGAGAAATGCCGCCAGTGGCAGGAATCGAGAGGCCAAGCAGTCCTTTGAGGGAACTTAAGCCCAAAACCGCTAAAAATTCGCTGGCACTAATACCCCCCATATTGAGGGCAATTTTTTGTAAAAGAGCGATCGCCCCCTGACGAGTTAAATCGATGCCGTATAAGCGAGAAAGAGCGAGAATCATGGCCAGATCGATAACTGCCCCCGTAAACAGATCCAACACCGTCACCGGATTAAGAGCGATCGCCGATGCTTTGATCATCACTGCTTTTTGAATCAATTGATTAGCGCCGTGATCGCGGATAGCCATTTTGCGGGCGACAATTTGCTCGTTTACCTCGTCCGCATACAGCATAGAATTGAGTGCTACCAGCGATTTACCCTCTCGCTCTAGAATTTCTAAAATTTTGAGTTTCAGGGCTTCTATCTGGGGTTTTCCCCGAAATCGTTGCGTTTTTAGCCGCCCATCCTGCCCCTTGACGGTCTCCGCCAAGAGGGGAGAGGCCGCCACCATAACAATCTCATCGGGGGAGAGTAATTCTTTGACCCGTTCTGAGGCGATTTTCTCATAGATAGCGAGGCGATCGACTTCTGGATACTGATCGATTTTATTAAAGACCAAAATCATCGGTTTTCCTGCTTCCCGCAACTTGGCCAGGGCGGAAAATTCCACTTTGGTCATATCACCAGAGATGATAAAAAGGATTAAATCCACCTGCTGCGCCACCTGACAGGCGAGAATTTCCCTCGTTTGCCCATCTACCTCATCAATACCGGGAGTATCAAGCAATTGCACCTGAGCATTACCCTGGCCGTTCAGGGTCAGACGCGCTAGATTGGGGAAAGTATCATCGCTGCTTAACTGCCAATTTACCCCTTCAATGGTGCGGGTAACTCCGTGTAAAGGACCGGTTGTAAAGATTTCTTGACCGACCAGAGCATTTAAAATCGAGGATTTTCCCCGGCCCACCAGGCCAAAAGCGGCAATTTGAATCAGGGATCGATCGAGTTTTTCTAGCAGGGCCACCAGGCGATCGATCTCCGCTTCTAGACCAATTTTCTCGATCGAGGTAAGATCCAGACGCTCAACAAGTTTGCTCAGAGAATTGCGTGCCTGATTATAGTTGAGTTCTTCTTGAATAGTGCCGACACCTCGAAGCGCTTGTTCTAGGTCTTCGGTATTCCAAGCTCGATCGAGGGACGGGTCAGAGGTCATTTCAGTTATCAGTTATCGGTTATCAGTGATTAAGTAGGTAGGTGTTAAAAATTGTCAGATTTCCCCCCTTATCAAGGGTAGTAGGGCTATTTCATTCTCAAGAAAAAAGGAGAAATACGGCGAGAAACGAAATTTTAGGGACATAAAGACAATAATTGGCGGATGTTGTGCTTATTGTGGTCAATTCCCTTTGTTAAAGAATCATAACCCTCTAACCTGTACAAGGTTAAAACCCATGTCTTTAACAAGGAAATGTTGATGGGGGAAAGTCCCTTTTTCTGGGGACAATGAGACGAAATTAAAAAATACTTGTTGAGAATCATCATAATTCAACACCGTATTTTTAAGTGCTTTTCCCTCTCCACTGACCCATTCACCTTCGGGAACTTTAGCATTCTCTTTTAGCCACTCGTTCAATTGTTCTTCGACTTTTTGGCTCTACCGAACCTGTCATGTAAAACTATCAACAACTCGTGCTTGTAAAGCTTGTATACTAAGGCTTTGAGTTTTTGTTAGATTGATATTTATCAACTTTAGAGCATTGCTGGGCAGAGAGGGAACTTGAGGAATTTTCTACAGTGTAAGTTCGGAAGAACCGACTTTTTTATAGTTTAATCCTATTAAAACTCGTCTAATCACTGATGTAGAGGGGATACGGGATATGGGCAGACCGAGTAACAAAAGACAAGTTACGACGATGGCGTTCTAAAAAACGAGACATTGCTTGATAGCCCAGTTCTCCACTCATGATGGCCAGGATGGTAATAAGCAAGACAACTGACAATCGGTGACGGCATCCTCTCGGCTCTCGGAAGTCAGGAATTTTCTCCAGATAATAAATTAGATTTTTAGGCATATTTTGGCTTATGTCAGGTTAATATTGTGATTATACACACTAACCTCTTTTTTACAATCCCTCTATCGACCTTGAAATAGCCCTACCCTTATCAAGGGGGGGGGATTAAGGGGGGATCGAAGTTAAAATCCATTTTTAATTTAATCATAACCAGCTACTTAATTACTTAGGGTTTGCTGAAAAAGTTTGTTGGTGGGGTTGGGGTGTGGGGTTTTACCGATTTTCATCTGGTCAATTACCTAATTTTCAGGGAAAAAGTCCCTAAATTTTCCCCCTGATCACTCCCATCTCTGGTCTTTTTTGATTGACAAAAAGTCTAAAAGTCTTACCCAACAAGGTTTTTAGATTTATTCAGCAATCCCTACTTAAGCAAAATTAATTACACATCGAGAGGCGGAAACTGTACGCTAAAGTAGTAGAAAGGGTCAATCCTCAAGAGGATGATGAGCGCTTCTATAGGATTTCCGAAGAAGCTGTCTCTAGATTGTTGGTGATGGGAGGTTCTCCTCCTCAACCACCCCCCAATCTCTACGGACGGTGAGCTTGTCCCCTAACTCTTGGTTGAAAATCGATGCAGCCTCTCCCCGACCTAAAACCCCGATTCTCTGGTTAGATGTGTCGATTGCTCTCCCAGTCAGGGTTCTACCCTTTGGTATCGGGACTTTTACCCCCCCCCAATACCACCTTTTTGGAGATGCGTCTGGGGGTCTGTCTTCCCCTCTCGATGAGACTTTCCAAGGGGTACTCCTTACCTATTAGGTCAAATAGGATTAGTTGGAAACTTGAGGGGGGCTTTTCTACACTGATTAAAAAATCAGACTAACCTTACCTATTAGGTCAAATCGGATTAGTTGGAAACAGTAGAATTCATTTTCTGCCCGTCGATTTTACGGCTCTGCCTTACCTATTAGGTCAAATAGGATTAGTTGGAAACTTGAGTTCTTGGGCCCGAGCAGGGCTAATAATGGCAAGGACCTTACCTATTAGGTCAAATAGGATTAGTTGGAAACACTATTGAGAATCCTTGGCATGGTGGTGAGCCAGTGAACCTTACCTATTAGGTCAAATAGGATTAGTTGGAAACTAAAAAAGTAGGGCTAATTCATGAATTAGCCCTACTCTTACTCCTTACCTATTAGGTCAAATAGGATTAGTTGGAAACTAGAAAAAGGGTTTCTTTAGAAACCCTTTTTCTAATAAATTGTGTCAAATATATCTTGACAAAAATCGATAAAAATGCTAATTAAATTACGAACAGCTTAATATGTCCCGTGGGAAACAGTGGGGCAAAAGCGAGCGGAAGACCGCCAAAAATGCCTCTTAGCTTAACTACTATAAGAATTCATCTTTCTATCGTATTGAGGACGACAGGGACTACCCCAAGCGACCTTTTGAGCGGGAATATCGGCAAATACGCTGCTTCTTGCCCCAATAACAACATTAGAGCCAATTTTTACCCCCGGAGCCAAAAAACAATCGGCCGCGATCCATGTACCATTACCGATGAGGATGGGAGTGGTTTTTAAACCAAAAGAGCGATCGCCGGGATCGTGACTGCCAGTGCAAAGATAGCATTTTTGAGAAATCACACAATGACTGCCGATGGTAACATTATCTAAACTATAAATCACCACATCATCGCCAATCCAAGTATAATCGCCGATCGCCACTTTCCAGGGATAAGTCACCCTTACCGTCGGGCGAATTTTCACCCCAAGGCCGATTTTAGCCCCAAATAGCCGCAAAACAGCGCAGCGAAAGCTATCCATCTGATGCAAACTGAGGGGAAAAAGAATTCCCTGTACTAACCACCAAAGTAGGATAATTGGATTAGAACGACCGCGATCGAACCAAGATTGATCGTAGGTACGCAGATCTAGCCACGCTTCCTCATCGGTGCGGATTTCTGGGGACATAGGACTTATTTAATCATTTCTACCGGTTGAGGTTCCGAGGGTTTAATCGGGGGATTAGCAGGGGCATTAACGTTTAATTTACCGCCAAATTGCCGTAATTCGTACAATTTAACCCCAATTTGGTATTCGTACTGACTCAAAAGACGACCGTAGATATAACCAGCTTTGCCATCCAAGAAACCGAAACGGATAACATAAAAGAGAATAAAGCGCAGCAGCGGTTTAAAAGGCAGTTTTACCCAAATTTTCTTTAAAAAACGTTTTCTCTGCACCGCATCACCGAACAAGTTCGCTCCGATCGTGCCGCTTTCGTCATTACCCGTGAGAATATTGTAATAAACCCGCGCTTCCCAGTTGGAATAACGATTATGTCTTTCTAACCAATGATAGATATCGCGGAAATCGATGTGCAGCATATCATTTTTTAGATAGCCCACCTTGCCATCGAGGATAACGTGTTCATGAACTTCGTTATCTCCCGTGTTGGGGATATCTTCCGTGTTTAAATTCTCGTATCTGCCCGACTTATGTTTAAATAAACGCAGATTCCAGTCGGGATACTTGCCACCATAACGGATCCATTGTCCGAGGAAGAAGACGCGACGATTGAGATAATAACCGTTATAGTTGGGATCTTGGATTACAGTGGCGATTTCGTCCCATAGTTCGGGGGTGATTCTCTCATCACAATCGACGATTAATACCCATTCATTGCGAAAAGGCAGGTTATCGAGGGACCAGTTTTTCTTTTTCGGCCAACGACCATTAAAATAAAATTGGACTACATTGGCCCCATAGTTGGTAGATATTTCGATCGAGCGATCGCTACTTTGGGAATCGACGACAAACACTTCATCAGCCCTAGCAACACTCTCTAAACAGGCGGGAAGGTTAGATTCCTCGTTTTTGGCGGGAATTAACACCGAAACGGGAATTTTTTCTGATTGACTAAACATTGGTACACTGTGGCTAGGTAGAGTGTTCGCACCTTTCCTTAAAACCCTTAGTTACTCAAAAAGCGAGAACTAGGACCTAAGATTTTTTTTATCTTACTATACCTTATTTTGTTTTTACGTCATTCTCTGGGCTTGAACCTAAGAGAGAGACTCCTAGAGACTTGCATATTCTCCCGGAAAATAGCAAAAAATTCGATAATAATACATCTGTTCTCCTATCTAAACTTCTAACTGCGAAATAGACGACTATACTGGGTTTCGTGGTTCATACTGGCAAAACTTAGCCCCCAACTCCAACTACTCAGGTTTTCATCGGCTAAACTGATAATATCTGCTGTTGCTGTTAATAAACTGGGCTGTAAACCGATCAGAAGCGATTGTCCTAGGGTTTGTCCTAGAGGAATTAAACGCAGTCCTGCATTGATTAAATTACTTGCCCAACTGTGTAAATAGCCTAAAACCGCTAATTCTTCCCCAATTTGCCAATGACTTGCCCCGATCGCAAAGGCGGTGGCATAATTAGCCTGTTCTGGTAGATTATCTCGGACTGGTGCTAACTCCCGCAATAAGTTTAACAGTGATCGCCCCATTTGCCAGCTTTGTTGTCTTAATTCGGCCGTTTCCCGCGTTGCCGATAACCAGTTATCCCAATAATTAAGTTTTGTAAAATCTTCTTGACAAAAACAACGATATACCCTTAGCAAAACCGCCGTTTCTAAGCGAATCGAGCCTTGACAAAGCGATCGCTCTAACCAATCATTTAAGCTGGCACTATTAGAGATAATCCCCTTTTCGACGAGGGTTTCTAGCCCTTCGGAATAACTATAGGCCCCCACGGGTAAAATAGGACTAGCCAATTGTAATAAACACAAAAGTTCTTTTTGATCGAGCATAGAAAACCGAGAAAATTGTCCCTAACACAATCAGGGAAATGCTTGGCACTTCGGTATGTAGATCGAGCCAGTAGAAAGTGGCACTCTGTGAATTATACCGTGGTTAATAGCCACAATTATAAACTACTATACTTATGTCCTCACGAGAACAGCATTTTCTGAAAATAAATCTTGTCGTTCTTCTCTTGGTTTTAGCTTTGATTGCTGGGGTTGATCGGGCAGAATTACCCTCTAGTCTTTTATTTTATCCTCCCGCCACTCCCCCAACTCCGATCGCTGGTTTATTAACCCATTCTTTTCAGTTTCTTTGTTGTTTACCCCCGATTGTTTGCCTTTTTAGTTATGCTTTATTGTCCCAGGAGGCAAGTTTCAGTAATTCTCGCCATTTTTTACTTTTTTCTGGTATAATAACGGGACTTTTTGCCATCAATGAAATCTTCAGAATTCATATCATTCTCCTCTATTTTAATATTCCCAAATTTTTGACTATCTCTGTTTATGGCCTAGCAATTCTGATTTATGGTTTAGTATTTTGGCGGCACATAAGACAAACTTCTTACCAAATTTTAATCATTGCTTTAGCACTTTTAACTTTTGCGATCACTATCGATCTTCTCCAGATTAAAAATCGAGGTTTTGCCAGTCTAAGTGAAGGAATTCCTAAACTATTAAGCGCAGTGAATCTGGCCAGCTATTTTTGGGATGTATGTTTTCAAGAAATTTCAGCTAAGATCAAATCCCAATAAATTACCCATTCATCTGTTTAACCAGATGTGAGATTTCGGGAAGAATCAGTTTTTCTAGG